>NZ_CP118610.1:2965000-3265000 GCF_028993555.1 Ensifer adhaerens | reverse complement strand
GCAAGTCCACGCAATTGCGTCGCAAAAGAAACGTTGCGCAGGTCTCGGATTTGCGATTTCTAACGCCAATGAGAACGGGGTTCATGGAGTAGAGGCCGATGCGCAAATATTCAGTTTTCGCCGTGGCGCGCGAGGCGTTGCGCGGCCATAAGGGGTGGGGTCCGCACTGGGCTTCGCCGGAGCCGCGCAAAGAGTATGATGTAATCATCATCGGTGGCGGCGGTCATGGCCTGGGTGCAGCCTATTACCTCGCCAAGGAACACGGCATCACCAATGTCGCAGTGCTCGAAAAGGGCTGGATCGGCGGCGGCAATACAGGCCGCAACACCACCATCATCCGGTCCAACTATCTCTATGAAGAGAGCATGGACATCTATGAGCATTCGCTGAAGCTCTGGGAGAACCTGTCGCAGGATCTGAACTACAACGTCATGTATTCGCCGCGCGGCGTCATGATGCTGTCGCACAACATTCACGACCAGCAGTCGTTCAAGCGCCATATCAATGCCAACCGGCTCTATGGCATTGACAATGAGTGGCTGACGCCGGAGCAGGCCAAGGCCTATTGCCCGCCGCTCGATATCGCCAAGACCGCGCGCTACCCGATCAATGGCGCAGCGCTGCAGCGCCGCGGCGGCACGGCCCGCCATGATGCGGTTGCCTGGGGTTATGCGCGCGCTGCCTCTGACCGCGGCGTGCACATCATCCAGAACTGCGAAGTGACCGGCATCCGTCGCGACGAGACCGGCCGGGTCGTCGGCGTCGACACCAGCCGCGGCTACATCGGCGCCAAGAAGGTCGGTATCTCTGCCGCTGGCCACACCTCGGTGCTGATGCAGATGGCGGACGTTCGCGTGCCGCTGCAGAGCCAGCCGCTGCAGGCGCTGGTCTCCGAACCGCTGAAGCCGATCTTCCCCTGCGTCGTCATGTCGAACTCGGTGCATGCCTATATCTCGCAGTCCGACAAGGGTGAGTTCGTCATCGGCGCGGGTACCGACCAGTACAATTCCTATTCGCAGACCGGCGGCCTGCAGATCATCACCCATACGCTGGATGCGATCTGCGAGCTCTTCCCGATGTTCCGTCGCGTCAAGATGATGCGTCAGTGGGGCGGTATCGTCGACGTCACCCAGGACCGCTCGCCAATCCAGGGCGTGACCCCGGTTCCGGGCCTGTTCCTGAATGCCGGCTGGGGTACGGGCGGCTTCAAGGCGACGCCAGGCTCGGCCAATCTCTTCGCCCATCTGATCGCCAAGGGCGAGCCGCATCGTCTCGCCGCAGGGCTGACGCTGGAGCGCTTCCGCACTGGCCGGCTCATCGACGAGGCGGCTGCCGCCGCCGTTGCGCACTGAGGATTTCGAGATGCTTCTGATCTATTGCCCCTATTGCGAGGAAGAGCGCTCCGAGCTCGAATTCCGCGGCGCCGGCGACGCCCATATCGCACGTCCGGAAAACATCGCCGACATCACCGACGAGGAGTTCGAGGAGTATTTCTTCCTGCGTCAGAACCCGAAGGGTCTGATCTTCGAGCGTTGGCGCCATATCCATGGCTGCGGCCGCTTCTTCAACGCCGCCCGCGACACGGTCAGCGACCGTTTCTACACCACGTATAAGGCCGGCGAGCCGAAGCCTGACATATCAGCCATTCTCCAAAGCGAGCAGGATAAGGGAGCCGCGAAATGATGGGTGCCAATCGCATTCCGGGCGTCGGCCGCCTGACACCTGCCCGCACCGCGCGCTTCACCTTCGACGGTCGCACGCTGACGGCGCTCGAAGGCGATACGGTCGCCTCGGCACTGCTTGCCAACGGCATTCACCTCGTCGGCCGCTCGTTCAAGTATCACCGCCCGCGCGGCATTCTTTCGGCCGGCGCGGAGGAGCCGAATGCGCTGCTCGACGTGTCGCGTGATGCCGCCCGTCGCCAGCCGAACGTCCGCGCCACGGTGCAGGAAGTCTTCGACGGCATGAAGGTGGAATCGCAGAACCGCTGGCCGTCGCTCGCCTTCGACGTCGGTGGCATCAACGACCTGATGTCGCCGTTCTTCGCCGCCGGCTTCTACTACAAGACCTTCATGTGGCCGAAGGCCGCCTGGCACGCGATCTATGAACCCTTCATCCGTCGCGCCGCCGGCCTCGGCGTCGCCCCGACGGAAGCCGATCCGGATCACTATGCCAGCCGCTATGCCCATTGCGACGTACTGGTGATCGGTGCGGGCGTTGCCGGACTTTCGGCAGCACTTGCCGCCGCCAGGGCCGGCGCCAAGGTGATCATCTGCGACGAGCAGCCGGAAGTTGGCGGTGCGCTTCGCTATGAAAGCGGCACGACGATCGACGGCAAGGACGGCTGGGAGTGGGCGCAGGAGACCGCCAAGACGCTGGCCGAGATGGACAACGTCACGCTGCTCACCCGCACCACCGGCTTCGGCTACTACAACCACAACTTCGTCGGCCTGGTCGAGCGCGTGACGGATCACCTTGCAGCACTCGACAAGTCCCTGCCGCGCGAGCGGCTGTGGCAGGTGCGGGCCAAGAAGGTGATCCTCGCCAACGGCCAGATCGAGCGGCACATGGTGTTTGCCAACAACGACCGGCCGGGCATCATGCTCGCTTCGGCAGGCCGCACCTATCTCAACCATTTTGGCGTCGCCGTCGGCTCGAAGGTCGGCGTCTACACCGCCCATGACTCGGCCTATGAGGCTGCCTTCGACCTGAAACGCGCCGGTGTCTCGGTTCCCGTCATCGTTGATTGCCGCGAAAATCCGGGTGAAGCGGTGCTCTCGGAAGCGCGCAAGCTCGGCATCGAAGTGTTGACCGGACATTCTGTCATCAAGGCCGGCGGCAAGCTCCGGGTCAATTCGATCAGCGTTGCCCGCAACGGTGGCGGCTCGGCCCGCAAGTTCGCCGTTGACGCGCTGCTGGTCTCGGCCGGCTGGACGCCCTCGGTGCACCTGTTCTCGCAGTCGCGCGGCAAGGTGAAGTTCGATGCGGCAACGCAGCGCTTCCTGCCCGGCACCTATCTGCAGGATTGCCTGTCGATCGGCGCCTGCAACGGCACCGACGACCTGCAGGCAACCATCGACGAGGCGCTGGCCGCCGGTGAACTGACCGCGCGTGCGGCCGGTGCCGAAGGCGGGGCGCAGGTGACGCTAGCGGGCGAAAACCGCTTCGGCTGGACCGGCGGCATGATCGGTGCTGGCGAAGGTGCCGGACCGGACACGACGGTCAAGGCCTTCATCGACTTCCAGCACGACGTCTGCGCCAAGGACATCCGCCTGGCGGTGCGCGAAGGCATGCACTCGATCGAGCATATCAAGCGCTTCACCACCAACGGCATGGCCTCCGACCAGGGCAAGCTTTCCAACATGCACGGTCTGGCCATCGCCGCCGAAGCGCTCGGCAAGGACATTCCGCAGGTGGGTCTCACCACCTTCCGCCAGCCCTATACGCCGGTGACCTTCGGCACGATCGTCAACCACTCGCGTGGTGCCCTCTTCGATCCGGCGCGCAAGACGCCCATTCATGCCTGGGAGGAGGCGCATGGCGCCGAGTTCGAGGATGTCGGCAACTGGAAGCGCGCCTGGTTCTATCCGAAGGCCGGCGAGGACATGCATGAGGCGATCGCGCGCGAATGCAAGACGGTGCGTGACGTCGCTGGTGTCTTCGATGCCTCGACGCTCGGCAAGATCGAGGTCGTCGGCCCGGATGCGGCGCAGTTCCTCAATCTGATGTACACCAACGCCTGGGACAACCTGAAGCCCGGCCGCTGCCGCTACGGCATCATGCTGCGCGACGACGGCTTCGTCTACGACGACGGCGTGGTCGGCCGCCTGGCAGAAGACCGCTTCCACGTGACAACGACAACCGGCGGTGCGCCGCGCGTCATGAACCACATGGAGGACTATCTGCAGACGGAGTTTCCGCATCTGAAGGTGTGGCTGACCTCGACGACGGAACAGTGGGCCGTCATCGCCGTGCAGGGGCCGAAGGCTCGCGAGATCATCGCGCCGCTCGTCGAAGGCATCGACCTTTCCAATGAGGCCTTCCCGCACATGAGCGTGGCCGAAGGCAAGATCTGCGGCGTGCCGACCCGGCTCTTCCGCATGTCGTTCACCGGCGAGCTCGGCTTCGAAGTCAACGTTCCGGCCGACTATGGCCAGGCGGTCTGGGAGGCGATCTGGGCACGGGCCGAACCGATGGGCGCCTGCGCCTACGGCACCGAAACCATGCACGTGCTGCGCGCCGAAAAGGGCTACATCATCGTCGGCCAGGATACCGATGGCACGCTGACGCCTGACGATGCCGGCCTCTCGTGGGCAGTCTCGAAGAAGAAGCCCGACTTCGTCGGCATCCGTGGCCTCAAACGCCCGGATCTCGTCAAGGACGGCCGCAAGCAGCTCGTTGGCCTTTTGACCAAGGATCCGAAGATGGTGCTGGAGGAGGGCGCGCAGATCGTCGCCGATCCGAACCAGCCGAAGCCGATGACCATGCTCGGTCATGTGACGTCGTCCTACTGGTCGGAAAACTGCGGCCGTTCGATTGCGCTCGCCATGGTCGCCGGTGGCCGCGCGCGCCTGGGACAGACGCTCTACGTGCCGATGACCGATCGCACCATCGCCGTCGAAGTGAGCGACATGGTGTTCTTTGACAAGGAAGGGGGCCGCCTCCATGGCTGACCAGGCAATTGCAAGCCGCAAGGCGGCACTCACCGCGCGCGGCGGCTCGGCCGAAGCGATCCTGACGCCGGCACCGGCGGCAACGCGCATCTCGCTGCGCGCTGGCGCCGATGCGCTTCCCGCACTTTCCGCAGCACTCGGCGTCACCCTGCCGACGCGGCCGAAGACCTCGGCCTCCTCAGGCCAGCGCCATGCGCTTTGGATCGGTCCCGACGAGTGGCTGGTGATCGATGAAGGCGAAGCCGACCTGATGGCGGCGGCTGCTTCGAGCGGGACGCTGCATTCGGCGGCCGACATCTCGCACCGCAACGTTGCCGTGATCGTCAGTGGTCCGGGCGCGGACGTGGCGATCAACAGCGGCTGCCCGCAGGATCTCTCGCTACCGATCTTTCCGGTTGGCGCGTGCTCGCGCACCATTCTCGGCAAGGCGGAGATCATCCTCTTCCGCACGGCTGAAGACCAGTTCCGCGTCGAGTGCTGGCGCTCGTTCTCGCCCTTCGTCTTCGGACTGCTCTCCGAAGGTGCCGAAGACGCCGGCCATTGAATGAAAAAGCCGGGAAGGGCTCTCAGGCGCTTCCCGGCTTTCGAAGACTGTCTAAAGTCTGCGCACTCTCATTGCCGAGCTTGCAGGATGCCTTTTTCCAGGAGCGTGCGCCGCGTCGCTTCGTTGAGGTCGTAATCCTGGAGGTGCTCGGGCTCGACCCAGGCATGTTCGACGAACTCGTCGTTGAGGGTGACGTCGCGATTTTCGGCCTCGCAGTCAAAGATCAAATAGATCATATGGAGCTGCTCGGTCGAGCCATCGGCATAGGCCTTGGTCCTGATGTCGTCGCGAAAGGTCCAGGGATGGATCGCACCGATGGCCAGACGGTCTCCAAGCTCCTCCCGTATTTCGCGGCGCAGGCCTTCCTCGAGACGTTCCCCCGGCTCAAGCCCGCCGCCGGAAAGCGCCCATTGCCCGGGAAATACGCCGCGATCGGGCGGCATCTTGCAGAGCAAATAGGCGCCCTGGTTCTGAATGAGCGGACACACGATAATACGCTGGCGCAACTGCCTCTCCCTAAACTGATCTGGCGACCACGACAGCCGGTTTGGTCTGCCGACGCTCTGTTCGATTTTCTCAGACGAAACGGAAATACCAGTAGAGCGCGATCTCGCGGGTTCCGGGCGTCAGCGCGGAATAGAGATGGCGATCGTAGCCGGCGAGTTCGAAACCGTAGCGCTCATAGAAGCGGCAGGCCCCGACATTGTTCGATTGGGTCTCTAGGCGGATCCCCGGCAGGCCCTGTTCCTTCGCCCATGATACCGCCAGGTCCATGAGTGCCTTGGCGACGCCGGTGCGGCGAGCTTCTCGGTCGACTGCAATGTCGTCGACCTCGGCAAAGCCGTTCCAAGCCTTCGACAGCGCGATGTAGCCGGCAAGCCTGCCGTTTATGCGTGCGCAAAAAAGGGCTGCATCCAGTTCCGTGGCTGCGTCCGTCAATTCCTTCGGATCGGCCTCATAGGTCTTGGTGTAGGCTTCGACGCGAGCGACGGCACCGAGACCGGGACCTGTGAAGGGCGGCAGCGCCTCGGAAATCACCTCGAAGGAGAAGTCACAGCCGGCAAAGTCCGCGACGAAGCGGTCATCGACCGGCGCGACAGTCACGGTAGCGCTCATTGGATTTCACTCGGCGGCGGGAGGATTACGCATCGGCGGGCCGATCCTTGGGATCGAACTGGATGATCGTCTGCCAGGTGCCGGTCAGCGCCGGCTTGCGTTCGCCCTCGATCTCGACGCTGACGTCATAGGTGATCATCAGCATGCTGGCGCCGCGGAATCGCGCATCGGCCATCGTGAAGTGGCCGCGCACCTTGGCACCGCTCTTCACCGGCGCTACGAAGCGCACCTTTTCGAAGCCGTAGTTGATGCCCATGGTCTGTTCGCGGATCTTCGGCAGGCAATTGTAGTTCATCGCCGAAAGCAGCGAGAGCGACAGGAAGCCGTGCGCAATGGTGCCGCCAAAGGGCGTCTCGGCGGCCGCGCGGATTGGGTCGACGTGGATATATTGATAGTCGCCGGTTGCCTCGGCAAACTTGTCGATCGTTTCCTGAGTGACCGTGATCCAGTCGGAAACGCCGACTTCCTTGCCGACCAGTTCCTTGATCTCAGAAAGTGAAATGTCCTCAAGCATGTGAACGCCTCGAAACAAGCCCCGAGCGATCTATAGGCTCGCCCGCTGCAACCTGCAAGTGGTGGAAAAGCTTTAGAAAACCTCGACGTGGAAGCCGATCGAGCGCGGTGCGACGTGATCGGCAGGGGATGACGCCGCCAGCGCATCCTGCCACTTTCCGTCGATGCTGTCGGGCAACCGGACAGGATGCGGCGCATGGCTGCGATTGATGACAACGGCAAGCCGCGTCGCCCGCTTCTGGGTGCGGTCACGGGTGGTCAGTACCATCATCAGATTGTCCGTCGCCGGATGCTCCCAGTCGCCTGTCGTCATCGGTTGCCCGTCGAGGCGCCGCCATTCGACATCGCCATTCCCGGTCAGGAATGCGGTTTGGTCGAACACGTCGAAGCGTCGGCGCATTGCCAACAGTGCGCCCGTATGGGCAACGATCTCGTCATCCATCGCGGTCCAGTCGAGCCAGGTGATGGCGTTGTCCTGGCAATAGGCGTTGTTGTTGCCGCTCTGGCTTCGGCCGCCTTCGTCACCGGCGGCCAGCATGATCGTTCCGCGTGACGAAAACAGCGTGCCGAGCAGCGCCATCACGTCGTGGCGTCGGGCCATCTTGATTTCTGGATCGGTTGTCGGGCCTTCCGCGCCGTTGTTCCAGGAGTGGTTCTCGTTGTGGCCGTCGCGGTTCTCCTCGCCGTTGGCCTCGTTGTGCTTACCGGCATAGGAAACGATGTCGGCAAGCGTGAAGCCGTCATGGGCGGCGATGAAGTTGACGGTGCGCGTCCCGCTCTCGCCCCAGCGGGAAAAGCTGTTGGACGAGCCCGCAACAGCCGTTGCCAGCGCGCCGATCGCGTGGCGGTCGCCGCGCCAGTAGATTCGGATGTCGTCGCGGGCGCGGTCGTTCCATTCGAGGAAGGGAGAGGGGAAGTTGCCGAGCTGGTAGCCGCCGGGACCGACGTCCCAGGGTTCGGCGATCAGTACCCGGTTGGCAAGCAGCGGATCGGCTGAGATCGCCTGGAAGAGCCCGGCATCACGGTGGAAACCGCCCATGTCGCGGCCGAGGATCGAGGCGAGGTCGAAGCGGAAGCCGTCGACGCCGGCCGCATGCACGAAGTGGCGCAGGCTGGCGAGGATCAGTGCCTCGACCACCGGGTGGTCGCAGGCAATCGTGTTGCCGCAGCCGGTGTCGTTGATCAGTTCGCCCGGACGGTCGGTGACGTGGCGGTAGTAGGTCAGGTTGTCGAGGCCGCGCATCGACAGCGTGGTGCCGAAGCGGTCGCTCTCGCCGGAGTGGTTGAAGACGAGATCGAGGATAACGCCGATGCCGGCCTTGCGCAGTGCTTCGACGGTCTTCCTCAATTCCTTGATGCCACCCGGCACCAGGCGCGGATCGAGTGCCATTGGCGCGATCGGGTTGTAACCCCAGCCATTCTTCAGTCCGAGCGGTGGAAGGTGGCGTTCATCGATCCAGGCGACGATCGGCATCAGTTCGATCGCCGAGACGCCGAGGCGCTTGAGGTGCTCGATGATCACGGGCTCGGCAAGGGCCGCCACCGTGCCGCGTTTGGCCTCCGGCACATCGGGATGCAGGATGGTGAAGGGCTTGACGGCAATCTCATAGATAAGGCCGCCGGCCTGAAACAGCGGTTTCTTGGGCTTGACCGACTTCACATCGGATACGATCGCTTTTGGCACCAGATCGGCGGTGTCCTCGCCAAAGATCGTCAGGCGCGGATCATGCCGGAAAGGCCGGTCGAGTTCGACGGCATAGGGATCGACCAGCAGCTTGGAAGGGTCAAACCAGAGGCCGTGATCGGGCGAATAGACGCCATCGGCGCGAAAGCCATAGCGCGTGCCCTTCGGGGCATCCACGACCGTCAGGCTATGCACGTCGCCGTTGCGCGCCATCGGCAGCTGCCGCAACTGCCTGGATCCGGTCTTGTCGAACAGGCAGAGGTCGATGCGGGCGGCGTTGCGCGACCAGACCGAAAACGTGGTGCCCTCAGGCGTGACGGTGGCACCGAGGGGAGGATTTCCGGCTGTCGGCATGAAGGCGGCCCTCTTGTTCAACGTATACGCCGCTCACCCCCTCTGCCCGGACATGGGGGAGCGGTCGAAAGAAGAAGGGCCGCATGAAGCGGCCCTTGTGCGGTGTCTCAGGTAATGACGCTCGGCTCGGTGCGGCCGGTGCGGGTCTTGATGCCGGCGATCTCGTCGGCAACTGCGATGAGGTCGGCCAAGGCTTCCTGGGTGTCGATACCGTGACGTGCGGCGTCCGGCTCGAAGCGCTCGATGTAGACGCGCAGCGTTGCGCCCGAGGTTCCGGTTCCGGAGAGGCGGAAAACGACGCGCGAGCCGCCTGCAAACAGGATGCGGATGCCCTGGTTCTTGCTGACGGAGTGGTCGACCGGGTCGTTGTAGGCGAAGTCGTCAGCTGTTTCGACCTTGAGCGCGCCGAAGGACGTGCCCGGAAGCGTCGCAAGCTGGTCGCGCAAGTTGGCCATCAGGCCGTTGGCGGCGTCGGAATCGACCTCTTCATAGTCGTGGCGCGAGTAGTAGTTGCGGCCATAGGTCGCCCAGTGCTTCTGGACGATATCAAGCGCGCTTTCCTTGCGGGCGGCAAGGATGTTGAGCCAGAGCAGCACCGCCCAGAGGCCGTCCTTCTCGCGCACATGGTTGGAGCCGGTACCGGCACTTTCCTCGCCACAGATCGTCGCCATGCCCTCGTCGAGCAGGTTGCCGAAGAACTTCCAGCCGGTCGGAGTCTCGTAGATGCCGATGCCGAGCTTCTCGGCGACACGGTCGGCAGCACCGCTGGTCGGCATCGAGCGAGCAATGCCGGCAAGGCCCTTGGCGTAGCCGGGCGCCAGATGCGCGTTGGCGGCAAGCATTGCGAGACTATCGGACGGCGTGATGAAGATGCCGCGGCCGATGACGAGGTTGCGGTCGCCGTCGCCGTCCGATGCGGCGCCGAAGTCCGGCGCGTCGGGCGCCATCATCGTCTCGTAGAGCGCGCGGGCATGCACCAGATTCGGGTCCGGATGGTGGCCGCCGAAATCCGGCAGCGGAATGAAGTTCATCACCGAGCCCTTGGGCGCGCCGAGACGCTTCTCGATGATCTCCTTGGCGTAAGGCCCGGTGACAGCGCTCATCGCATCGAAGACGACGCGGAAGCCGCCCGCAATCAGCTTGCGGATGGCATCGAAGTCGAACAGGCTCTCCATCAGTTCGGCATAGTCGGCGACCGGATCGATGACCGTGACCGTCATGCCGTCGAGTTCCTGCGTGCCTTCGGCATCGAGGTTGATATCGGCGACGTCGGAGATCTTGTAGCTATCGATCACCTTGCTGCGGGCAAAGATCGCGTCCGTGATCTTTTCCGGTGCCGGGCCGCCATTGCCGATATTGTACTTGATGCCGAAATCTTCGGTCGGACCGCCGGGGTTGTGGCTGGCCGAAAGCACGATGCCGCCGAATGCCCCGTACTTGCGGATGACGTTGGAGGCAGCCGGCGTCGACAGGATGCCGCCGCGGCCGACGAGCACGCGGCCAAAGCCGTTGGCTGCAGCCATCTTGAGGGCGATCTGGATGACCTCGCGGTTGTAGTAGCGGCCGTCGCCGCCGATCACCAGGGTTTCACCCTGAAAGCCCTCAAGCGAATCGAAGATCGACTGGATGAAGTTCTCGGCATAGTTCTTCTGCTGGAAGACCGGGACCTTCTTGCGCAGCCCTGACGTACCAGGCTTCTGGTCGCCGTAGGGGGTTGTGGTAACCGTTCTTATCATGCTGACTTAACCTTTCCCGAGAAGACCGGAATATAGAGAGACGTAACGCTCGGCACTTGTGGCCCAGGAAACGTCCGATTTCATGCCCTGGGTCTGAATTTTCGCCCAGACCTTGGGCTCGCTGTATGCACGCAGCACGCGCCGGATCGCAAGTCGCAACCCGTCGCCATTGACAGGCGCGAACTGGAAGCCGGTGGCGACCTTGGCCGCAAGCCCGGCCTCGTTCGCGTCGATGATCGTGTCGGCAAGCCCGCCGGTGCGGGCGACGACGGGCACGCAGCCGTAGCGCAGGCCATAGAGCTGGGTCAGGCCGCAGGGCTCGAAACGTGATGGAATGAGGATTGCGTCCGAGCCCGCCTGCATCAGATGCGACAGCGGCTCGTTGTAGCCGGTAGCCATGCCGATATGGCCGCGATGGCGGGAGGCGGCAGCAAGCAGCGCGCCCTCGAGCGCGGCGTCGCCGGAGCCGAGCACGATCAGTTTGCCGCCAAGGGCTACGAGTTCGTCCGCCACTTCCGCGACGAGGTCCATGCCCTTCTGCCAGGTCAGCCGGCTGACGACACAGAAAATGGGGCCATTGCCCTTTTCAAGGCCGAAGCGTTCTTCGAGCGCCCGCCGGTTGCCGGCGCGCTGCTTCAAGGTCGTCGCGCTGAAATGCTGGGCGATATGCGGGTCGGTCTGCGGATCCCAGATGTCGGCGTCAATGCCGTTGACGATGCCCGAAAGGTTGGCGACGCGGCTCTTCAACAGGCCCTCGAGGCCCATGCCGAATTCTGGTGTCAGGATTTCCTGGGCGTAGGATGGGCTGACGGTGGTGACCGCATCTGCGGTCTGCAGGCCACCCTTCAGGAAGCCGACGTCGCCGTAATATTCGACGAACTGCATCGAGAAGGCTTCCGGCGGCAGCGCCAGCTCCGGAAAGACCGCGGCCCCGAACTGGCCCTGGAAGGCGATGTTGTGGATGGTCAAGACCGTCGGTGTGGCGGCGGCAGGACCGAAATGCATGTAGACGGGTGTCAGTGCCGTCTGCCAGTCATGGGCATGGACGATGTCGGGTTTCCAGCCGGGGATGACGTCGCCGCCGGCGATCTCTGCCGCTGCAAGCGAAAGTGCCGCGAAACGCCGGAAGTTGTCGGCATAATCGAGGCCGGTCGCATCGACATAGGGGCCGCCGTCGCGGTTGTAGAGCGCCGGCTGGTCGAGGATCAGAAGATCCAGTCCGTCGATTACGGCTGCGAGAATTGTCGCCGGATTGCCGAACAGGTTGTCGAATGTGCCGACCTTCTTTTTCTTCTTCAGCTTCTGCAGCACGGCCGGATAGCCGGGCACCAGGGTGCGGGTCTTGACGCCGTGCGGCAAAAGCGCTGTCGGGAGCGCGCCGACGACATCGGCGAGCCCCCCGGTCTTGATCAGCGGATAGACTTCGGACGCAACGGACAGGACGTTCATGGAGTGCCTACATTCCCAGCTTGTCGATCATCGTTTGCGTGATCAGGCAGACGCCGTTTTCCGAACGCCGGAAACGCTTGGCATCGAGTTCCGGGTCGTCGCCGACGACGAGGCCCTCCGGGATCACGACACGGCTGTCGATGACCACGTTGCGTAGCGTCGCATGGCGACCGATCTTCACATCGGGAAGAACTACGGCATTCTCCAGACGGGAATATGAATTTACCCGGACACCTGTGAACAACAGGCTGCGGTTGAGTGCTGCGCCCGAGATGATGCAGTCGCCGGAGATGAGCGACGACGTCGCCGAGCCGCGTCGGTTCTCGTCGTCATGCACGAATTTCGCCGGCGGCTTGATCTCGGCAAACGTCCAGATCGGCCAGGTGCTGTCGTAGATGTCGAGTTCCGGCGTCACATGCGTCAGGTCGATATTGGCCTGCCAGTAGGCGTCAATCGTACCGACATCGCGCCAATAGGCCTCGCGCTCGAAATCCGACCGCACGCAGGACTGGGCAAAGCGGTGGGCGACGGCTTTGCCGTTGTCGACGATGTAGGGAATGATGTCCTTGCCGAAGTCGCGGCTCGATTTCGGATCGGCGGCGTCGCGGCGCAGAAGATCCATCAGGAACTTCGTGTGGAAGACATAGATGCCCATGGAGGCAAGCGCCATGTCGGGATTGCCGGGAATGCCCGGCGGATCGGCTGGTTTCTCGACGAAGGCGATGATGCGGTCCTTGTCGTCGACATGCATGACGCCGAAGCCGGTTGCTTCCATGCGTGGCACTTCGAGGCAACCGATGGTGACGTCGGCGCCGGAATCGACGTGCTGCTGCAGCATCAATTCATAGTCCATCTTGTAGATATGGTCGCCGGCGAGGATGACCATGTATTCGACGCCGTGGTCCTCGATGATGTCGATGTTCTGATAGACCGCGTCGGCGGTGCCCTCGTACCATTGCGTCTCGGAAACGCGCTGGCTGGCGGGCAGGATGTCGAAGCTTTCGTTTCGTTCCGGGCGGAAGAAATTCCAGCCGCGCTGCAGGTGCCGGATCAGCGAGTGTGCCTTGTACTGGGTGGCGACGCCGATGCGGCGGATACCGGAGTTGAGCGCATTCGAAAGCGCGAAGTCGATGATGCGGGCCTTACCGCCGAAATAGACCGCCGGCTTCGCGCGCCGGTCGGTCAGCTCCTTCAGGCGACTGCCGCGACCGCCAGCGAGAACATAGGCCATGGCATCACGTGCCAGAGGTTGCGTACGCTTTTCCACCATTTGTCCTCCCCAATCATTGACTTCCGGGGTCGTCACGGCGGCTCTTGGCGACGCCTTGCGGCCCTCGAATTTTACAGTCTCGTTCCGCCGCCGATACCGGCGGGCGGGCCGGATGGAATTTACTCCTGCTCCAGCATCAGGGTCGCCAGAGGCGGCAGTGTGATGCTGGCAATCGTTGCTCCTATGGTGTTCTTCTTGGCATGGACGGCACCGCCATTGCCTTTGCCGCTTCCTCCATAGATTTCCGCGTCGGTGTTGAGGATCTCCTTCCAGCGACCTTCGACCGGCAGCGGAATGGCATAGCTTTCCCGGTAGACGGGGGTGAAGTTGGTGATGACAGCGACGAGCTTTTCACCCGGTGCCTTGCGCAGCCAGGCGAAGACCGAATTGTCGCGGTCGTCGGCAAGCAGCCACTCGAAACCGTCGCCCTCGCAGTCGCGCGCGTGCAGCGCCGGCTTGGCGCGGTAGGTTCCGTTGAGGTCACGTACCAGGCGCCGCATGCCCTCGTGCAGATGATATTCGAGCAGATTCCAGTCGAGCGCGCGGTCCTCGGACCATTCGCGCCATTGTGCGAATTCCTGGCCCATGAACAGCAGCTTCTTGCCGGGATAGCCCCACATGAAGGCGTAGTAGGCCCTGAGATTGGCAAACTTCTGCCAGTCGTCGCCGGCCATCTTGGCGATCAGCGAACCCTTGCCGTGCACGACTTCGTCGTGGGAGAGCGGCAGCACGAAGTTCTCGCTGAAGGCATAGAGCAGGCCGAAGGTCAGGTCGTTGTGGTGGAACTTGCGGTGCACCGGCTCGCGCGACAGATATTGCAGCGTGTCGTGCATGAAGCCCATGTTCCACTTGAAGCCGAAGCCGAGGCCGCCGGCATGGACCGGATGGGATACCTTCGGCCAGGAGGTCGATTCCTCGGCGATTGTCAGGATGCCCTTGTGGGAGCCGTAGATCTCGGTGTTCATCGTCTGCAGGAAGCGGACAGCCTCCAGGTTCTCGTTGCCGCCATACTCGTTCGGCACCCACTCGCCGTGCTTGCGCGAATAATCGAGGTAAAGCATCGAGGCGACCGCATCGACGCGCAGGCCGTCGACATGGAACTTCTCGGCCCAGTAGAGCGCATTGTTGACGAGGAACGACAGCACTTCCTGGCGGCCGAAATTGTAGATCGCCGTGTTCCAGTCGGGATGAAAGCCCTGGCGCGGGTCCTCGTGCTCGTAAAGAGCCGTGCCGTCGAACCAGCGTAAGCCGTGCTCGTCGGTCGGGAAATGCGCCGGCACCCAGTCGAGGATGACGCCGATGCCGACCTTGTGGCAGCCGTTGACGAAGCGGGCAAAACCTTCGGGCTCGCCGAAGCGGGCGGTCGGCGCGTAAAGACCGGTCGTCTGGTAGCCCCAGGACGGATCGAACGGAAATTCCGAGATCGGCAGAAACTCGATATGGGTGAAGCCCATGTCGACGCAGTAGGGGATCAGCCGGTCAGCGAGCTCGTCCCAGGAGAGCATTTCGCCATTGTCGCGGCGCTGCCATGAGCCGGCGTGGACCTCGTAGATCGAGATCGGTTGCCGCCTTGCGTCGGTCGAGGCCCAATGTTTGCGGTGCGCCTCGTCGTCCCAGGTCTGGGCAATTTCCGGCGTCGTCATCGAGGCCGTGTTGGGGCGAAGCTCGGAGCGCCGCGCAAAGGGATCAGCCTTCAGGGGTAGCAGCGTGCCGTTGCGGTCGAGGATCTCGTATTTGTAGGCAAGGCCGCCCTCGACTCCCGGAATGAAGATCTCCCAGATGCCGGTGTCGGCGCGCAGCCGCATGACATGGCGCCGGCCGTCCCAGTCGTTGAACTGGCCGACCACAGAAACGCGCCTGGCGTTGGGTGCCCAGACGGCAAAGTGGTAGCCGCGCGCGCCGTCGTGCTCGATCGGATGCGCCCCCATCTTGTCAAAGAGCCGCAGATGCGAACCTTCACGGATGTAATAGTCGTCCATCGGGCCGAGCACCGGACCGAAGCTGTAGGGATCGACGACGATCCATTCGCCGCCCTGATTGCGGGCGCGGTAGCGCACCGGTTGGGGTTTCTTGAGAGCGATCGGTCCCTCGAAGAAGCCGGCGTCGTCACGTCGCTCGAGTGTGCCGAGTTCCTTGCCGACAAGCGTTTCGACCGTCACGGTCTCGGCATCGGGAATGAAGCAGCGGGCAAGGATGGCCTTGCCGGCGGGGTGCACGCCGAGGACCGCGAAGGGATCCTCGTGCGTACCCGAAAGAATGGCCGTGATATCCAGCGCTGACAGCAGACCTGAAGCTGCGGGTTCCGGGTCCTTGCCGGCCGAAGGCGTCATCCAGCTCTCCAGATTTCCCCGGCATATTGCCGGATGGTGCGATCGGACGAGAACCAGCCCATCCGTGCGGTGTTGCGAATCGCTTGCGCATACCAGTCGGACGGTGTCGTCCAGAGCTGGTCGATTTCGCGCTGGGCCTTGGCATAGGCCTCGAAATCGGCGGCGACCATGAACCAGTCGTGATTGTAGAGACCGTCGACAAGGCTGGAGAAGCGATTTCGGTCGTCCGGCGAGAACACGCCCGAGGCAATCGCCTGGAGCGCCTGCGACAGTTCGCGCGAACCTTCGATGATCGCCCGCGGATTGTGGCCCTCGGCGCGCGCCTTCGTCACCTCTTCGGCGGTCATGCCGAAGATCTTGATGTTTTCCTCGCCGATCCAGTCGCGCATCTCGACGTTGGCGCCGTCAAGCGTGCCGATCGTCAGCGCACCGTTCAGGGCGAACTTCATGTTGCCGGTGCCTGACGCTTCCATGCCTGCCGTCGAGATCTGCTCGGAAAGGTCGGCCGCCGGAACCATGATCTCGGCGAGCGAGACGTTGTAGTTCGGGACGAAGACGATCTTGAGCAGGCCACGCACGGCCGGGTCGTTGTTGACGACGCGGGCGACGTCGTTGGCGAGTTTGATGATCAGCTTGGCATTGTGGTAGCTCGGCGCCGCCTTGCCGGCGAAGAGCTTGACGCGCGGCACCCAGTCGAGTTCCGGATGCGAGCGGATCTGGTCGTAGAGCGCGACCGCCTCGATGATGTTCAGAAGCTGGCGCTTGTATTCGTGGATGCGCTTGATCTGGATGTCGAACATCGCCGACGGATCGAGCCTGATGCCGAGCCGGCTCTGGATGAGCTGGGCGAGGCGCACCTTGTTGGCGCGCTTGACGGCGGCGAAATGCTCCTGGAAGTCCGGCTTGTCCGCGAAGGCATCGAGTGCCTGCAGCGCCTCGGTATTGTCCATGAACTCGTCGCCGATCGCGTCGCGGATCAGGCCGAAGAGACCGGGATTGCACTGCATCAGCCAGCGGCGCGGGGTAATGCCGTTGGTCTTGTTGTTGATGCGGTCGGGGTAGAGCTTGTGCAGGTCGGCAAACACCGTTTCCTTCATCAGCTCGGTGTGCAGCGCCGAAACGCCGTTGATCGAATGCGAGCCGACAAAGGCGAGATTGCCCATGCGCACGCGCCGTTCGCCACTCTCGTCGATCAGCGAGATGTTGCGGATCTCGTCGTCCGTTGCGCCCTTCTGCCGGCGGGCCTCGATCAAGATCTTGGCATTGATCGCGTAGACGATCTGCATATGGCGCGGCAGCAGCCGCTCGATCAGCGGCACCGGCCAGCTTTCCAGCGCCTCCGGCAGAAGCGTGTGGTTGGTGTAGGAGATCGTGCGGCGGGTGATGTCCCAGGCCTGCTCGAAATCGAGGCCGTGAATGTCGGTGAGCAATCGCACCAGTTCGGCAACCGAGACGGCCGGGTGGGTGTCGTTGAGCTGTATCGCAACGGCGTCGGGCAGCGAGTTGAAATCCGGATATTGCTGCAGATGACGACGCAGGATGTCCTGCAGCGAGGCGGAGGAGAAGAAGTATTCCTGGCGCAGACGCAATTCCTGCCCGGCCGGCGTCGCGTCGGCGGGATAGAGAACGCGGGTCAGGCTTTCCGCCTTGTTGCTTTCGCGCAGCGCGCCGATGTGGTCGCCGGCGTTGAAGGCGGCGAGCAGGATCGGGTCGATCGGCTGCGCCGTCCAGAGCCGCAGCGTGTTGACGCGCTTTGCCCGCCAGCCGACGGCGGGTGTGTCGAAGGCCGTGGCGATGACGCGTTCGGCCGGCTTCCAGACGAAACGCTGGATTTCCTCATCGACATTCGCCGTTTCGACGACCCCGCCAAAGCCGATTTCGTAAGAGCTTTCGCGCCGTTCGAACTCCCAGGGATTGCCGTGGGCAAGCCAGGTTTCCGGCAGTTCGACCTGCCAGCCGTCGGCCATCTGCTGGCGGAACAGGCCGTGCATGTAGCGGATGCCGTAGCCATAGGCTGGCACGTCGACGGTCGCCATCGATTCCATGAAGCAGGCGGCAAGGCGGCCAAGGCCGCCATTGCCAAGCGCCGCATCCGGCTCGAGCTCGGCGACAACGTCGATATCGACACCGAGCGAAGCGAGCGCATCGCGCATCTCGTCCATCAGGCCGATATTGGTCATGGCGTCGCGCATCAGCCGGCCGATGAGGAATTCGAGCGAGAGGTAGTAAACGCGCTTGGCGCCGGTCGCATAGGTCTTGCGGGTGGAATCCATCCACTTGTCGGTGATGCGGTCGCGCGCGACCAGGATCGCCGCGGTCAGCCAGTCATGGGGCTTGGCGACCTTCGGATCCTTGCCGATGCGGTACTTCAGGCGTTCGAGGATTTCGACGGCAAGCTGTCCTGGTTCGGACGACCTGGGGGCGGGCTGCGGCACTTCGTTGGTGGAGAGCCTGTTCATCATGAAACTGTCTTTACCCTTTTGCGTTGGGAGGTCGCAGGCCGGAACCGACCGGGGATAGGGCAATTTATGCATCGATCCGAAGCGCTTGCAACAGATGTTTTTAAATGGATTAGAACTGTCTCAAGCTACGGAACTCGCTGGCGGAAAGAACCTGGCGGTGCGTGAACGCAAATGCCGCCCGGCGGGACCGGGCGGCATGGAGCTGGCACGTTTTGGTGTCTTATTTCGTCAGGCGTGTAGCCATGGCCGAAGCTTTTTCGCCGATCGCCTTGAAGGCTGCGATCAGATCGCCGGCTTCTTCCGCCTGGAAGTAGTTCGCTTCCGTCGTGGCGCAGGCCTTGAGCAGCGACTTGCCGCGGTCCGGCGCCATGAAGGCGACGGTGTAGACCTGCACATTGTTCTTTCGAGCGGTGTCGCACCACGTCAGGGTTGTCGTGTCGTCGCTCGTGTTGTTGTTGTCACCATCGGTCATGAAGACGATGTATTTCGTGGGGACCTGACCGTTCTTGGCCTTGTGGGCGCTATCCTCGGTCGCTGCGGTTACCTTGCCGTAGGCTGTCTTGAACGCGTTGCCCGAGGCAGTGCCACCTGTCGCGACAAGAGCGTTCACGTAAGTCGAGGTGCCGGTTGTACCCCATGCAAGGTTTCCTGCCGTGTCCTGCGCCGAATTGTAGGAGACGGCTGCCGTGCGGACATAGAGCGTGTTCGGGTCGGCGGTGTTCAGCTGCTTGAGCAAATCGCCGACAGCGCTTTTCAGCGCGTCGATCTTCGTCACGTAGCAGGGGCTGCTTGCCTTCAGGTTCGGATACTTGCTCCAGTTCGATTCCGTGTAGTTCGGGCACGACGTCTTGGTCGTGTCCTTCGTATTGGTCTTCCAGGCCATGGAACCGGAGCGGTCGAGCACCAGATACATCGAGAGCGCGTTCTTGCTCTCCGTCGCGCTTTCGGCAGTGGCGCGGGTCTCGATGTTGATCGATGTCTTCCCGAGCAGGCGTGTCATCGCGTTGAATTGGAACGTCTGCCTGTTGAGGACCGTGACGTTGTAGGCCTTGCCGGTGGGGCCATTGCTGCTTTCAACGATGTCGATGACCGGCTGGCCGGCCGTCGATGTTTCCGGCGAAGCGGTTTTGGCCAACGATCCCGTGCCGCCGGAATCCTTCCCGCCGGGAACGTCGACACTGGTGCCGCCCGACTGGGTCTTGAGGAAGGCCGCGGCTATTTCTTTTGCCTTGGCAATCGTCGGCGGATCCTTCGAAACCAGCGAAGAGGCCGCAGCAAGCGCTGCGGCATCCGCTGCATCCTGCATCTGGTTCTTGGCCGTCATCATGCCGGCCATATCAACGGCGACGCCGCCGGCTGCCAATATCAACGGCGCTGCGAGTGCCGCCATCATACCGAAATTGCCACCCCGGTCCTTGAGCATCGCTACGAAGGACCGGCCTACCGTGTATCGTCTTCCCATCTTTGCACACCCCAAAGGAACACGTTGCAAGCTTGAGTGCATCAATAGCGTCGATGGCTTACGATATCGTTCCAGCAATCACTGCAATTTTAATGGAATGCAGGAAAGCCAGTGCTTACAGCGGGTTCCGCGGTATTTGCCGTGTCTGAAAACGAGAATTTCGCTGTGTCAAATCGGGTCAGAGAACGGGAATGACGTCGACGGCCTGTTTCGTCGTCTGGCTGCCGTAGCTCTTGAGGACCCCGATGACCGGGGCGACGTCGCCGTAATCGCGGCCGTGGCCGACGACGATGTGGTCGGTTCCCGCCGGAATATTGTTGGTCGGGTCGAGTTCGAGCCAGCCGCCTGTGGTGCCGCACCATATCCGCACCCAGGCGTGCATGGCGTCGGCACCCTCAAGGCGCTCCTTGCCGGGCGGAGGGATTGTCCGCAGGAAGCCGCTGACATAGCCGGCGGGGATGCCGAGGCTTCGCAGCGCCACGATCATCACATGGGTGAAATCCTGGCAGACGCCGCGCTTCAGCTTGAAGGCCTCCGCGGGCGTGGTGTTCACTGTGGTGGCCTCGCCGTCATAGGTGAAATCGCGGTGGATGCGCTCGCACAGCGCCGCGGCGATCTGCCGGACCGTCATTGTCTCGGCGATGATTGCCCTTGCGTAGGCGGCAATTTCAGGTGTCTCCGGCAGCAGCGGGCTTGGTCCCGTGAAGTGGTGCGGCGCTTCGGCGTCGACAGACCAGCAGGCGGCAAGCTCGGCCGGCAGGCCCGCGAGGTCAGGTGAGAAATCCGCGGTCAAAGGCTGCGGCTCCACTTGTACCCGCGCTTGCATGCGGATCGTCAGGTCGTCGTGAGAAGACCGAAACAGGATCGAGGCGAAAGGGTTGGCGAAGAAGTCGATGCTTTCGGCGCGCTCGGCCGGATTTGGCTGGCAGCTGAGCGAACCGACGATGAGCCGCTGGCGACCGGGAAGCGTCGCCGGCATGACGCGCACGAGATGGCGCCCGCCGGAAACCGGTACTTCATAGTCATAGATGATCTTCAGGCTGATATCGTAGAGCATGTCGTCCCTTTGCCCGCTAGCCGAGATAGGTTCGTGCGAGCAGATCGGACAGGCTTTCGAGATCCCGCTCCAGCCGATTGTAGACGCCGAGGTTCATCGCTTCCGGCGTCATCACCGCGAGGCCCGAATGCAGGCGCATCGCCTCGCGGTAGAAGGGGGACATCTGGCCGTTGACGAAGGCGTTCGGCAGCAGTTCCACCTCGGTCTTGATCTCGTTCAGCTGGTAGAGCACCGAGCGCGGGTTGAGCGGGTCGAGCGCCAAAAGGTCGGTCACGGTCAAGGCGGCGGTGCTGACATTGTAGCGCCGGCGGTGGGTCATGACGCTGTCGCCGATCTCGAGCAGCATGTCATAGGCGCCGTCGGGCGCATCGGGGCCCGACATGTGGCCGAGCAGTCGCGTCATGTGAAGGCCGCGCTCCAGGTATCGGCCGATCGACAGAAAGCGCCAGCCGGTGAAACGGTACATGTTTTCGTGCACGAGGCCGGCAAAGCCGGCGAGCTTGCGGAGCAGCACCGTCATCGCGCGGGTCGCATCGTCGCCCGACTGCACCGTCGCGTGAAACTTGCGAGCCGTCTGCGAAAGGTCGTTGAGCGCCAGCCATCCATCCGGGGAGAACCGGTCGCGGATGTTGCCGGCGCTGAAAAGAGCGCTTGAGATGTTGGCAAGCAGGCTGTCGGGCACCGGCTGGCGCGTGTCGATGTCCAGTGCGTCGAGATAGTCGCTGACATCTCTCAGCAACGGCAGGTCCGGGTCGGCGGTTTCGGCAAAGCGGCCATGCCAGGCGCGCAGGATGCGCAGCGCCCCTTCCGAACGCTCGATGTAACGGCCGAGCCAGAAGAGATTGTCGGCTGCCCGGCTCGGCAGGCTTCCCGGCATGTTGCGGGTAAAGCTCTCCTCAGCCGGAAGCAATGTGGTGCGCTCGACCGGACGGTCGCTGACAATCCAGACGTCGGCGGCGGTGCCGCCCGCCTGCATCGCGATCGCGGCCACATCGTCGCCGGAGCCGATGCGGGCGAAACCGCCCGGCATGATCTGCCAGCCGTCACGGGTCCGCGCCGCGAAGACACGCAAGCTCATGGGTCGTGGAGTGAGCCGGCCACGGACCCAGGCGGGGGTGGTCGAAAGCGTGACGACTTCCTGACCGACGAGCTTGCCGCCTTCGGCGTCGAGCCAATCGGCGATCGAGGCGCGGGCTTTTTCATCTAGCGTGGCGCCGAGCAGCGACTGGCCGTTGTCATCGAAAAAGGGGCGCGTCGCATAGGCCGGACCGATGACCATACGATCGAGATTGGCAGCGACCTGTTCGCGCTCGGCCGGCTGTCCGCACCACCAGGTGGCGATCGAGGGGAGCTTCTGCTCCTCGCCGAGCAAATGGCGGCAGATCGCCGGCATGAAGGCGAGGAAGGCGCGTGTCTCGACGATGCCGGTGCCGAGCGCATTGACGATCGAGACCGAGCCGGCGCGTAGCGCCTCGACGATGCCGGGCGTGCCGATATGCGAGGACTGGTTGAGTTCGAGCGGATCGGCGAAGGCGGCATCAAGGCGACGCCAGAGCACGCCAACCGGCTTGAGGCCGGCGACGGTTCGCACCATCACCCGACCGCCGACGACGGTCAGGTCCTCACCCTCAAGCAGCATGAAGCCCAGGTAGCGGGCGATATAGGCGTGTTCGAAATAGGTCTCGTTGGCGATGCCTGGCGAAAGCACGGCGATGCGATCATCCGGATGAAGCTTGCGGCTCTGAAGCGCGTCTCGGAATTCACCGAAGAAGCCCGCCAGTCGGTGGACATGGGATTCCGCGTAGAGATTGGAAAAGGCGCGCGTGGTCGCGACCCGGTTTTCCAGCGCGAAGCCCGCGCCGGATGGCGCTTCGGTGCGATCCGAAAGCACCCACCAATTGCCGTCGGGGCCACGGCCGATCTCGAAGGATACGAAATGGAGGAAATGACCGTCGGCCGGCTTCACGCCGACGAGCGGCCGCAGAAATTCCGGATTGGAGGCAACGAGCGCCGGCGGAAGCAGACCTTCGCGCACCAACCGGTTCTCGCCGTAGATATCGGCGACCACCTTCTCCAGGAGCTCGGCACGCTGCACGAGCCCTTGCGAAACCGTTGCCCATTCCCTTTCGTCGATCAGGACGGGGATATGCGATAGCGGCCAGCTCCGGTCCGAAGCCTCCTTGGCACCGTAGACACGATAGAACACGCCGGCATCACGCAGGTAGCGGTCGGCGCGGGCGAAGCGGTTGGCAAGTTCCGTTTCGTCGAGCCGCCCCAGGGTCGCGAGCAGGCGCTGCCATACGGGACGGACATTGCCCTCCCGGTCGAGCATCTCGTCGGCGATATCAGGAAGGGCGCGGTAGCCGAAGACCGGATCGTCCTCGGCACCGCGATCGTTCGCGGCAGCTGTCTGCTTCTTCGCCATTTACGCTCCTGGTGGACGCCTGAGATCAAGCGTCATCGGGAATTCCATCGACGGGTTTTCCGGGCGAAGCGGGTAACCTCCTGGCGTATGCCCCCAGGGCTCGAACCGCGCCAGGCGCCGCGCCTCGGCCTCGTTGCCGTTCACCGGAAACGTGTCGTAGCTGCGCCCACCCGGATGGGCGACATGGTAGACACATCCGCCAATCGCCCGATTCGACCATGTATCATAGATGTCGAATGTAAGGGGAGTGTTGACCGGCAGCACTGGATGCAACCCCGAGGCCGGCTGCCAGGCCTTGTAGCGGACGCCGGCAACAGCCGAGCCGTTGGAGCCGGTGCGCGTCAACGGTATCGGCCGGCCATTGCAGGCGACCGCATAGCGCTCGGGATTGGCAGTATCGAGCTTGACCTGCAGGCGCTCGACCGAGCTGTCGACATAGCGCACGGTACCGCCGATCGCGCCCTGCTCGCCCATGACGTGCCAGGGTTCCAACGCCTGGCGGATTTCGAGCCTGGCGTCCTGGTATTCGACCTCGCCGCAGAAGGGGAAGCGGAACTCGAGCTGAGCCTCGAACCATTCGGGCTTCAGATCAAAGCCGTGGGTCCTGAGGTCGGCGAGCACCTCGAGAAAATCCTGCCAGACATGGTGCGGCAGCATGAAACGATCATGCAGCGCCGTGCCCCAGCGCACGAAGCGGCCATCAACCGGGTGTTTCCAGAAGCGGGCGATGAGGGCGCGCACCAGCAATTGCTGGGCGAGCGACATGCGGGCATTCGGCGGCATCTCGAAACCGCGGAACTCGACGAGGCCAAGGCGTCCCGTCGGGCCGTCCGGGGAAAACAGCTTGTCGATGCAGATCTCGGCGCGGTGGGTGTTGCCGGTGACATCGACGAGCAGGTTGCGGAACAACCGGTCGATCAGCCACGGAAGTGGAGGCGGCGTTGCCGAGCCCGGCATCGGCACCTGGGCGAGCGCGATTTCAAGCTCGTAGAGCTGATCGTGCCGGGCCTCGTCGATGCGCGGCGCCTGTGATGTCGGGCCGATGAAGAGGCCGGAGAACAGGTAGGAGAGCGACGGGTGGCGCTGCCAGTGCAGGACGACGCTCTTGAGGAGGTCCGGGCGGCGCAGGAACGGGCTGTCGTTGGGATTGGCGCCGCCGACGACCACATGGTTGCCGCCGCCGGTGCCGGTGTGACGTCCGTCGATCATGAACTTGTCGGCGCCGAGCCGGCTCTGCCGCGCCTCCTCGTAGACCGCCGTGGTGATGTCGACGCAATCCTGCCAGCTGCCGGCCGGATGGATATTGACCTCGATCACGCCCGGGTCCGGCGCCACGCGGATGACGTTGATGCGCTCGTCCTGCGGCGGCGCATAACCTTCGATGTGCACCGGCAGGCCGAGAGCGGCAGCCGCCCGCTCCGCAGACGCGATCAGGTCGATATATTCCTCGATGCTCGCCGTCGGCGGCATGAAGACGCAGAGCCTGCCGTCGCGCGGCTCGACACTGATGGCGGTGCGCACCAGCCCGGCTATTTCGTCGCGTGGCTGGGCCTGCGGGGTTTCCGGTACTTCCGCGGCTTGAAAGCGGGAGTGCTGCGGACGGGCGCTGCGTTCGGCGAAGTCAGGCAGGTCGTTCCGGGGGACGGTCGGGTCGAGCGGATGGATATAGGGGTAGGCGGAGGGCGCCACATAGGGCAGGGCGCCGAGCGGCAGGCGATAACCGACGGGGCTATCGCCGGGAACGAGGAAGATGCGGCCGCGGCGCGTCTGCCATTTCTCGCTCATCCACCGAACGCCGGTGGCCCGGGCATTCCAGGCTTGCACAGGCAGCACGTAGCCGGTCGGCGTCGTCAGGCCGCGTTCGAAGACACGGGCCATGCGGCTGCGCTCTTCGGGATCCTTCAGCTTGGAATTGGAAGGATCGACGTTTTCGGGGAGGTTTGCCTCCTTCAGCAGCCAGTCGGCGGGGTCTTCGAAGGCCGGTTGGACCATTTCGGTCGGCACGCTCAATTCGCCTGCCATCAGATGCAGCAGACGTTCGGCGTCCTTCTCGGTGACGTCGTGGCGGCCCGCCTCCTCGGCAATGAGGTCGGGGCGGCGCCAGATCGGCACACCGTCCTTGCGCCAGTAGAGCGAGAAGGTCCAGCGCGGCAGGCTCTCGCCGGGATACCATTTGCCCTGGCCGTAATGCAGGAAACCGCCCGGCGCGAAGCGCTCGCGCAGGCGGCGGATCAGCGCGTCCGCCTTTTCGCGCTTGGTCGGCCCGACCGCGTCGGTGTTCCACTCCTCGGACTCGAAGTCGTCGATCGAAACGAAGGTCGGCTCGCCGCCCATCGTCAGGCGTATGTCGTTGTCCTCAAGAACCCGATCCACCTCTTCGCCGAGCGCATTCAGCGCCTCCCAACTCTCGTCGGAGAAGGGCTTGGTGATCCGCGGATGTTCGGCGACACGTGTCACCTTCATGTCGAAGGCGAAATCTGTGCGGGTATCGGGGTCGCCGAAGAAGCCGCCGGAGATGGGTGCTGCGTTGCGGAAATGCGGGGTGGCGGCAAGCGGGATATGGCTTTCGCCGGTCAGGAGGCCCGAGGTGGGGTCGAGCCCGACCCAGCCGGCGCCGGGCAGGTAGACCTCGGCCCAGGCGTGCAGGTCGGTAAAGTCATGGTCGGTACCCGTCGGGCCGTCGAGCGCCTTGAGATCGGGTGTGAGCTGGATGAGATAGCCGGAGACGAAGCGGGCGGCAAAACCGAGATTGCGCAGGATCTGGACAAGCAGCCAGCTCGAATCACGACACGAGCCACGGGCCGACGTCAGCGTATCCTCCGGCGTCTGGACGCCCGGCTCCATGCGGATGACGTAGCCGACTTCGTGCTGCAGGCGGGCGTTCAGTCCGACCACCATGTCGACGGTCCGCTGGCGGGAGCGGTCGACCGTCGCCATGAAGGTGGTGAGCGCCGGTCCCATCGGCTCCGGGGTCATGTAGATCCTGAGATCGTCGCTGAGATCTTCCGGGTAGGCAAAGGGCCAGTGCTCGGCTTCTTCTTCAACGAAGAAGTCGAAGGGATTGTAGACAGTCATATCGGCGACAAGGTCGACCTCGATCTTCAGTTCGCTCACCGGATCGGGAAAGACGAAGCGGGCGAGGTAGTTGCCGTAGGGATCCTGCTGCAGGTTGACGAAGTGATTGGCGGGCGAAACCTTCAGCGAGTGGCTGATGACCTTGGTCTTGGAATGGGCCGCAGGTTTCAGCCGGATGATCTGCGGCGACAGCCTTACGGGACGGTCATAGATATAGTGGGTCAGGTGGTAGATGCTGGCCTTGATCGACATGCCGGACTTGATCCCCTTCGTGGTAGGTCTTGCGCCCCCATCTCCGGGAAGTTTGTGCAATGCGAAGAGAGAATGCAAGCGTGAAAGTGTCTGAGGAAAATCAAGGCGCTGCAGCGCTTTCGCACGCCCGTTCAGGCGTGCGAAAGGCGGCTTCCGTTCCCGCTAGACGATCGGCGGATTGATCCGGGCGAAACCTTCCTGGCGGTAATAGGGGAAGTACGGATAGGCCGGCGTCGTCTTGCTCGCTTCATCGAGCCTCGCGATCTGTTCCGTCGACAGCGACCAGCCGATGGCGCCGAGGTTCTGGCGAAGCTGTTCTTCGTTGCGGGCACCGATGATGACACTCGATACGGTCGGGCGCTGCAAGAGCCAGTTGATGGCGATCTGCGGAACCGTCTTGCCGGTCTCCTCGGCCAGTTGATCAAGCACGTCGACGATGTCGTAGAGCTTCTCGTTATCGACCGGCGGGCCGAAGGCCGCGGTGTCGTGCAAACGGCTGCCTTCCGGCCAGGGCTGGCCGCGCCGGATCTTACCGGTGAGGCGGCCCCAACCGAGCGGGCTCCAGACGAGCGCCCCGACGCCCTGGTCGACGGCAAGCGGCATCAGCTCCCATTCGTAGTCGCGTCCAACCAGCGAATAATAGACCTGGTGGGCGACATGGCGCACGAGGCTGTGTTTTTCGGAGGCAGCCAGCGATTTCATCAGCTGCCAGCCGGCGAAATTGGAGGCCCCGACGTAGCGCAGTTTCCCGGCAGTGACGAGACCGTCGAGTGTCGCAAGGGTTTCCTCGACCGGCGTGCCGGCGTCGAAGGCATGCAGTTGCAGGAGGTCGATGTAGTCGGTGCCGAGCCGCTTGAGAGCATCGTCGACGCCCTTTACCAGGCGCGCACGGGAGGTGCCGGCATCGTTCGGCCCATCGCCCATCGGCAGCGCGATCTTGGTCGAAATGAGCACGGCATCGCGCCGTCCCTTGATCGCGGCGCCGAGCACGCTCTCGGAGGCACCGTCCGAGTAGACGTCGGCCGTATCGAAGAGATTGACGCCGGCTTCGAGCGAAATGTCGATCAGTCGTCGCGCTTCGGCCGCGTCGCTGTTGCCCCAGGCGCTGAAAAGCGGTCCCTTACCGCCGAAAGTCCCTGCGCCAAAGCTCAAGGCGGGCACCTTCAGTCCCGATGATCCAAGCCGTCTGTATTCCATGTCTTCCGCTCCTCGTTGGTTCTGCCTGTTCAGCGACGCCTGTGGTCAGCGGCTCGCCTCACGGAGGAAGGTGGTGTTGCCGGCATTTGCGATGTAGAGGTCATGAAGGAACATCATTTGTGAGTTGAAATCACATGTCGCGCTTGACGATCAATCGTTCGGGGGAGATGGCGGTATTTGCCAAGGTGGTGGAGCTTGGCGGCTTTTCGTCCGCGGCAAAGGTCTGCTGCATGACGCCCTCGGCTGTCAGCAAACTCGTCCAACGACTGGAAGAAAGGCTCGGCGTCCGGCTCGTCAACCGGTCGACGCGGCGGCTGCAACTGACGGCGGAGGGCTGCGCCTTCTATGAGCGGGCCGTGCGCATTCTCGCCGACATCGATGATGCGGAGCGCGCGGCGGGCGCTGGCGAAACGCCTGAGGGCCGGGTGCGCCTCAATGTCAGCGCTTCCTACGCGACGCATGCTTTGATGCCGGTGCTACCCGAATTCCTGGCGGAGTTTCCATCAGTCGCTGTCGATATCCTGCAGACGGACGCCGTCGTCGATCTGCTGGCGGAACGTGTCGATATCGCCGTGCGCGCCGGTCCGCTGAAGACATCGAGCCTGATTGCCCGCAAGCTCGGCAGCACATCGATGACGATCGTCGGCGCCCCATCCTATCTGGATCGTTTCGGCGTGCCTCAGACCATCGAGGATATCGAGACGCATAACCGGCTGAGCCATAGCTACGCACGTGTGTTCGACGGCTGGCCGTTGCTTTCGAACGCAGAACAGATCTTGCTGCCGCCGACGGAACGGGTGCGGGTGAGCGATGGCGAGGGCCTGCGCCGGCTCGCACTCGCGGGTGTGGGGCTCGCCCGGCTCCCGACCTTCACCGTGCGGGAAGATATCCAGGCGGGCCGGCTGCTGCCGCTCGTCGAGCATCTCAATCCCGGTGACGTCGAAACCTTCCACGCCGTATTTCTCGGTCAGGGCGGAGCCTTGCCGTCGCGCGTGCGGGTGATGCTCGATTTTCTGGCTACGCGCGCGCGGATTTCGTCTTTGTGAAGCGGGAAATGGTCGCCTCCGCCGGGTGGCCGCAGACGCGGTTGCGGCCCTCGGATTTGGCGCGATAGAGCTCCGTGTCGGCGCACTCGATCAGGTGCTTCCAGCCGCCGTCTGCGGTTCGGCCCTCCGCCACGCCGAAGCTGGCGGTCACCTTCAGTGTCTGGCCATCCGCAACCACGATCGGCTCGCGCGCAAGATTGGCCCGGATCCGCTCCGCCAGCGCAAGGGCCGACTCGATGCTGTCACCGGGAGTGATGACCGCGAACTCCTCGCCGCCGAAACGGGCGACGAGATCGGAGTTGCGCACGGAGTTGCGGATGACCCGGGCAGTTTCCTTGAGCACGATGTCGCCGATGAGGTGACCGTGGGTGTCGTTGATCTGCTTGAAATGGTCGATGTCCATCAGGATAAGACAGGCATCCTGGCTGCTGTCGGCCGTGTCCTCTGCGCCGCCGATGAGTTCCAATGCCCGGCGGTTGAGCAGGCCGGTCAGCTCATCGGTTTCAGCCTGATGTTCAAGGTGCTGCATCAACAGCGCGCGTTCGTCGAGGCGTTTGCGCAGCACGTCGATCGCGTCGAACAGGCGCCCCATCTCGCCTTCGCCGCCCTTGCCCTGAAGCCGGGCGATCGGGCGGTCATTAGCGAGTTCGATGATGCTGTGGCGTGCGATGAGCAGCGGTTCGAAGACCAGCGAGCGGGCGCGGCGCATCAGAACCAGCAAGACCAGGAACAGCGCGAAGGTCGCGAGGCTGGCGACCGCCAGCTTGACCGAGGCCCGCGTCTTGTTTGCCGCAAGCCGTTCGACGGTCGCATCCATGAAGGCGCGGCGAAGATTCTCGATTGGCTTCATCTTCGGGACGAAGCGGTCGGTCAATTGCTCGGCGGTCATGGGGTAGGCGCCCGATTGCCTGCCGATGGCGACGACACTGTCAATGATCGCAAATCCTTCACCAAAGAATTCCCGGTCGATCCTGGCGAGATCTGCAATATTGGCCGGTTTCAGGCCGGGAAGGGCGCCAGGCTTGCCGACAATGGACCAGATCTCCTGCAGTCTACCGCGCGTGCGCTCACTATCGGCGATGTTCTTGGCTTGGAGCGGCCGGCCGACGGCGACCGGGGCCATGACCTGCGAGCCGAGGCGGCCACCGTCCTCGCGCAGATTGGCAAGCATCTGCGCCGCAAGCGCGATGCCGGCAAGGTTCGGGTCTGTATTGGTCAGGCGTTGGATGTTCCAGTCGATCGCCGGGCGAAGCGCGTCGATGACGCCGAACATTGCCTCGATCGTCGCCTGGATCTGCGTCAGATCCCGTTGTTCGGGCGGAAGCGCGGCAATCCGATCGACCTCTGCGCGAGCCAGCATCAGGCGGCGGCGAGCTTCGGCGAGAATGGGGGAGAGGGCACCAGCCGGCTCCGAGCGGCTGGCATTGTCGATGTCCTCGGTAAGCCTGGTGAGCGCCGCGTCGCTGCGGGCACGAAACTCGGCAAGCCGGGCCTGGACGGGTGACCCCGCTGCCACGCCGATGCCGAGCATGCCGTTTGAGGGGCCGCGTTCCGCCGAGAGGTAGTTTGCGGCGTCGAGCACCCGGCAAAAAGCCATGACTTCGGTCAGGTTGCGGCGGGCGATGACGAATTCGCTATAGGAGGCGGCGATGATCTCGGTGGCGAGAACGCCAGTACAGGCAACAACGATGGCGAGCAGCCACTGGAGTTTGCGGCGCAGTGCCTTCGCCGTGCGCGCTTCTGCAACGCCCGTTTCCGGGGGCGTATAGCTGCCGCCTTTGTTCTTCATTTACGCGAAGTTGCTCCACTCATGTCGCCGCTCATCGCTTGGGCTGTCGCGACAATTCTTGTCGTGTGACAAGAAACCCATCCGAAATCAGTGTGCTCGTTGCCCCTGTTATCGTATAAGGTGTTAAATAACCTTGAAATACCCTGAAATACTAGGGGTCACGCCGCAACCGAGGGATGCGCGTGGTGCAGGGCAGGTGCCTGTGCTTCGTCTGTACATTCCGCCAATGGGATCGAAAAGGGGCCCGCCTCCGTAGGGCGGGCCCTGTTTCATGCGCGTGCTTGTCGGTTGATGCGACCGTTCAGCGTTTCGGCGCGACCAGCGCGAAAAGGGCGCCCTGCGGGTCGAGCGCCTGGACGATCCAGGCGCCTCCGGGCACCTCCATCGGCTCGAGCACGACCTTGCCGCCACCGGCGTTGATGCGCGCGATCGACGCGTCGAGTGCGGGAACGTTGATGTAGTAGAGCCAGTAGGGCGAGGGCACTTCCTTCGGCTTGGTCATCATCCCGCCGATCGGGGCGCCGCCATGGGCAAAGATCTGGTAGATGCCCATCTCGCCCATATCCATGCCCTGGTCCTTCGTCCAGCCGAAGAGCTCGGCGTAAAAGGGGAAGGCAGTGTCGAGGTCGCCGGATGCGAGCTCGTGCCAGCCGACAAGGCCGGGCGCCATTGGATCGGTGACCGGCGGCGGGTCGCCCGTTCCCTTGAAGATCGCGAACACGGCGCCGTGCGGGTCGGTCACGACGGCAAAGCGCCCGATGCCGGGGATATCGTCCGGCGCCCGATGAACCTTGCCACCCTTGGCGGCGATGCTGGCGGCGGTCGCATCGACGTCGTCGACGCCGACGTAGCCGAGCCAGGCCGGGGGAACTTTCATTTCGAGCGCGCCTTCCGGCATGGTCATCAGCCCGGCAACCGGTATCTCGCCTGCATTGAACAGCGTGTAGCTGATGCCGGGCATGCCGGAATCGTGGGCACTCCAGCCGACGACGTCCTTGTAGAAGGTCTCCGCCGCGGCCATGTCCGTCGTCATCAATTCGTACCAGACGTATTTTCCGTGATCTGCCATTGCCTTCCTCCAGTTTGCTCAGGCGCGGCGACGTTTCGTGCCGCTTGGTTGTAGTTCGAATGAGCCGTCAGACTGCTGTGGGCGCGGCCGGAAACCGAGAATGGCCGCCGATTCCGCGGTCAATCGCTGCGCAGGTATTCCGCCGTCATCATGTCTTTCCAGCTTCCGCCCGCTGCCTGCACCTGCGCCGTCAGGAGGCGCCGGGATTGATCGATGAGCGTGATGATGTCCCGGTATCGCGCAGTTTTGCCGGGGTTTTCGAAGTCCGGCCCCTCGCAGTAGAGGGACAGGGACTTGCCTTGCGCATCCAGTTCGCCGTCATAGACCCACATATGGGTCAGCATGGAGCCGACCCAGGTGCCGACGTAGCGTTTCGTCTCGGGATTGTAGCCGAGCGTCATGAGCGTCTCGCCGGAACTGCCGCCCGGCATCGTTCCCTGACCTTCGCAGACGATCCAGAGGCCCTGTAGCGAGCGAACGTGTTCGGTCCAGGGGCCGCTTCGGTCGGGCTCGTTGTCTGGCCCGGAGGTGCGAACCTGCCAGTCGCCCAGCAGTTGTTCGAGCCAACGGTGCGCTTCTTCCGGTTCTGCTCTCACGGCTGGTTTTCCTTTTTGGCGGGCGCAGATCATCGGCCCGACGCGCGAGCGGTGAGGAAACGTCTTCGCACGCGAAAGGTTCCGCCTGCGGGGACGCCAGCATGTCTAGCCTGCCTTGCGTTTCTGTTCGTACTCGTCGTGGCGGCGGACGAAGCTCATCGTCCCGTCTTCATTGCGGCCCTTCGGCGCGCGATCGAGCAGCATCAGCGTGCCGACCAGTTCCTCGAGACCGCGGGCATAGGACGAATAGGTGTGATAGATCGTGCCGTCCTCGCCTTTCTGGAAGGCGCTCAGTCCCGGCAGTTCCTCATGCGCGTTGGCGCTTTCGATCTCGGTGAAATTGTAGGCGACCTTGCCGCTTGCGAGTTCGTCGGGAGCAAAGGCGACGTGGTAATCATGGTTGAAGCCGTTGCCCTCGGCCGAGACCCAGGAGAAGTTCCAGTCCATGCGCTTCCTGTAGGCTTCGATTTTCGTCAGCGGCGCATTCGATGCGGCGATCAGTGTTACGTCGTGGTGGTTGAGGTGCGGCAGCATGCCGGCGAAGTGATCGGCCAGGAAGGAGCAGCCGGGGCAGCCGGCCTCCCAGGTGGGGCCGAACATGAAATGGTAGACGATGAGCTGACTGCGACCGTCGAACAGGTCGGACAGCGACTTGCGTCCGGTCACCGTGTCGAAAATGTAGGTCTTCTCCAACTTCACCCAGGGCAGCGCCAGCCGGGCGGCATTGACCTTGTCGCGTGCGTGGGTGTGTTCCTTTTCCAGCGCGAGCAGATCTTTGCGCGCTTTCAACCACTCCTCGGGCGATACGACTGCGTGGTCCTGTCTCATGCCCGTTCATCCTCCCAACGCTGCACTTGACTAATACGTTGATATCAACATTAATCAGTCATGTCAAAGATGACTTCGATTCCCTTCGCGACCACCCTGCATGTGAGGGACACCTGCCTCTGTCTGCATGTGCAGCGTGCCGCTCGCGCCATGGCCCGCCGGTTCGACGAGGCGTTGCGGCCCCTCGATATCACCAACGGGCAGTTCTCCCTGCTGATGTCGCTCAATCGTCCGACGCCGCCGAACATGGGGTCGATTGCGTCGCTGCTTGCCATGGATCGGACGACGCTGACTGCGGCGCTGAAACCCCTGGAACGGCGCGGCCTGGTCGAGAGCTTTGCCGACTCGGAGGATCGGCGGTCGCGGCGGCTGCGGCTGACGCAGGAGGGGGAAACACTGTTGGCGCGAGCCATACCCATCTGGAAGGCATTGCACGCGGCGCTCGATCCGGTGCTTGGTGACGGTGGACCGGACCGTCTGCGCGCGGATCTCCTGATGCTGGCTTGAACGATGGACGCCTAGGAGGCGGCATCCTCCGGTAAGGCTCGTTCCTTGAGGACTTCGATGATCTCGACCATCAAGGCCGAGGCCTGTCGCAGGCGTCTTTCGCCCAGCTCGGTACCGAGCCTGTCGGCCCATGCCGCCTGCCGTTTCTTGATTTCGTAAAGCGCCGTTTCTCCGGCCGCCGTCAGGGCCATCAGTTTTGCCCTTTGGTGGGTGGGATTGTCGCTGTAGGCGATCAGGCCTTCCTCCTCCAGCAGGTCGGCGATGCGCTGCACGCCCTGGCGCGCCAGGCCGAGGGCGCGCGCCGCATCGGCGACCGACATGGGAGCGTGGTTTGCTGCGGCCAGCACCTGCCAGCGGGCGCTCGTCTGTCCGGAAGGTTTGGCGAGAGCGTCGCCGGCCTGCGTCAGCGGGCCGGCAAGCCGCAGCGCGGTAATCGCAAAATCCGCAAAGGCGTCTCCAGCGGGCGTCCGTTCAGGGTCTTTCATGTCGACAGTGTCACCTGCTGTGCGGAAGTCTTCATATGACATCATGTTGTCACATCGCATTGCATTCGGCAAGCTATTTCAGCAGCGATGGCTACGTGGAGGCACTCGGTGGCACCCTTTGCAACATCACCCCTGGATGATTTCGATCCGCACGTTCTACGGACTGTCGGTGGGATACCTTGATGGTCGCAGCAGCCGATGGGATAGGCCAGCCGAGGTTCGCATCTCTAGTGGCTGCACAGATTAATCGCTTTCAATTGACAATATGTTGTCAATATGGCAAGTGAACAGCATGAGCTTAATCTGACAGCATGTGGTCAAGTAGGCGGGCGAAGAGGCGGGGTCTGCCTGGGCCCGGAAAGCAGGAGTGACGGTTATGAAACTGACCTATAAGGGAAGCTGCCATTGCGGAAATATCCGCTATGAGGCCGATATCGACCTCGATGCCGGCACCGGAAAGTGCAATTGCTCGATCTGCTGGAAACGGCGCTACTGGGGGGCAATCGTGAAGCCCGACAGCTTCCGCCTGCAGTGCGATGAGGCCAACATTGCCGACTACCAGTTCAACAGCAGCAGTGTGCATCACCGCTTTTGCAAGACTTGCGGTGTCGCAGCCTTCGGCCACGGCTACATCGAGGAAATCGGTGGCGCCTATTTTTCGGTCAACGTCGCCTGCCTCGACGATCTCGATCCGGCGGTGCTCGCCGAGGCACCGGTGCAGTACATGGACGGACGCAACAACAACTGGTTCCACGCGCCGGCTGAGACGCGCCATCTCTGACGTCCGGAGATTTCGGCTGGTCACATCCGACGAAACTCGAGATGGTATGTGACCTCTTCGCCCGTCCGGGGGTCGATGGCTGGTGCGCCGTAGATCACCAGCCTGTCGCCTTCCACGTAGAACGGGCGGATCAGATCCGACATGCCCCAGGCCGGGTTCCAGCTCGCATCCAGCTGGTGGATGACCCGGCCATCCTCGAGCCTGTAGGATCCGGCATAGGCGAGCATCGAATCGAACAGTGCGGCCTTTTCGTCGTTCGTCGGTACGGCGCCCTTCAATGCGGGGCGATCGCGCCTCACCACGACGGCGCTGACGCGGCCATCGGGATAGTAGGAGAGGTAGCCGATAGGATCGGCGCCCATGGCATCGCTGGTTTCGCCGGTGGCGACAACCTTGCGTTTCCAGGAGAGCATCTTCCAGGTGCCGAGCAGTTCGGATGCGTTCGCCATGACCCACCTGTTTTAATCTTAGGGTAGACTAAAATAACAGATGCACGCGGCCGGGCAAAGAAGGCAGCGGTGCGAAATGGGCCAGCGTCCGATACCCGCCAAAGAAAAAGGCCCCGGGGATCCGGGGCCTGTCAGATCCTGCCGGTTTTCGGCTCAGTGGTCGCCGAGGTCGCGCACGGCGCCGCGGTCGGCCGACGTTGCGAAGGCGGCATAGGCCTTGAGCGCCGTCGTCACCTTGCGCTTGCGCTGCTCGGCCGGCTTCCAGCCCTTGACGTCCTGTTCCGTGCGGCGGTTCGCAAGCTCCGCCTCATCGATCCGCAGGCTGATCGTGCGGTTCGGGATGTCGATATCGATCATGTCGCCTTCACGCACCAGGCCGATGGTGCCGCCATTGGCCGCTTCCGGCGAAACGTGGCCGATCGAAAGACCCGAGGTGCCGCCTGAGAAGCGACCGTCGGTGATGAGCGCGCAGGCCTTGCCGAGGCCTTTCGACTTCAGGTAGCTCGTCGGATAGAGCATTTCCTGCATGCCCGGGCCGCCCTTCGGGCCTTCGTAGCGGATGACGACGACGTCGCCGGCCTTGATCTCGTTGCCGAGGATCGCCTTGACGGATGCGTCCTGGCTTTCGAACACGCGTGCCGGGCCGGAGAATTTCAGGATGCTCTCGTCAACGCCGGCGGTCTTCACGATGCAGCCGTCGATGGCGATGTTGCCCTTGAGCACCGCGAGGCCACCGTCCTTGGAGAAGGGATGCTCGACCGAGCGGATGACGCCCTTTTCGCGGTCGGTGTCGAGCTCGTCCCAGCGCGCCTCCTGGCTGAAGGCCACCTGGGTCGGGATGCCACCCGGTGCCGCGCGGAAGAAGTTGCGCACGGTCTCGCTCGAGGTGCGGGTGATGTCCCAGCGGTCGATGGCATCGCCGATCGTGGCGCTGTGAACCGTCGGGCAATCGCGATTGATGAGACCGCCTTTGTCGAGTTCGCCGAGGATCGACATGATACCGCCGGCGCGGTGCACGTCTTCCATGTGCACGTCGCTCTTGGCCGGCGCCACCTTCGACAGGCACGGAACTTTGCGTGACAGGCGGTCGATGTCGGCCATGGTGAAATCGACCTCGCCCTCATGGGCGGCGGCGAGAATGTGCAGCACGGTGTTGGTCGAGCCGCCCATGGCTATGTCGAGCGCCATGGCGTTTTCGAACGCCTGCTTGGAAGCGACATTGCGCGGCAGGACGTTCTCGTCTTCCTGCTCGTAATAGCGGCGGGCGAGATCGACGACCAGGTGGCCGGCCTCGACGAACAGGCGCTTGCGGTCGGCGTGGGTGGCAAGCGTCGAGCCGTTGCCCGGCAGCGACAGGCCCAGTGCTTCGGTCAGACAGTTCATCGAGTTGGCCGTGAACATGCCGGAGCACGAGCCGCAGGTCGGGCAGGCGGAGCGCTCGATGACCTGGACGTCCTCATCCGATACCTTGTCGTCGGCAGCCGCGACCATGGCGTCGACGAGGTCAAGCGCATGCGTCTTGCCGTGCAGGACGACCTTGCCGGCCTCCATCGGGCCACCGGAGACGAAGACGGCGGGGATGTTGAGCCGGAGTGCGGCCATCAGCATGCCGGGGGTGATCTTGTCGCAGTTGGAGATGCAGACCATGGCGTCGGCGCAGTGCGCGTTGACCATATACTCGACAGAGTCGGCGATGATTTCGCGCGACGGCAGCGAATAGAGCATGCCGTCATGGCCCATGGCGATGCCGTCGTCGACGGCGATCGTGTTGAATTCCTTGGCAACACCGCCGGCCGCCTCGATCTCGCGGGCGACGAGCTGGCCGAGATCCTTGAGGTGCACGTGGCCCGGCACAAACTGGGTGAAGGAGTTCACCACTGCAATAATCGGCTTGCCAAAATCGCTGTCCTTCATGCCCGTCGCGCGCCAGAGGCCGCGGGCACCGGCCATGTTGCGGCCGTGGGTGGTGGTACGTGAGCGATAGGCAGGCATGGCATGTTCCTTCACGGACAGGGGGCATTGCTCGAACATGGCGATCCTTATCGCCACAGAAGGGGCTACCTAGCGCAAAATTGCGTGCACGTCATCTTTTGCGTCAGATTATTTCGACGCCGCGCGCTGGCGTTTTACGGGGGTTCAGTCCCTTCGAATGTCAATCTAGCCGCGCATGGATGCCTTGGACAGCGCCAATCCGGAGGCTTTACGGAAATCTTATGCCGGACGCCTCAAGTCGGAATCGAATCCGGACGCCTCATGGAACTAGGCTCTGCCCATCGAATACGGATGAGTTCCATGTCTCTTCACGATTTCACCTTGCGTCATCATGCCCGGACCCTCCCGGCCGATACAGGTTTGCGCCAGCGGCCCGGCACTGTCGAGGCGAGTGCGGACGTCCTGGACGCGCTGCTGCTGCGGCTGACCGCGGTTCGCCGCCTGCGCGAACATCACGTCTGGGAGGCGGTCCGCGTGATCCGGGAGCTGCCCGGCCTTGTCGTGGACGAGTGGCCGTCGCGTCGGTTTCGCGATCTGATGGCAGCCGATGCCCTCGTCGATGCGGTCATCCACCTGACGTCGACGACTGAGGCAAAACTCTGCCTCAGGACACTCAGCCACGAACTCGGGCTTTGGACCTGCGCGCTGCGCTATCGGCCGCCAGGCGCAGGTCGGGTCACGTTCAAGGCGCGCCATGCCGATCTGGCCACCGCGATCCTCGGCGCGTTCCTGCGCTCCTGCCGCGGCTACCAGCTTGCCATCAGCACCGTTGACCGCGGCCAGTTTCCCACCTGAAGGATATTTCCATGAGCATGCAATCGCTGCGCCTCGAAGGGGCGATCACGGCGCTCGTCACGCCGTTTCGTGAGGGCAAGGTCGATGTCGTCGGCCTGATGTCGCTGGTCGAATGGCAGATGCGCCACGGCATCTCCGGCATCGTCGCTTGCGGCACGACCGGTGAGGCACCGACGCTGTCGCGCAACGAACGGGCAATGGTGATCGAGCGCTGCGTCGAGGTTGCCGAGCGGAAGATCCCCGTTATCGCCGGAACCGGCACCAACAGTACCGAGACGACGATCGCGCTGACGGCGGAAGCCAAGGCGCTCGGTGCCGATGCGGCGCTTATCGTTGCGCCCTACTACAGCAAGCCGTCGCAGGAAGGGGTCTATCGGCATTTCGAGGCGGTCACCAAGGCAGTCGATCTGCCCATTATCATCTACAATGTTCCCTCCCGCACCGGCGTTGATTTTGCGCCGCGCACACTGGAACGGTTGGCAGAGCTTCCAGGGATCGTCGGCATCAAGGACGCGACGGGTGACATCGGCCGGTTTCTCTCCATGTCCGCGCCGCTGAAGAGCCGCCTTCGTCCGCTTTCCGGCCATGACCAGACGGCGCTGGCGTTCAACCTCTGTGGCGGTTACGGCACGATTTCGGTGGCATCCAACGTCGTTCCGCGCCTGGTGGTGGCGATGCATCAGGCCGTCGCGACCGGTAACGTATCGGCGGCGATCGCCATCCATGAGCGGCTAAGGCCGTTGCTGGTGGCGCTGGAGCGCGAGACCAATCCGGGACCGGTCAAATACGCCCTGCATCTTGCGCGCCGCATGAGCCCCGAACTGCGGCTGCCGCTGACCCCGCTTGCGCCGGAAGCCGCGGCCGAGATCCGCGCAGCGCTCGAGCCACTCACCGAGCTTCCGACCTCGACCCATATCGCACGCGGTCTACGCATCGCGCTCGCGAGCTAAGTTCCCCAAGCCATTTTCGCTCCATCCGCATCCCCTGATCCATGGAGCTTGCCTCGGGATCAAAGCGCGGCCCTGGCCCTTCGTTAAAAAGGAGACAGATGATGTCACGCCTACCACACCTCGCCGCCCTGGCCGAACAGCGCCGGCGCGCTCAAGGCAGTGAAAACATCGAGAACCATCGCGGTAACGACAGCGCGGTTCGCGACGCCTTTCTCGGCATCGGCATCCGCCTCGGTATCGTTCTCGGCCTTGCCTATGGCATTCAGGCGGCCATTCCGTGGATTGCCGGTTAAGTCTTCTTTCCCACCAACGAGGATCATTCCATCATGGGCAGCATGCAGCAGATCCGGCGCGGTTTTCGCGCGCGCGCACGTTTCGTCGTCGGTCGCGACAGGCACGGCTGGTGGGTCGTTTCCGATCGCAAAGGGGTCGTCGGCGGTCTCTTCACCAACGAGACGGCCGCGATCCACTTCGCAGTCGAGGCGAGCGATCGGCATCCGGAAGAGGTTTGCCGCGCGCCGGAAGGCGCCGCCATCGATCTCGATACGTTTTCACGTCCATCAAGGGTGCGCCGTACCCATTCCTGATGGCGCTTGCCTCACCCGGACGATCGGGGTTTGCCCGCCGGAGATGAACGCATCAGAGCCTTGGACGGGGCCGCACCCGCGGTCTCCTGTCGAGCTTTTTCCTGTTGCTTGCAAAGCAGTTGACGCAGGTTCATTCTTTCGAGGCCACCAGCCCCGGTTGGCGCAGCATTGGCCGTGCCGACCGGGGCTCGTTCGAAGGTTCGTCGTCGATGAACTGCCACGAGTGCGGTTGCGAGATCCAAGACGGGTTTGCGTTTTGCCCGAATTGCGGCGCCAAGCAGCATAGCCCGTGCCCCGGTTGCGGCGCACTCTGTCCGCCACACTTCTCGTTTTGTCCCACGTGCGGTACCCGGCTTGGAGCTCCGGCATCAGCAAAGCCGACGGCTTTGCGACCTGAGCCGGCGCAGACGCCCCTGGTGCGATCTGGCGGTGAGGCGCTCGCACCGCCATTGCCGGAGGAGGCGGGCGCCGACCGCCGCACGGCCACCATTCTTTTTGCCGACCTCTGCGGTTTTACCGGCCTCAGCGAGCAGGTGGATCCGGAAGTCCTCAGGGCTTTCCAGAACGAACTCTTCGAAGAACTGACCGAAGCGGTCGAGGCCTATGGCGGCTTTGTCGACAAATTCATCGGCGACGCGTTGCTTGCCCTCTTCGGCGCGCCGGTGGCGCACGAGGACGATTCCGAAAGAGCGCTCCGTGCCGCGCTCGACATGGCCGGTCGGGCAAGGCGGGTCGGCGAACGCTGGCAGCGGCGGATCGGTGAGCCGCTGAACCTCCATATCGGGCTCAACACCGGAACGGTCGTGGCAGGGCGATTGGGCGCTGGTGACGGCAAGGCCTATTCGGTGACCGGCGACGCAGTCAACACGGCGCAGAGACTGCAATCGCTGGCAGGCCCCGGGGAAATCCTCGTCGGGCCGGTGACCTATCGGTTGACCTGCCACGCCTTTGCCTACGAGGCGCTCGGCGCGATGACGTTGCGCGGGAAAGTGGAAAGCGTCGAGGTCTACAGACTGACGCAGTCTCTGGAGGCACCGCGCACGGCACGTGGTCTCGAAGCTCTGGGGCTCGGCGCGCCGCTGATCGGGCGTGAGGCGGAGATGAAGCGCCTGATTGATTGTCTCGAGCTCGCCTGCGGTGGGACGGCGCAAGTGGTGCGTCTAACGGGAGAGGCAGGGCTCGGAAAGTCGCGACTGGTCAAAGAGTTCCTCGAACGGGTGGCCGCGGATCCGCGCTTCTCGAACGTCGTCGTTCGCCGCGCCGGCAGTTCTTCGCTCGGAGAACCGTCCTACGGTGTTCTCGCGTCGGTCCTGCGCGGTGCCTACGGGATATCTTTGAGCGACAGCCTGCCGCGGACGACGGAGCTGCTCGCAACAGGACTGGCCGAGATCGGCTTTGCTGAAGACAAGCTCGAACAGCTCGTGCCGCTGTTCCTCAGGATTCTGGGCATGGATTCCCAGGATGAGCTGTTGCGCCATGTGGAGCCGGAACAGATGCGCCGGCAGCTTTTCGCGGCAGTGAGGGCGATTTTTGAACGGCGCCTGTCACGAACGCCCTTGCTGCTCGTGATCGAGGACCTGCACTGGGCTGACGCTGCCTCGCTCGAGGCCATTTCCTTTGTCCTCGATCGGGCGGAAGGCAGCCCGTTGATGTTGCTGACCACTCAACGGCCAGACGTCGATGCCGATCGGCTGAAGCCCGGCCGCACAAGCTTGACTGCGCTGCGCCTCACACCGCTTTCAGAAACCGACAGGCGACGCCTGCTTGCGGCGTTCTTCGGCGGGGATGGGCTGCCACAGGCGGTCGCGGAGCGCATCCTGGCACGGGCCGGCGGTAATCCCCTGTTCGTCGAGGAAATCGTGCGCGGCCTGATCGATGTTTCGGCCATGCAGAAGGTCGGCTCGGCCTGGCGAGTGGTGGAGCGCGATGCGGCCACTGACATTCCAGTGACCATCGAGGCGATGCTGCTCGGCCGCGTCGATCGGCTGCCGCCGGACGCCCGCCGGTTGCTGCACCACGCTGCGATGATCGGGCCGCGCTTCGACGCGGATCTGCTGCAAGCGGTTTCGGGGCACACGCCGGTGGATGCGGTTCTTGATCTGCTCTGCGACACCGAGATCGTCGAAGAAATCAGGGACGGCGGCGGGGCTCCTGGCATGCAGACCTATCGGTTTACCCAGACGCTGTTGCAGGAGGTGGTCTACAACAATCTACTGCTCAGCCGGCGCACGGACGAGCATGCACTGATCGGCAAGGTGCTGGAGCGCCGGTTCGGCGAGGATACCGAGCGGCTCGAGGAGATGGCGCTGCTCGGCCACCATTTCGGCCTCTCTGAACACAAGGCCAAGGGCGCGCATTACCTGATCGCGGCCGGAGACCGGGCGCGGGCGCTCTATGCCAATGATGATGCCATCCGGCTTTATCAGCAGGCCATGGCGGCACTGGAGGCTACCGGTGAACAGGGGGCCGAATGGCTGGCCGCACGCGAACGCGTCGCCGACCTCCTGGGGCCGACCGGTCGCCGTGAGGCGGCGGTTCAGCACTACAGCGCACTGCTGGAGATTTACTGCGCCACGGAGGACCGCATTGCATCGGCACGGATCCGGCGCAAATTCGGTCATCATCTCTGGGAAACCGGACGGCGTGACGAGGCTCTGGCTTGCTTTGCCGCAGCCGCCCAGCTGCTCGAAGGCGCGAGTGCACCGATAGAAGGTGCGCATCTTTCACAGGAATGCGGTCATCTCGCCTTCCGCATGGGAGATTATGCAGGTGCCCTCAAGGCGGCGGACGACGCGCTGGATCGCATTGCGGCATATACAACGGATACGCCAGAGACTGAGCGGGAGGCGATGCGGGTCACGGCCGAAGCGTTGAACACCAAGGGTGTGACGCTTGCCCGCCTTGGCCGTAGCGCCGAAGCGATCGGTATCGTCGAGCGAAGCGTCGCCGTGGCGGAAGGTGCGAACCTGTTGAATGCCGCCTGTCGCGGCTATACCAATCTGGCGGTCTTCTATGCGGTCACAGATCCGAAACGTGCGATCGAGGTTTGTCGTTCCGGTTTCGATATGGCGAGGCGTATCGGCGACCTCGGTTTTCAGGCGCGCCTGCTCGCCAACCTCGCCGTTGCCTATTGCACCTTCACCGATCGCTGCGCGCCGGACGGCATGCCGGCAGCCGAGCGCGCGATTGCGATCGACCGGGAACTCGACCAGCGCGACCATCTGCCGGTGTCGCTGCTGGTGCTCGGCCAGATCAATCAGTGTCATGGTCGGCCAGACGTCGCCCGCAGCCTGTATCAGGAGGCGCTCGACCTTTGTGGAGAAACGCAAGAGGCGCAGCTTCTGTTTCCGTGTTATGATGGCTTGGCGACGCTCTGCCTGGACGCCGGTGATCTCGATGCAGCGGAAAGGTACTTCGCCTTGGCGCGGGACATATGTGCGCAACATGGTCTCGATCCCGAGGCGTTGATGATCTTGCCGTTTCTCGACTGACATTTCCGAGCGTCGCGTGACGCTGCGCCCGCGTTTGCGTTGCTGCGCATGGCTTGCCGGAGAGAAGCTCCCGCCTTGCCACAGGCGCACCAGGAGCGTGCCGGCCGGGATGAGGAGATGAAAACATGGTTGAACCGCTGAGTGCACGGCCGTTGCAGCCGGGCGACCGGGCGCCGAATGTGGTGCTCGACGCAATCACGCAGGAAGGTCAGATCGCCCTTGATGATTTTCGTGGCCGCAAACCGGTCCTGGTCGGCCTGTTTCGCGGGCTGCATTGTCCATTCTGCAGACGGCAGATCGCTGCCATGGCGCAGTTGGACGGTGCCTTGCGGGAGAAGGGGATCGAGAGCCTGACGGTGGTCAACACGCCGATCGATCGCGCGCGCCTCTATTTCCGGTATCATCCGGTGCCGAACCTGCTGGCGGCCGCCGACCCGGAACGGGTCTCGCATCGGGCGTTCGGGCTGCCCAACCTCGAATTCACCGAGGACGAAGACGCCTGGCCCTACAAGGTCGCCCAGAAGACGATCATGGCGATGAAGGTGGACTTGCCGGGGGAACTGCCGGAACCGATGGATCCGATCGCAGCCATGGCCTATCTCGACAAGGTGGAAGATTACCAGATCACCGAGGCCGACGAACGGATGATGGCGACCGGGACCGGGCAACTCATTGGCGAATTCCTGCTTGATCGCGATGGCGTCGTGCGCTGGAGCTTCACGGAAGTGCCGGATGGCGGTCAGAACCTGTTCGGCGTCCCGCGCCGCGACGAGTTGATGTCCGTCGCCTCCGCCATGGTGCACTAGGGCGCTGCACTTGGATGGTTGGCCGTCGACGGCGGTTGGCGCTGGCGGCGGTCCAGGAACAGTCCCCGTCGGTCCAGCGATCGACGGGGTTTTTCGTTGCGACATTGAAAATGGCGAATGATCCAAAGTCCTTGGAAGCTAGCCGAGTGACGCGATCGCTTCGTCGACCAGTGCGACGATCTCCTTTGGATGCGATGCAAGCGAAGCGTGGCTGGTATCCAGGGTGATGATCTTCTTTGCCTTGATCCGTTCGGCCATCCACTGTTCGGTTTCCGGCGGGATCATGTTGTCGTGGCGCGAAACCTGGTACCAGCTCGGCTTCGCCTTCCATGCCGGCGGTCCGGCCCTGTCCTCGAAGCAACGCGCCGCGATCGGCTTCTGCGTCACCGCCATGACCAGCGCGTCGGTCTCGTTCAAATCCTGGCCGAAGCTCTGGCGAAAGGTGTCCTGCGCCAGCCAGAGAAAGCCGTCCTTGTCGGGCCGGATGCTGGCGGCACCGGAGGGCGGGTCGCGTCGCGCGAAGATGCTGCCGAGGCTGTCGCCCTCATCGGGCGCGAAGGCCGCGACATAGACGAGGCCGACGACATTGGACGCGTGGCCAGCACCACTGATCACAGCGCCCCCGTAGGAGTGGCCGACGAGCAGCGTTGGGCCGTCGAGCGATTCGGCGAGCTTGCGCGTGCGCGTTACGTCGTCGGCAAGCGAGGTCAGTGGGTTCTGCACCGCGGCGATCCTGTAGCCCTTGGCGTGGAGCGGCGGGATCATGTGACGCCAATGGGACGCATCGCCCCAGGCGCCGTGTACGAGCACAATGTTCTTGACTGCCGGCATGTCCGTTCCTTTCCCGATAAAAAGATTTGGTTGGCGATGCCGTCCCTGCCGCCCGGTGAAGTGCGCGCGATGCATCGCCGCTCGTGCGGTTACGGATACGATGGTCTGCGGATACGATCAGTTTGCGAAAGCAAACTAGGGCGCGGATCGGGGCGCTTCCATGACGGAAGACATTAAACTTCGTACAGGATTGGCACCGGTCGAGGTGTCGCCGTCCGGCGCGTCCGCGGTGCAAACGAAAAAGGCCTCTCGATTTCTCGAAAGGCCTTTTGAATTCGAATGGTGGGCGTGACAAGGATCGAACTTGTGACCCCTACGATGTCAACGTAGTGCTCTCCCGCTGAGCTACACGCCCATCCGATGGGGCGCATAGACCACATAACCCGCTGTCGCGTCAATAGGGTTTTCGAAGGTTTTTTGACAGAAATTTCGAAGGCATGGTTTTTCCCATACCGGGGTCGGTCCGGGCGGCCTGGCAATGGCCCGGATTTGCGGGATTCCCGCTAAGGTCTTGAAACGAAAAGACCGCCGGAGATCCCCTGTGGATCACGGCGGTCTCTTGATCTCTCGTCACAGCCGATCGCGGCTGTGGAAAACTCGTTGCTTTAAGCCGCGGCCAGCATCTTGTTGACCTCGTCGACGAGGTCGCGCAGATGGAAGGGCTTCGAGAGCACCTTGGCATCCTTCGGCGCCTTGGAGTCGGGGTTCAGTGCAACAGCGGCAAAGCCGGTGATGAACATGACCTTGAGGTCCGGGTCGAGTTCCGTCGCGCGGCGCGCCAGTTCGATGCCGTCCATCTCGGGCATGACGATGTCGGTGAGGAGAAGCGAAAAAGGCTCTTCGCGAAGCCGGTCATAGGCGCTGGCGCCATTGTCGTAGGACATGACCTTGTAGCCGGCCTTTTCGAGCGCCTTCACCAGGAATCGGCGCATATCGTTGTCGTCTTCGGCAAGAAGGATTTTCGCAGTCATGAATTCGGCCGTGCTTCTCTTTATTCAGATTATTGCGTGTAGATTGCGGCGTTTTATCCAAACCCAACGCGGTAAATATCTCGTGAACGCGGGACGTCAATTCCCCGGGGGCTGTGTTTTGTCACTATGGACACAGCGCGGACCAACTGGCAACATGATGACAATTGTAAGAACCGCATATGGTAAAAAAGGGTTCAGATGGGGGAAATTGCGGAGAGGGAACTGTTCGAGGTCCTGGAACCTCCGATCCAGCGCATTCCCTTTGTGTTCAATTCACCGCATAGCGGCCGGTCCTATCCCCAGAGTTTTCTCGATCAGTCGCGGCTCGATGCCGTTTCGATTCGCCGGTCGGAAGATCACTATGTCGATGAGCTGTTCCAGAACGCGACTTTTCTCGGCGCGCCGATGCTGCTGGCGCATTTCCCGCGCGCGTTCCTCGACGTCAACCGAGAGCCCTATGAGCTTGACCCGCGCATGTTCGACGGTCCGCTGCCGCCGCACGCCAACATCAGTTCGATGCGCGTTGCAGGTGGGCTCGGCACGATCCCGCGGCTGGTGGCCGAGAACATGGAAATCTACCGCGGACGCGTGCCTGTCGAAGACGCGCTGACGCGGATCGAGACGATCTACAAGCCCTACCATGCCACCCTGCGCAAACTGATTGCGCGCACCCATGTGCAGTTCGGGCTGTCGGTGCTGATCGATTGCCATTCGATGCCCGGCAACGTGCATCTGCCCGGCAGCGCCCAGCGTCCCGACTTCATCATCGGCGACCGCTACGGGACGAGTGCCGCGGGGGAGCTGTCGCGCGCTGCGGTCGACCTGTTGCAGAAACTCGGCTACAGCGTCGTGCGCAACAAGCCCTACGCCGGCGGTTTCATCACCGAGCACTACGGTCGACCGACACGGGGGCTGCATGCACTGCAGATCGAGATCAATCGGGCGCTCTATGTCGACGAGATGACGCTGGTGCGCAAGCCCGGCTTCGGCGCCTTGGTCGCGGATCTCACAACCTTCATCGCGTCGCTTGCCCGCCATGTCGAAGACTACGGCGCCTACCTCCCGCTCGCGGCGGAATGACTTCAAAGATTTCGGTCGGGGAGCTTCAAAAAAAACCGCGCCAACGGCGCGGTCAAGTCTAGGGAGGAAACACCCAAGGAGGGTATTTACAGTCACAGGTGACTGTACCCAAACCTTAATATTGCACTGCACAAATGTCAAGTTAAAGCAGTGAAAACTTTTGCGGTGCATCAAAGATTTTTCAGTCGAAAGCGGCATCTGAACCGATTGAAACGCTAGAAATCTGAAAACACAGGCTATTTGGCCGCCTCTGCCATCGCATCAGCTCGTTTGCCTTTCGATAAATTTCGTCTATGCAGGACAAACCTTCCTTCGTCCGTCTTCCGAGAGAGATCGCCATGCTGCCTGACCGCGCCTTCTTCGATCGCCTTGCCGATGCCGCCAAGGCTGAGACCCTGCCGCGTTTCCGGATCGGCACCAGCGTGGTCAACAAGCTCGAAGCCGGCTTCGATCCGGTAACGGAGGCGGACCAATCGGCGGAAGCGGCGATCCGCGCACTGATCGAGAAGCATTTCCCGGAACACGGCATCCTCGGCGAAGAGCATGGCAATGTCGGGCTCGACCGAGAGTATGTCTGGGTCATCGACCCGATCGACGGCACCCGCGCCTTCATTTCGGGCCTGCCGGTCTGGGGCACGCTGATCGGTCTCTATCGCCATGGTGAAGCGGTCATGGGCCTGATGGACCAACCCTTCACCGGCGAGCGCTATTTCGCCGACGGCAAGACGACGAGCTACCGCGGACCGGGTGGCGAGCAGGTGCTTTCGACGCGAGCCTGCAATTCGCTTTCGGACGCGGTGTTGTTTACGACCTCGCCGCATCTCTACACGGGCGACTTCAAGACCAAGTACGAGGCGGTGCAGAACAAGGTTCGGCTGTTCCGCTACGGCTGCGATTGCTACGCCTTCGCCCTTCTGGCCGCCGGTCATATCGACCTGGTGATCGAATGTGGGTTGAAGCCCTATGACGTCGGTGGTCTGATCCCGTTGATCGAGCAGGCCGGCGGCATCATCACCAACTGGCAGGGTGGCCCCGCGGAAATGGGCGGCGAAGTCGTCGCCGCAGGTAGCGCCGAGTTGCATGCGCAGGCGCTGGAAATCCTCAACGGCTGAGGCTGCACCGCGCCGCTACTCCTACGGGAGAAAATCGTAGAATCAAATGTTTAGGCTGCGATCTGGGTCGTCAGGCCGCGGACGTTTCGCGTTCGTCACCCTCTTCGGGGATGATGAAGGCAAGGATCGCTGCCATCGCCTGGGCGCGATAACGATCCGCTTCGTGCAACAGTTCGTGGCGGGCGCCGTCGATCGGGATCATCTGGGCGGCGCGGAAATTGCGCGCCAGCCACTCGACGGCGAGATGGGGCACAAGACGGTCCGCCGTCGGCGCCAGGATGATCGTCGGCAGGGTGATGCGCGTCAGATGCTCACGACGGATGACGCGGCGCATGGCGCGGAAGGCCTCGCTCAGCCAGCGCGCCGTCGGTGGGCCAAGCCTCAGTTCCGGATGCGTGTCGGTCAGCGCGATGTTGCGCAGGTAGCGGCGGCGGTCCGCTGTCAGCACGTTGTTTTCGAACGGGCGGTTGCCCTTGTCGGGATGGGCCGGCAGGGTGCCAAGGCCGATGCAACGCATGAGGGTCGCAACCGCAGCAATGCTGCGCTCGCCGAGCGCCTGTCCGCCGAGGCCGACGAAGGGTGCGAGGACCACCAGCCGGTCGATTCGGCTTGCGAGCATCGGCGCCAGCGACAGGGCAACGAGCGCACCCATGGAATGGGCGACGATCGAGAAGGGCAGGCGCGTATCCGGCAACACGATCTGCTCGAGGAAGGTGCTGAGGTCGCGCTCATAGTCGGAGAAGTGGTCGACGTAGCCGCGGCCCGGGTGCAGCAGCAGCCGCTCCGAGCCCGCCTGGCCGCGCCAGTCGAAGGTCGCGACCCAGAGACCGGCTGCCGTGAGTTCGGCGATCGTCTCGAAATATTTCTCGATCGATTCGTTGCGGCCCTGCAGCAGGACGACCGTGCCGCGGGCCACCGGCTGTTTCGTCTTGAAGATCGCGTAGCGGATCTTGCGGCCGCCGACACCGTCGAAGAATCCCGCCACGTGGTTCTCCGGGATCGGATTGTCCGGTGTCGAGTGGAGGATCGAGGTCATGACGTCGTTGCGACCGAGAAGAGCGAGTTGATCGATATCATCAAGGGATAGGCGGCAGGGTCTTCGCCGTCAAAGAAAAAAGCCGGAAACGGTGGGTGAAATCCGGACGATCACCGTTTCCGGCCGCTGAAGAGGAAGGGACTTATCACTTCAGCCTGGGAGTTGCCGCCCAGAGTTTCTTTCTAGCCCTCCGGGGCTGAACGGAAGCCGAAGCGGTCATTCATTTCGGGTTCACGCGAAAATCGTCAGCGCTCGCGTCTTGAAGTCGCGAATTTGCCTCCCCAAATCAGGGTCACGGGCGCCGAAGACGGGTCCGTTCACCGGTCTCGCCGCTGCCAGAATGGGGTGGCCGACCAGACATCGCAAACCGTTGCTCCCAGGAGGACACAATGCGTCACTTCGATTTCTCTCCCCTTTACCGTTCCACCGTTGGCTTCGATCGCCTGTTCACGATGCTCGACAGCCTCGGCCAGCCGGGTGAAGCCCAGACCTATCCGCCCTACAACATCGAGCGCACCGGCGAAAACGCCTACCGCATCACCATGGCCGTTGCCGGCTTTGACGAGAGCGAGCTTTCGATCGAAGCCCGTGAGCACACGCTGACGGTCAAGGGTGAAAAGGCCGAGGAAAAGGGTGAAGAAAGCCAGTTTCTCCATCGCGGCATTGCCAAGCGCGCTTTCGAGCGCCGCTTCCAGCTCGCCGATCACGTGGAGATCAAGTCCGCTTCGCTGAAGAACGGCTTGCTGCACATCGACCTTACCCGCGAGATCCCGGAAGCCGCCAAGCCGCGCCGGATCGAGATCGCGTCGGTCGCCTCTCAAGCCAAGCAGATCGAGGCCCAGAGCCTCTAACGCCATGCCCGATTAGGGCGTGAACAGGCCTCCCACAAAGAGCGGCGTCCCCAAAGGGACGCCGTTTTTTGTCGGTCAGGATATTTCGTTTGTCGGATCAGGACTGCGCCGGTACCGCCACGGCGGAGGCGTCTGCTGCCTTCTTGGCGGCATAGCGCTGGGCAATCACGGCGCAGGCCATCAGCTGGATCTGGTGGAACAGCATGACCGGCAGCACGATCGCGCCGATGTTCTGGCCTACGAAGATGGCGCTCGCCATCGGGACGCCGCTCGCGAGGCTCTTCTTCGAGCCGCAGAAGGTGATGGCGATCTCGTCGGCCTTGTCGAAGCCGAGCAGGCGGCTGCCGAACATGGTGACGGCAAGGACCAGCGCCAGCATGATGATCTCGATGACAACAAGGATGCCAAGATCGCTCAGCGAATAGGTCTGCCAAAGGCCTGATGTTACCGCCTGGCTGAAGGCAAGATAGACGACCATCAGGATCGAGCCACGATCGACGGGTGCCAGCAGCCCCTTGCGCGCGCGGATCCAGTTGCCAATCCAGGGCTGCAGCAATTGCCCGACGATGAAGGGTGCAAGCAGTTGCAGCAGGATCTGCTCCAGCGCATCGAGCGTCACGCCGCCATGTCCACCCGCGGAAAAGAGCAGCCCCACGAGCAGTGGCGTCAGGAACATGCCGAAGATGTTGGAGGCAGACGCCGAGCAGATGGCCGCCGGCACGTTGCCGCCGGCCATCGAGGTGAAGGCGATCGAGGATTGCACCGTCGAGGGCAGCACGCAGAGGAAGAGGATGCCGGTGTAGAGCGACTGCGGCAGGATCGAGTCCGGGACGAATCCGATCGCAAGGCCGATCAGCGGGAACAGTGCGAAGGTGGAGGCAAGGATCGTCAGGTGCAGCCGCCAGTGCAGGATACCGGCGATCACCACATCGCGTGACAGGCGCGCACCGTGCAGGAAGAACACCATGCCGACGGCCACCTTCGTCGCCATGCCGAACCAGACGGTTGCCTCTCCGTGGATCGGCAGGACGGATGCGAAGAGCACTGTCGCGAGAAGCAGGATCGTGAACGTATCGGGTAGGTAGCGGCGCATATCAGGTCACTTGCTCGTCATCAAACGTCTTGCCGGGATCACGCATTATGAAGCAGGATGCAAGGAATAACAGTTATCACGAAATGAGATGAGCCATGCTGGATCTCGTGCAGTTGCGCAGCTTCGTCGCCCTCGAGCAAATGGGCAGCTTCACGCTCGCGGCGGAGAAACTGTCGCTCGGGCAATCGACGGTGAGCCAGCATATTCAAAGGCTTGAGGCCTCGCTCGGACGGACGCTCGTTGCCCGTGATACGCACCGCGTATCGCTGACCGCGGACGGTCAGGCGTTGCTTGCCCATGCCCGCTCGATGCTGGCGATCGACGGCGAGGTGCGGGCGCTTTTTGCCGAAAGCAGCCTGCGCGGTCGCCTGCGCCTCGGCGTTTCCGAGGACTTCGTCATGAGCCGGTTGCCAGCGGTTCTCGAAGATTTCGTCCGCGCCCATCCGTCGGTCGATCTTGAACTGACCGTCGCCTTGAGCGGCGTGCTCTACCAGATGCAGGACAATGGCGAGATCGATCTCGTGCTTGCCAAGCGAAGGCTCGGCGACCTCAGGGGCGAACTCGTCTATCGCGAGCCGCTCGTCTGGCTGGCGCGTGACCCCGAGAGGATCCGGCGGGACAAGGTGCTGCCACTGATCGCCTTTCCGCCGCCGAGCATCACGCGCAGCGTCGCGCTCGAAGTGCTCGACCGGCATCGCTTGCCGTGGCGCATCGTCTGCACCTGCGGCAGTCTCAGCGGCCTGACGGCGGCTGCCCGCGCCGGCATGGGCGTGCTGGTGCAGCCGCGCAGCATGGTGCCGTCGGGGCTGAAGGAGATACCCGCCGGCGCCCTGCCGCCGCTTGAAGACGTGGAATTCGTGCTGGTGCCGAGCAAGGGCGTCGACCGGAAACTGAGTGCAGCACTTTCGGTCGAGATTCTCTCCAATGTGAGGACACTGCAGGGGCAGGCTTGATGTGGATGTACCATCCCGCTCAGGCAGCGGGATGGTTCGGTTTCTCAAGGCGTGTCGCTTACAGAACTAAGCGTTCACCATTTTCCTGGAATTGCTTCAGCAGCCGGCAACGAACCGGTCGACGTCATCGGCCTTCGTCGCGAAGCTGGTCACCAGCCGGTAGAGACCTTCGTCCGGCGTAAGGCTTCCATCGAGGTCGTGGGGTACCGGCCAGTCATAGAAGACAGCTCCCTGCTGTCTCAGCTTCGCTGCCACGTCCTTCCTCAGGATCGGGAAGACCTCGTTGGCATCCGCCTGCCAGGCGAGCCGGCTCGTCTTCGAGGCGGAGATTCCCTCGGCAAGGCGGGTGGCCATTGCATTGGAATGGCGTGCGAGGTTCAGCCAGAGATCGCCGGCAAAATAGGCGTCGAACTGCGCCGAGACGAAGCGCGACTTGGAGAAGAGCTGGGCCGAACGCTTGCGCAGGAAATGCATCTCATGCGCTTTCGAGAGGTCGAAGAGCACCAACGCCTCGGCGCACCAGCAGCCGTTCTTGGTGCCGCCGAAGGAGACGAGATCGACGCCACGCTTCCAGGTCATTTCGGCGGGCGTTGCGCCGAGGCCGACGAGCGCGTTGGCGAAGCGGGCGCCATCCATGTGCAGCGGCAGCTTGTGCGCCTTGGCAACGGCCGCGATCGCCTCGATCTCCGCGAGCGAATAGACCGTGCCGCTTTCCGTTGCCTGGGTCAGCGAGACCGCCGCCGGTTGGCCCCCATGGACGTTGTCCGATGGATAGCGCCGGATCTCGGCTTCCAGCCGTGCGGCCTCCATCTTGCCGCGGGGACCGTCGACGGGCTTCAGCCTGGCGCCGTGCGAGAAGAATTCCGGTGCGCCGCATTCGTCGGCGATGACATGCGCTTCGCGATGGCAGAAGGTGAGGCCACCCGCCCGGTAGGCACTCGCAAGTGCCAGAGAATTGGCAGCCGTTCCCGTGCCGACGAAGAAGACGGCGACATCTCGTTCGAATATCTCGGCGAACTTTTTTTCCACCTTCCGATCAAGGTCGCTGGTCCCATAGGCAGACGCATAGCCGCCGGCATGCGCCATCAGGCTTTCGGCAATCGCGGGATGGGCGCCGGCCCAGTTATCAGACGAAAAAATCATCACTTCTCACTCTGTTTCACCGTCGTTTTGACGGATTCAACCGACCTTAGCCGAGTTCTCTACGGGATCAATCACGGTTGGCAGCTCAAAGGCCAACAGGAGACCAGTTTGAAACCAAAAGGAAGAAAACGCCGGCAAGCCGTAATTAAATTATAAAAGCCGGAAATTTCCGGCAATGTTCGGCAAAATCTTCTCTATTATTTGCTGATATGCCTCTTGCAGAGGGGGGTAGTTTCTGGCATAGAGCACATGAAATAGGACAGGTTTGCTGTCCTATTTCGGTCTAGGGACCGGAACAATCGCCGCGAGTGCCTAAAAAAATGGCAGACGGCGTGCGCAGCAGGGGGATTTGCCGGATTTCATCCGGTTGTTATCGCCTGCCGTCAGGATGGTCGCAGACATCAGTGCCTGATGATGCCGTGCTTATTTGCGACCTGATCAGGATCATGAGACGATGAATGCCCCGGCTTTTTGGCGTGCCTTCGCACGCAACGAAGAGCCATGCGCGGGCGGTGCCATGCCCGGCGGTCGCCGGGTTTAACAGGAGGGAAAACGATGACGGATCATTCGCCATCACAGCAATCTGGGCTCAACCTCGCACACGGCGTTGCGACGGCTGAAAAAACGCCCGCATTCCCGACTGGCCTGCCGCGAAAACAGGGTCTCTACGATCCGCGCAACGAGCATGACGCCTGCGGCGTCGGCTTCGTCGCGCATATGAAGGGTCAGAAGTCGCACCAGATCGTGTGCGACGGCCTCTTCATGCTCGAAAACCTGACGCACCGCGGTGCCGTCGGTGCCGATCCGCTGATGGGCGACGGCGCGGGCATTCTCGTGCAGATTCCCGACCGCTTCTTCCGCGAGGAAATGGCGAAGCAGGGCATCACCCTGCCGAAGGCCGGCGAATATGCCGTCGGCCACATCTTCATGCCGCAGGACGATGCGCTCGTCGAACACTTCAAGCAGGTGATCAAGGACGTCGTCGCCGAAGAGGGCCAGGTGCTCATCGGCTACCGCGACGTACCGGTCGACAATTCGTCGCTGTCGAAGGCGCCCGAGATCGCAGCGACCGAGCCGCGCCACGTCCAGATCTTCATCGGCGCCGGCCGCGATGCTGCCACGAACCCCGAGTTCGAGCGTCGCCTCTTTACGCTCCGCAAGGTGATCTCCAACCGCATCTATGATGAATACAAGGGCGAAGAGAGCAACTTCTATCCCGTGTCGCTGTCGTCCTCGACGATCGTCTACAAGGGCATGTTCCTCGCATACCAGGTTGGCGCCTATTACAAGGACCTGGCCGATCCTCGGTTCGAAAGTGCGGTGGCGCTCGTTCACCAGCGCTTCTCGACCAACACTTTCCCGTCGTGGAAGCTCGCGCATCCCTACCGCATGGTCGCCCACAACGGCGAAATCAACACGCTGCGCGGCAACGTCAACTGGATGGCGGCGCGCCAGGCGTCGGTCTCCTCGCCGCTCTTCGGCGACGACATCTCCAAGCTCTGGCCGATCTCCTATGAGGGCCAGTCGGACACCGCCTGCTTCGACAACGCTCTCGAGTTCCTGGTTCAGGGCGGTTATTCGCTGTCGCATGCCGTCATGATGCTGATCCCGGAAGCCTGGGCCGGAAACCAGCTGATGTCGCCCGAACGCAAGGCGTTCTACGAATACCACGCAGCCTTGATGGAGCCGTGGGACGGACCGGCGGCCGTTGCCTTTACCGATGGTCGCCAGATCGGCGCCACGCTCGACCGCAACGGTCTGCGTCCGGCCCGCTACATTGTCACCTCTGACGATCGCGTCATTCTCGCGTCCGAAGCCGGCGTTCTGCCGGTCGACGAGGACAAGATCGTCAAGAAGTGGCGCCTGCAGCCGGGCAAGATGCTGCTCATCGACATGGAGCAGGGCCGCATCATCTCCGACGAGGAGGTGAAGTCGTCGCTTGCCCAGAAGCACCCCTACAGCAAGTGGCTCGAGGACACCCAGCTCATCCTGGAAGAACTGAAGCCGGTCGAGCCGCGCGCGCTTCGCCGCGACGTCTCGCTGATCGACCGTCAGCAGGCCTTCGGCTACACGCTGGAAGACACCAAGATCCTGATGTCGCCGATGGCGACGACCGGCCAGGAAGCGATCGGCTCGATGGGCACCGACACGCCGATCTCGGCGATGTCGGACAAGCGCAAGCTGCTCTACACCTACTTCAAGCAGAACTTCGCGCAGGTCACCAACCCGCCGATCGACCCGATCCGTGAAGAGCTGGTGATGAGCCTCGTCTCCTTCATCGGCCCGCGCCCGAACATCCTCGACCACGAGGGCATGGCGCATGCCAAGCGGCTCGAAGTGCGACAGCCGATCCTGACCAATGGTGATCTCGAAAAGATCCGCTCGATCGGTCACACAGAGGATCGCTTCGACACCAAGACGCTCGACTTCACCTATGACATTTCGCGCGGTGCCGAAGGCATGCCGGAAATGCTCGACCGTCTCTGCGAGCGCGCGGAAGCGGCGGTGAAGGGCGGCTACAACATCATCGTGCTGTCGGACCGTCAGGTCGGGCCGGACCGCGTGGCGATCCCGGCGCTGCTTGCGACCGCGGCTGTGCACCATCACCTGATCCGCAAGGGCCTGCGCACCTCGGTCGGCATCGTGCTCGAATCCGGCGAACCGCGCGAAGTGCATCACTTCTGCCTGCTTGCCGGCTACGGCGCCGAGGCGATCAACCCCTATCTCGCCTTCGATACGCTGACCGACATGCACAAGCGCGGCGACTTCCCGAAGGAAGTCGACGGCAGCGAAGTGGTCTACCGCTACATCAAGGCGGTCGGTAAGGGCATCCTCAAGGTCATGTCCAAGATGGGCATCTCGACCTACCAGTCCTATTGCGGCGCGCAGATCTTCGACGCCGTCGGCCTGTCGTCGAAGCTTGTCGACCAGTTCTTCTTCGGAACGGCAACGACGATCGAAGGCATCGGTCTGGACGAGATCGCTGCCGAGACCGTCGCCCGCCACAAGGCGGCCTTCGGTGCCGATCCGGTGCTCGCCAACACGCTCGACATCGGTGGTGAATATGCCTACCGCATGCGCGGCGAAAGCCATGCCTGGACGCCGGACGCGATCGCTTCGCTGCAGCATGCGGTGCGCGGCAATGCTCAGGACCGCTACCGCGAGTTTGCCGAGATGGTGAACACCTCGGCGCTCAGGATGAACACGATCCGTGGCCTGTTCACGGTCAAGAGTGCAGAGGCTGCCGGCCGCAAGCCGATCTCCGTCGATGAGGTGGAATCGGCCGCCGATATCGTCAAGCGCTTCTCGACCGGGGCCATGTCCTTCGGCTCGATCAGCCGCGAGGCGCACACGACGCTGGCCATCGCCATGAACCGGATCGGCGGCAAGTCGAACACCGGCGAGGGCGGCGAGGAAAGCGATCGCTACCTGCCGCTGCCGGACGGCTCTGTTAACCCCGAGCGTTCGGCGATCAAGCAGATCGCGTCCGGCCGTTTCGGCGTGACCACCGAATACCTGGTCAACGCCGATATGCTGCAGATCAAGGTCGCCCAGGGCGCCAAGCCCGGCGAAGGCGGCCAGCTGCCCGGCCACAAGGTCGATGCGACGGTTGCCAAGACCCGCCATTCGACACCGGGCGTCGGCCTGATCTCGCCGCCGCCGCACCACGACATCTATTCGATCGAAGACCTGGCGCAGCTGATCTACGATCTGAAGAACGTCAATCCGGAAGCGGACGTCTCGGTGAAGCTCGTCTCGGAAGTCGGCGTCGGCACGGTTGCCGCTGGCGTTGCCAAGGCGCGCGCCGACCACATCACCGTCGCCGGCTTCGACGGCGGTACCGGCGCCTCGCCGCTGACCTCGCTCAAGCATGCCGGCAGCCCGTGGGAAATCGGCCTTGCCGAAACCCAGCAGACGCTGGTCTTGAACGGCCTGCGTTCGCGCGTCGCCCTTCAGGTCGATGGTGGCCTGAAGACCGGACGCGACGTCATCATCGGTGCGCTGCTCGGTGCCGACGAGTTCGGCTTCGCCACCGCACCGCTGATCGCCGCCGGCTGCATCATGATGCGCAAGTGCCACCTCAACACCTGTCCCGTCGGTGTGGCCACCCAGGATCCGGTGCTGCGCAAGCGCTTCAAGGGCACGGCCGAGCACGTCATCAACTACTTCTTCTTCGTCGCTGAAGAAGTGCGCGAGATCCTAGCGTCGCTTGGCGTCAAGAAGCTCGACGAGATCATCGGCGCGTCCGAGCTGCTCGAAAAGGACGGTGCGCTTGCCCACTGGAAGGCGAACGGCCTCGACTTCTCGAAGATTTTCCACAAGGTGGAAGCAAAGAAGGAAGAGACCTACTGGACCACGCGCCAGAAGCATCCGATCGACGACATTCTCGACCGCAAGCTGATCGAGGAGGCCAAGGTCGCGCTCGAAACCAAGGCGCCGGTGAAGATCGAAGCTGCGATCAAGAACGTCGACCGGTCGGCCGGTGCGATGCTCGCCGGTGCGCTTGCCAAGCGCTGGGGCCACAAGGGCCTGAAGGACGACACCATCCACGTGACCCTCAAGGGCACGGCGGGCCAGTCCTTCGGCGCGTTCCTGGCGCGCGGCATCACCTTCGACCTCGTGGGCGACGGCAACGACTATGTCGGCAAGGGTCTGTCGGGCGGTCGCATCATCGTCCGGCCGCCGGAAAACGCGACGATCGTTCCGCAGGAATCGATCATCGTCGGCAACACCGTGCTTTATGGCGCGATCTCGGGCGAGTGCTACTTCAACGGCGTCGCCGGCGAACGTTTCGCCGTGCGCAACTCCGGCGCGGTCGCGGTCGTCGAGGGCGTGGGTGATCACGGCTGCGAATACATGACCGGCGGCGTCGTCGTCGTGCTTGGCGGCACGGGGCGCAACTTTGCGGCCGGCATGTCCGGCGGTGTCGCCTATGTGCTCGACGAGGAAGGCGATTTCGCTCGCCGCTGCAACATGGCCATGGTCGAGCTGCAGCCGGTTCCGGAAGAGGACGACATGCTTGAGAAGCTGCATCATCACGGCGGCGACATCATGCATAAAGGCATGGTTGACGTGTCCGGCGACATGACGCGCCACGACGAGGAGCGGCTCTACCAGCTGATATCCAACCACCTTCACCACACGGGTTCGCCCCGGGCGAAGGAGATCCTCGATCACTGGACGGATTACCGGCCGAAATTCCGCAAGGTCATGCCGGTCGAGTACCGCCGTGCGCTCGAGGATATGGAACGCATGAAAATGGCAGAGGCGGCCGAATAGGAGGCCCCGGTGACCAAGGCTCCCGGTTCATCACAGACTGGTTCGGGGGCCTCTCACGCGCGCTTGTCAAAAGCGCCTGTTCAGACGCAAAGCTTTCAGGATAGTACGATGGGTAAGGTAACTGGATTTCTCGAGATCGACCGGCAAGTGGCAAAGTACCAGCCGGCGTCTGACCGCATCCGCCATTTCCGTGAATTCACCATTCCGATGTCAGAACCGGAAGTGCAGAAGCAGGCTGCTCGCTGCATGGACTGTGGCATTCCCTATTGCCATGGGCCGACCGGCTGCCCGGTGCACAACCAGATCCCGGACTGGAACGACCTCGTCTACAACGGCAACTGGGATGAGGCGATCCGCAACCTGCATTCGACCAACAACTTCCCGGAATTCACCGGTCGCGTCTGCCCGGCTCCCTGCGAGGAAGCCTGCACGCTGAACCTTGAAGACACGCCGGTCGCGATCAAGACGGTCGAGCAGGCGATTGCCGACAAGGCCTATGAGATGGGCTACATCGTGCCGCAGCCGGCCGTTACCAAAACCGGCAAGAAGGTCGCGATCATCGGCTCGGGACCTGCCGGCATGGCAGCGGCCCAGCAGCTTGCCCGCGCCGGCCACGAGGTTCACGTCTACGAGCGCGAGACCAAGCCCGGTGGCCTTTTGCGCTACGGCATCCCGGACTTCAAGATGGAGAAGAACTTCATCGACCGTCGCGTCGACCAGATGCGGGGCGAGGGCGTCACCTTCCATTGCGGCATCAATGTCGGCGTCGACGTGCCGATGCAGCGCCTGCTCGACGACCACGATGCCGTGCTCTACTGCGGCGGCTCGGAAACGCCGCGCGACGCGGGCATCCCGGGCGTCCAGTTCGCCGGCGTGCATGACGCCATGCCCTATCTCGTCCAGCAGAACCGCCGCGTCGGCCGCGAGAACATCGACAGCGTCGGCTGGCCGTCGCAGCCGATCCTTGCCGGCGGCAAGCACATCGTCGTTGTCGGCGGTGGCGACACTGCGTCGGACTGCGTCGGCACTGCCTTCCGCCAGGGCGCGGTCAAGGTGACCCAGCTCGACATCCGTCCGCAGCCGCCGGAAAAGGAAGACAAGCTCGCCGTCTGGCCGTTCTGGGCGACGAAGATGCGCACCTCCTCCAGCCAGGCCGAGGGCGCCATCCGCGAGTTCCAGGTGGCGACACTCGAGTTCATTGGCGACGAGGACGGCAACCTGACCGGCGTGAAGTGCTGCCAGGTGGATGACCGTCGCAAGCCGGTCGCCGGCACCGAGTTCATCATCAAGGCGGATCTTGCCTTCATCGCTATCGGCTTCAGCGGTCCCTTCACCAACAGCGTGCTGAAGGATCTCGGCGGCAAGCTGACGCTCAACACCGACCGCCGCGGCTCGACCAATGTCGTTGCCAACGAGCGCGACTACAAGACCTCGGTCGAAAAGCTCTGGACCGCCGGCGACGTGCGTCGCGGCCAGTCGCTCGTCGTCTGGGCGATCCGCGAGGGCCGCCAGGCGGCGCGGGCGATCGACGAGGCGCTGATGGGCTCGACGACCCTGCCGCGATAAGCGTTCACTCCCAAGCATGAAAAAAGCCCCGCAGCGATGCGGGGCTTTTTTTGGACCGTGCCGAAGGCTCGGCAGTCCTGGGCTGAGGCTGGTTCCAAAGCGCGTCGCGATCTTTCAGATTCGCTCCTTGGGCTCTGGATATTTCGGATGTCGTTTTCGCAAAACGGCGGCACCGTTCTACGCGACATGCCTTAGTTGCGGATCACCGGATTGCTGATCACCGTACTTGGCTTCGACAGGCGGAAGTCGTCGACGCGGCCCGCGGGTGCGGCGGCGATATCGCCCTTCTCGACCAGCAGGTCGCGCGGGCTCTTGCCGTTGCCCTTGTCCGGTGCGGCGTTGCCAAGCAACGACCCGGCGCCATCCAGCGCCGGATCGGTCAGGCCGATCGGCTGGGTCTTGACGATATCCTCGTTGCCAAGCGGTGCCGTTACCACCAGGTCCTTGAGTTCTCCCGCTCCCGGCACGTTCTTGTCGGTCGCGGCGGCATCGCCGAGCAGCCGGCGAATGTCCTTCTCGACATAGAAAGCGAGCTTGCGCTTGCCGGCCTTGGTGAGGTTGACGCCATCGGCGCCGCGCAGGCGAACCTGCTGACCGTTGATGTCGGAGCCGGTCAGGACGAATTTTCCGCCCTCGTCGACGAAGCCATCCCAGATGTCGACGAACTGGCCGCCGACCTTCTCGATTTCCTCTCGATAGATGCCGTTGAAGGTCACCATGTCGGCGGTCATCGCAGCCGACTGGAACGGCGGCATGCCGACCCAGAGAACCGGCAGCTTCTCCTTGCGGGCAAGGGCCGCCAGCGCATTGACGCGCTTGCGATACTCTTCCGTCCAGAGATCGCTGCGGAACTTCTCCTTGACGTCGCCCATCTGCATCTGCTGCCGATCATTGGCGCCGAGGCTGATGATGATCACCGATGGCTTTACTTCACCGACGTAGCCGGGAAGGGTGCCCGGCCAGTTGAAGTAATCCTCGCGCACCAGGCCGGACGAGCCGTTCGCCCGTGTCTCGACGGCGATGCCGGGTGTCATCTCGAAGGCGGTCTTCAGGCCGTCGCCGAGGCTGCCGGCCATGAAGTCGCCGACGACCAGAACCTTCTTGGCGTCCGGTGCCTTCTCCACCACCACCGGCGCGGCGGCCGGTGTATCGGTGGCCTTCGGCTTCTGCTTCTGTTGCCCCAGGCCCTTCTGGCGCTGCTGTTGCTGCTGGCGCTGGCGTTTGGGGCGCGGCTGCTCGGGAAAATAGTCACGGTCCTCATAGACCGGTCGTTCGCGCGACAGGCCGCCGAAAAGCATCTGGAACAGGGTGCGCCGCTGGACCCGTTCCTGCGCTTCGGCAAAGCTCGCGAAAAGGCCGACGACGACCATCGCCATCGCGGCAATGCAGATTGTCGCAATCCCGAAGGGCGTTCGGTGCGGTTGCGCGCGGCGCGTGCTTGTCATCTGCTTCTATGCCCGTTCATAGCGAGTTCGGGCGGCCTTAAGCCGCTGTGACGTCTCAGCGCGCCGCACGGGGTGCGGCGCGCTTCTCGTCATTTATCTCACGGATGTGGCGGTCGTAAAACCGCTTGATCCCGCTAGTTGCGCAATGCCCGCAGCAGCATCTGCGTCGGCTGTCCATCCGGCGGCAGGCCGTTCTTCGACTGGAACGCCTGGATCGCGGCCTTCGAACCGGAACCGAAATTGCCGTCGACTTCGCCACTGTAGTAGCCGAGCTCCTTCAGGCGGTTCTGGAGTTCGAACTTCTCGCTGATGTCGAGCGAGCCGTCCGGACGCGGCCAGCGCTGCTGCATACCCTGGTAGCCGGCGATCTGGTCGGCAAGAAGGCCGACGCCAAGAGCGTAGCTGTCGGAGGCGTTGTAGCGCTTGATGACGAAGAAGTTCTTGGTCATCAGGAAGCCGGGACCCTCGCCACCGCTCGGCAGCTTGAGTTCTGCGCGAATGCTGCCATTGCGGAAGCCCTTGCCGTTTGGCCGGCCGAAGCCGAGCGACGCCCATTCGGCAAGCGTCTTTGTCTGGCCGGAATATTTCGCGGCATTTGCCGGCGGCGCGACTTCGTAGCCCCAGGTTTCGCCCGGCTGCCAGCCGTTCTTCTTCAAGAGGTTGGCGGCGGTCGCCAGCGCATCCGGCACCGAGTTCCAGATGTCGCGGTGGCCATTGCCATCGGCGTCAACCGCATAGAGCAGGTAGCTCGTCGGGATGAATTGCGTGTGGCCCATGGCGCCCGCCCAGGAGCCAGTCAGCTCGCGCGGCGTGATGTCGCCGCTCTGGAGGATCTTCAGCGCTGCGATCAGCTGCTTCTTGGCGTAGTTCGAGCGCTTCGGGTCGGCATAGGCAAGGGTGGCGAGTGCGCGCGGCACGTAGTGAAGGCGATCATCCTTCTCGAGCACGGCGCCGTAGTTGGATTCCATCGACCAGATCGCGAGCAGGATGGTCTTGTCGACGCCGAAGTGCTTTTCCAGCGCGTTCAGGGTGCGGGCGTGCTTCGTCGCCATCTCCTGGCCGACGCGCTTGGTGTAGGGGTTCACGCGGGAATCGATGTATTCCCAGATCTTGTGCTTGAACTCCGGCTGGTAGTTCGCCTTCTCGATGACCGTCTGGTCGGGCGACTTCACGCCGGCGAAGGCTTGGCGATAGGTCGCCTTGGTGATGCCGGCCTTGGCGGCCGTCGTGTAGAATTCGTTGATCCAGTTCTGGAATCCGGCATCGGCGCGCGCGGGGGCGGTGCCGAGCGTTGCGGCGGTTAGGACGAGAGCGGCTGCGATATGACGGAAAAACGTCCTGCGGTTTCTGATCATCAGCTGTCGGTTCCGTTTCTCTGCGGGGCTTCGGCCGTCATGGCCCGAATCACTCCGCAAGGTGGCAGTCTGGGGCCAGCCTCGACGGTGGGGGCAGTCGTCGGCGGCTCCTGTTTCGGATCCGGCCGCGATTGTTGCATTGCCGGATTGCAACGAATCTACAGAAACGTGGTCAACAAACCCTTTACCATGAAATTGTGGTGGCGTCTTCCGCTGTAGAAAATGTCAAGCCATGGTCGTGGAGTTCGCATATGCATTTGTTCCGTCGGTTCAGGCTGTGTTCAGCTGACGGCATAGAGATTGCGGCTCCATTACGGAGCGCTGTATGGTTGGACGGATTGACGTCCGAGGCCATTCAGCAAGAGTTATGAGTGAAGTCCTATCAAGGAGGTATCGATGACCGACAAGCGTAAAGTCCGCAAAGCCGTGTTCCCGGTCGCAGGACTGGGAACCCGTTTCCTGCCGGCCACCAAGGCCGTGCCGAAGGAAATGCTGACGGTGGTGGACAAGCCGGTCATTCAATATGTGGTCGATGAGGCGCTGGAAGCCGGCATCGAGCACCTGATCTTCGTCACCGGCCGCAGCAAGGCGGTCATCGAGGATTATTTCGACATCCAGGTCGAACTCGACCAGACCCTGCGTGAGCGCAACAAGAAGGCCGAAATCGCGCTGCTCGACGGTATCCTGCCGAAGGCCGGCACGACCAGCTTCACCCGCCAGCAGGCGCCACTCGGCCTCGGCCACGCGGTCTGGTGCGCCCGCGACCTCGTCGGCAACGAGCCCTTTGCGCTGCTTTTGCCGGACATGATCATGAAGGGCGAAAAGGGTTGCCTCAAGGGCATGGTCGAGCTCTATGAGCAGAGCGGCGGCAATGTCATCGCCGTCGAGGAATGCGCACCGGACCAGGCCCACAAGTACGGTATCGTCGGCGTCGGCGACAAGGTGGGCGACGGTTTCAAGATCACCAAGATGGTCGAGAAGCCGGCACCGGGCACAGCCCCGTCCAACTTCTTCATCAACGGCCGCTACATCCTGCAACCGGAGATCTTCCCGATCCTCGAAAAGCAGGAACGCGGCGCCGGCAACGAGATCCAGCTGACCGACGGCATGCTCAAGCTCTCCGACAGCCAGCAGTTCGCCGCCTATCACTTCCGTGGCGATACCTATGACTGTGGCGCCAAGGACGGCTTCATCCTGGCAAACGTTGCCTTTGCGCTGGAACGCGGCGACATCCGCCCGACCGTCGAAGGTCCGCTGAAGTCGCTGCTCAGCGGCCTGAAGTAGTCGCTCAGGTCCCGAACATGCGAAAGGCCGCGTCCCTTGGGCGCGGCCTTTTTCGTTGAAGATGGCAGGCTTCTTTGAAACGACGTAATTCCGGACGGAAAACCGCTTCACGCTTTTCCTGGAGTTGCTCTAGCGCCGCAGCGTCAGGCCGACACCGATGCGGGTGATGTCCGTCGTATCGCCTTGATCGCGGGTCGTGCGCTCGTAGCTGACGTCGCCCGTCAGCGCCAGGTAGCGGTTGATGTCGTAGGTGAGGCCGGCGCCGGTGCGCCAGGTGATTTCGTCCGATGAGCTGGCGTCCGAGGGGTAATTGCGCAGCGTCAGGCTGTTCGTCAGACGCGCCACCAGATCCGAGCGCATCTGGTGGGTGATGATGTTGGTGAGGTTGTAGTCGATCGAACCCGGGTCGCCCGGTGTCGTCGATGGGTTGAGGTCGGTCAAAACCGCAAAGAGCACATCGGTGCCACGCTGCGGCGACCAGTTGATGCGCCCATCGACCGACAGGCCGCTGAGTTCACCGAGCCGGTCATCTTCGAAATTGTAGGTCTCATAGCCGAGGCCGAGCTCGCCATAGAGCTTCTCGCCGAGATCGACCTCGACACCGCCGCGCGCGGCATAGGTCTGGTACGAGCGCTCGAAGCCGAGCGGATCCTCGCGCAGATCGTAAAGCGATTTTCCGACCGAGCCTTCTATGAACGGGATCAGTGCCGGCGACAGCTCATAACCGACGCGGGTTATGAGGATGCCCGTATTGCGATTGCGATACTTGACGGAGAGATTCGTGCCGTTCTCCAGCTCGACATCGCCATAGGTTTGGCGGTCGAAATCGATACCGACCGAACCGCGGATCAGACCGAAGTCGCGCTCGATGGCGGCGCCCAGGCGATAGCTGTTGACCGCCGACTGGGTCTTGGCGTCCGAGATCGCGTTCGGATCGTCGGCGTCTTCGCGGTAGAAACTGTATCCGGCCCGGAGTCGTGCAATCGTTTCGTCCCAGAGATCGAGCCGCAGTTCCGCGTCGACATCGGCGCGCGGTTCTTCCTCGCCTTCGCCTGAGATATTGTTCTGCAGGATGCCTCCGCCGGTGACGGTCAACTGGTGACGCGACCAGTCAGAGGTCAGGGTGCCGCGGATGCCGGTTTCGAGGTAACCGCGGTTCGTCTTGGTGTCACCGTCCTTGCGCCATTCATGGTTGATGCTCTCGCTGACGCTGGGGCGCAGGGTGAAGGTGCCAATGCGAACGCCCGGTGCGCGATCATATTCAGGACCATCGGTGCGCAGGCGCAGGCCATCGATCGTCGGCTCTCGCCGGTTAAGGCGGAGGAAATCCTCGTTCTGTGCAGGCGGAAGATCGTCACCGCTGACGGCGCCGGTGGTTTGCGGATCGGCGATTGCAGGCGTCGCGGCCGGAACGGCTGCCGGAGTGCTGCCGACGCCATAGGAGGTCGTCGGGGCGGGGGCCGTGGCCGTTTGCGCGAGCAATGGCGATGGTGCGAGCAGGGCAGTGCCAACCAATAGCAACGCCAGCGACGTCGAACGCCGCGCGTCTCCTTTGGTCGAGCGAGATGAGCCTGGCACCATATGCCGTCTGTCCACGAGCCTGATTGCAATCCTTTCGCAATCGTAAAGCGACGTGGTTAAGCAATCGTTTCCAAATGGGAAAAACGTCGTGGCATCAGCCGCTTGCCGATCAGGCGCTTTCGACTGTCAGGCTTCGACCATGGCTGGAAACGACGCGGACCCGGGTGCCGGCCGGCAGGTCCGGTCCCTCGATGATCCAGAACGTGTCGTCGAGCCGGATGCGACCGCGTCCCTCGGCGATCGGTTTCTCGAGCACCGCAGTGCGGCCAACGAGGCTTTCCGCTCTCTGGTTCAGCAAGGGTTCGTCGGTGGTCTCGGACGAGGACATTACAAAGCGGCGGCCGAGCAGGACAGCGACCACCGCGAGGACGGCGAAGAGGACGAGCTGAACCTGCCACATCCAGAAGCCGGCCTCCCAGAGCATAAGGGAGAGAATTCCGACAATGAGCGCGGCGATGCCGATCCAGATCAGGAATACGCCGGGTGCCACGAGCTCGGCTGCGAGCAGCACGAAGCCGAGAACCCACCAGCTCCAGGGGCCGAGTTCTTGAATGGCGCGTTCGATCATCGCCTACTTCCCTTGCGAAGGATCGGTGGGGAAGGCTGGTGTGCTGCGCGGTGGCGACTGGCGCGGGCGCACGGCCTGCCCCGTCTGGCCGTCACCGAAGACCTCCTTGGCGATGGCGCCGATACCGCCGAGCGAGCCGATCAGCGCGGAGGCTTCCATCGGCATCAGCACGATCTTCTGGTTGTTGGCGGTGCCGATCGAGGCGAGCGCTTCGGTATACTTCTGGGCGACGAAGTAGTTGATTGCCTGGACGTCACCGGATGCGATGGCGTCGGAGACCATCTTCGTCGCCTTCGCTTCGGCCTCGGCCAGGCGCTCGCGGGCTTCGGCGTCGCGGAAGGCAGCCTCGCGCTGACCTTCAGCCTGGAGGATCGCCGACTGCTTGGCGCCTTCGGCGCGCAGGATCTGCGCATTGCGGGCGCCTTCGGCTTCCAGCACCTGCGCGCGCTTTTCGCGCTCGGCCTTCATCTGCCTTGCCATCGCGTCGACCAGATCCTTCGGCGGTGCGATATCCTTGATCTCGACGCGGGTGATCTTGATGCCCCAGGGGCTCGCGGCTTCGTCGACGACGTGCAGCAGCCTGTCGTTGATCGTGTCGCGGTTGGACAGCAGTTCGTCGAGATCCATCGAGCCCATGACCGAGCGGATATTGGTCATCGTCAGGTTGAGGATGGCGATTTCGAGGTTCGCGACCTGATAGGCTGCCTGCGCCGCGTTCAAGATCTGGTAGAAGGCGACGGCGTCGGCCGAGACGCTGGCATTGTCCTTGGTGATGACCTCCTGGGTCGGAACGTCGAGCACCTGCTCCATCACGTTCATCTTCGCGCCGATTCGGTCGATGAAGGGAAGGATGACGTTCAGACCCGGCTCCATCGTTTTCGTGTAACGGCCGAAGCGCTCGACCGTATAGCGATAGCCTTGTGGTACAGTCTTAACCATCGCGATGATCACAATGATCATCAGAACCACCAATGCGATGACCGCATAATCCAAGCCGCCCAAGACATACCCCCTTAAATTGCAATCGCGATCTGGGGCTGAACTCTAGCGCATTCCGTTTGCCTTCGGAATCGCTTTCCGCGGATTGCGCGTAGATTCAAAATGTTAGATTGGCGCAGACGCGAGTTGACGTGGGCGGCACGGTTTCAGCCGGTGGTGGTGGTCTTACATCCGTTTCCAGCGGGTGCGGCAAGCTCTCAGAGCCAGCCGGCAAGTTCCCGGCGCACGACATGTTCGAGCACGGCCATGCCCTCGGCGCTGTCGTTGAGACAAGGAATGTGGGTAAACTTGTCGCCGCCATTGTGGTGGAAGCTCTCGGCGGCCTGCTCGGCGATCTCCTCCAGCGTTTCCAGACAGTCGGAAACGAAGCCGGGGTTGAGAACGGCAATGCGCTTGACGCCTTCCTGGGCGAGCTTCTCGACCGTCTTGTCGGTGTAGGGCTGCAGCCATTCCTCAGGCCCGAAGCGCGACTGGAAGGTGACCTGCAGCTTCTCCTTGGACCAGCCGAGCTTCTCGCGCAGCAGCCGTGCGGTCTTCTGGCACTGGCAGTAATAGGGGTCGCCCTTATCGAAGTAGCTCTTCGGGATGCCGTGGAAGGAGGTGAGCACCACTTCCGGCTCCCAGTCGAGTGTCGCCAGATGACGTTCGATCGAGGTCGCGAGCGCATCGATGTAGACGGGGTCGTCGTGATAGGGCGGAACCGTGCGCAGCGCCGGCTGCCAGCGCATCTTGAGCAGCGCTTCGAAGGCCTTGTCGTTGACGGTGGCGGTGGTCGCAGCCGCATATTGCGGATAGAGCGGGAAGACGAGAATGCGCTCACAACCGGCCTTCTGCAGAGCCTCCATGCGCGAGGCGATCGAGGGCTGACCGTAGCGCATGCCCCAGTCGACGATCACATCTGGACGATCGGCGAAGGTCTTGGCCATGAGTTCCGCCTGGTTGCGGGTGTAGGTCCGGAGATAACTTTCGTTCAAATCCTTGTTCCAGATCGTCTCATAGGCCTTGCCGACCTTGCCGGGGCGGGTGTTGAGCACGATGCCGAACAGGATCGGATACCAGAACAGCCGCGACCATTCGATCACCCGGCGGTCCGTCAGGAACTCCTTCAGGTAGCGGCGCATCGAGGTATAGTCGGTGCCGTCGGGCGTGCCGAGATTGACCAGGAGAATGCCGACCTTTCCGGATTTGACGGAAGGATGGTTGGCAGGGGCGGTCACGGCAAGCTGTTCGGTCATCTTGGTCCTCGTCGGTCCCGTTCAATCGGGACACTGCCTTCGGTTTCAAATCCTTCTAAAAAGAAAAGCCGGCGCGGGGAAGCCCGCGCCGGCTCTGAAAGTAGAGGCAAATTGTCTTACTTTGCCGGAATCTCCAGTTCCGTGCCGACATGCAGCGCGCGCGGCGCCGGTTTGCCGTTGGCTTCGGAGATCTTCTTCCACAGCGAGCCTTCGCCGTAGAACGCCTTGGCGAGGTCCCAGAGCGTGTCGCCCTTGGCGATCACGTGCTTCTGCGGACCGCTGGCTGCAGCCGTCGTAGCGCCGGCGGTGGCAGCCGGCTGCGTTGCCGTTGCATCGGCGGCTGGCTTTGCTTCGGCTGCCGGTTCTGCAGCCGTCGCACCGGCTGCCGAAGCGACTTCGGTGATGCGGCCGTCGGTATAGGGCTTGAACGGCTGATGTGCTGCCAGGTAGTCGGCAAGCACGGTCTCGAGGCCCGGACCGTAGTCATAGGCGTTTTCGCCCTTGTCCTTGAAGACGCTGTAGCCGTCGCCGCCGTTGCGCATGTAGTTGTTGGTGACCAGCGAATAGGTCTTGGCCGGATCCAGCGGAACGTAGCTCTCGCCTTCCTTCACCTCGACCGAAACGACGCGGCTGCCGACGGGCTTCGACTTGTCGAAGGAGAACTTCATGCCGGCCACCTGCGGGAAGCGACCGCCGGCTTCTTCGAGCTTGCTGAGGCCGTTTTCCAGCGCTTCGCGGATGCCGTCACCCTTGATCTGGAAGGTCGCCACCGTGTTCTGGAACGGCAGAACGGTGATGGCTTCGCCCATCGAGACGTCGCCGGCGTCGATGGAGGCGCGCAGGCCCCCGCCGTTGGTGATGGCGATCGTCACGCCCTGGCCCTTGACGCGATCAAGCATGGCGTCAGCGACGAGGCTGCCCATCTCGCATTCCTTGGCGCGGCAATTCTCACGCGAGCCGTCGATCGGCGCTTCGGTCTTGGCGATGATCTTCGAGCGCAGTTCCTCGATGGGCTTGCCGAGTTCGGCAACGCGCGCGAGCACCGCTTCATCCGGCTTGACGGACGAGTCGACCAGGATCGGATCGCCCTTGGCGGCTTTCACGACGCCCTTGTCGTCGAAGGTGACGACGAGATCGCCGAGATACTTGGTGTAGGACGCGGCCTGGACGACCGGAACCTTGTAGCCACCGGGGTTGTCGACCATCGTCGGGTAAGGACCCTCGGCTTTCGCGTCGGTGTTCGACAGCAGGCTGTGCGAATGACCGCCGACGACGATGTCGACATCAGGGATCTTGGCGATTGCCGCAAGATCGCGGGGGTAGCCGACATGGGTCAGGGCGATGATCTTGTCGACGCCCTGTTTCTTCAGTTCTTCGACGGCTGCGGTGGTGGTGGCAACATCGTCGCCGATCAGGATATCCGGACCGGGGGACGAGAGTTCCGGCGTGTCGTTGGCGACGGCGCCGACGATGCCGACCTTCTGTCCGCCAACCTCAAGCACGATCGATGGCTTGATGCGGTCGCCGATCTTCGACTTGAAGCTCGGCAGCACGTTGGCAGTGACGACCGGGAAGGTGATCTTGTCGAGGAAACCAGCCAAGCCGTCTTCGCTCTCGTCGAACTCGTGGTTGCCGACGGTCATGGCGTCGAACTTCATCAGATTGAGGAACTCGGCTTCGGCCAAGCCCTTATAGGTGGTGAAGAACAGCGAGCCCTGGAAGTTGTCGCCGGCGTTCAAGAGCAGCACGTTCCTGCCCGAAAGCTCCTGGCGTTTCTGGTCGATCAGCGCCTTCAGGCGAGCGACGCCGCCGAAGCATTCGTTCTTGCCTTCCTCTTCCGCCGAGCAGGTCGAGTCGAACTTGTTGATCGACTCGATGCGGGAATGGAGGTCGTTGATGTGCAGGATGTTCAACTCATAATCGGCGAAGGCTGCGCCCGAGGAGAGGGCAAGAATGGACGCGGTCATCAGGCCGGTCCGCATGTGTCTGATCATGATGTTCTCCTGTTTTGCCGGTTGTCAGCCGACCGTTTCCGGAGCCGTCAAAACGGAACCGTTCCCCACGGTCGGAGTGGCTTTGCCGGGCCGGATGTTTTCATCAGTTGAAGGTTACTTCAAGCGCTAAAAACCAAGCTCGCTTGTCAATTTGGAACTAGGTTAAGCTGCGGTCCTGCAACAAAAAAAGCCCCCGATCGGGGGCTTTTATATGTGCGTATTTTCTGTTTTAGCCGCGGCGTGCCAGCGAGAACTGCGCGCCGGCATCGGTGGTGCAATTGAGCTGGTTCTGGGTGACCAGGGCGCAGTTGACCTTGGACTGGGTGTTGCGCACGAGCGAGGTCATGTTGATCTCGACGAGCGTCGGGCTCATCTGGGTATAGTTGCCCGAGGCGAGCAGCTGATTGGTGTCGGTCGTGCGGGTCGAGAAGGTGCCGCCCGCAAAAGTCGAGACGATGCCGTTCGGGTCCACCCAGGAACCTTCGACGCCGGTCGCCTGGCGTGACGGCCCACCCTCATCGATGATCCGGGGCGACGATTGGCAGGATGCCAAGGCCGCGGCGGTTGCGATCAGGGTCAGAACTGCGAATGGCTTCATAGGCGATTTCCCCCGCATTGGGCCGAGCGGACTGTTTCATTCCGGCATGACCATGCCGCGATCATGAGTTGAAAGCAAGAGCGGCAGGGGGCTGCCGGCGCCTTTTCCAGCACAGATGAAAAGGCCCGGGACACGGTCGTGCCCCGGGCCGGATGACGTTTTACGTCAAAAGCTTAGCGAACAAGGATGTTCTTGAACTGCCAGGGATCCTTGGTGTCGATGTCTTCCGGGAACAGGCCCGGACGACCGTCGAGTGGGGTCCAGTCGGTGTAGTGGCCTTCAACCGGACCGAGATAGGGAAGCTGTACTTCCAGGCAGCGCTTGTAGTCCATCTCGTCGGCTTCAACGATGCCGGACTTCGGGTTTTCGATCGCCCAGACCATGCCGGCCAGAACCGCAGAGGTTACCTGCAGGCCGGTGGCATTCTGGTAGGGGGCGATGCGACGTGTCTCTTCCAGAGACAGGCGCGAACCGAACCAATAGGCATTCTTGTCGTGGCCGTAGAGCAGGACGCCCAGTTCGTCGAGGCCTTCAACGAGTTCCTTCTCGTCGAGAACGTGATGAACCGGCTGCGCATTGCCGCCGTTGCCGAACATTTCGTGCAGCGACAGGACAGCGTCGTTGGCCGGATGGTAGGCGTAGTGGCAGGTCGGGCGATACGTCACTTCGCCGTCCTTGTCGCGAACGGTGAAGAAGTCCGAGATCGAGATCGCCTCGTTGTGGGTGACGAGGAAGCCGTATTGCGGGCCAGGCGTCGGGCACCAGGTGCGCACGCGGGTGTTGGCGCCCGGCTGCTCCAGGTAGATTGCAGCCTTGCAGCCCTTCTTGTGCTTCTTGGCGTTCTTCGGCATCCAGTTTTCATGGGTGCCCCAGCCGAGTTCGGCCGGCTGCAGACCTTCGGAGATGAAGCCTTCGACCGACCAGGTGTTCCAGAATACGTCGAGCGGCTTCGGCTTCTTGGTCAGCTGGGTGTCGCGCTCGGCAATGTGCACGCCCTTGACGCCGACCTTCTTCATCAGCTTCGCCCAGCCTTCGCGGTCGTCCTGATGCGGCTCTTCAAACTTAACGCCGAGGTCGTTGGCAAGGTTCAAGAGGCCCTGCTTGACGAACCAGGAGACCATGCCCGGGTTGGCGCCGCAGGTGGAAACGGCCGTGGTGCCGCCCGGGTTCTTTTCCTTTTCCTTGCGGACGGTTTCGCGCAGCGCGTAGTTGGTGCGCTCGGAATTGTCCATTTCAGAGTCGAAGTAGAAACCGAGCCACGGCTCGACGACCGTGTCGATGTAGAGAACGTCGAGCTTGCGGCACATCTTGATCAGGTCGAGCGAGCCGGTATCGACCGACAGGTTGACGCAGAAGCCCTGGCCTTCGCCTTCGGTCAAAAGCGGCTTCAGCAGTTCCTTGTAGTTGTCCTTCGTCACATGAGCGCGAACGTGACGTACACCATGCCGTTCGAAAATCTCGTTGTCGGCGGCGTCCTCACGGGGCTCGACCACGATCAACCGGTTCTTGTCGTATTTGAAGTGGCGCTCGATCAGCGGCAGGGTGCCGCGACCGATCGAGCCGAAACCGATCATGACGATCGGACCGGTGATCTCGCCGTAAACCGGATAGGTGGTATCTGCCATTTTTGTCTTTCTCCTGAGAAAACTTTCCCTGTGACAGTGGGTGACTAAGCATGAGGAGCGGCTGGCGCCGCTGTTCTGGCTCGATGAATGTGCCGAAGCGGCCCTTGGTGCCCGGTCGGGCACGCGGCGCTGTAGAGCATAGATTCCTGTCACAATAAAGAGCCGGCGGGTCAACCGCTATTTGAGAGTGTGCTTAACCCGCGGGTACGCCAAGCAATTCGCGCTGCGCCTCCTGGATGCCGTTTGCAGCGACGAAGATCGCCTGGTCAGGCTCGATCCAGCGATCGGGATCGAGCTGGGCAAGGCCGGTGGCGAGGGGCCCTGGACGAACCGTTGTCGGCCATATGCTTCGGGCAGTTGGGCCGGTCCGAGGCGGTGATTTAACCATATCCCCATCGTTTCACGCGCGTAAACGCTTGTCACAGACACTTCGTGCTATAGCTTCGCTTGAAGCATCCGCTTCGCGCCATGATTGATATTGTCCGACCCGGAGGCGTGACAGACCGTGACCGGTAGTCATCTCAAGGCCCTTGCGGCCTTACAGAGCAAAACACCCGTACTGATCGCGCTCTACGATCAGCATGATCGATTGCGGTTTGCCAACCCGGCATTTCGCACCGCCTATCACGTCGGCCCGGACGAGAGCCCGACCTGGGCGGAGATCATGCGCCGGAACTACGCAGCCGGCCAGGGGACCGTCCTGAAGACCGACGACGTCAACGCCTGGATCGCCTCGACGGCGCACCGGCGCGGCAAGACGCCGTTTCGTGCCATGGAAACCGACCTGCATGACGGCCGCTGGCTGTGGATGACGGAGACCGTGGATTCCGACGGCTGGATGCTTTGCATCGCCGTCGATGTCACCACTATCCATGCGGGGGAGCGCGAGCTCCGGCAGGATCGCGACTTCGCGCTTCGCGCGGCCCAGGTGGACGAGCTGACGAGCGTGCCCAACCGTCGCTACACGATGGGGCGGTTGACCGAGTTCATCGCCAACTGCGCCGAGAACCCGCACATGTGGGGCTGCGTCGCGATCATCGACATCGATTACTTCAAGGCGATCAACGACCGCCACGGACACCAGCGCGGCGACGAGGTGCTGCTCGACTTCGCGCGTCAGATGCAGGAATTCGTGCGACGCTCGGATTGCTTCGGCCGGATCGGCGGCGAGGAGTTCATGCTCATCCTGCCCGATACCACCATCAGCGAAGGCAATCGCATTCTTGACCGCCTGCTCGAAAGGGTCAGAAGCTCCCGGCCGCTCGAGAACATTCCGGAATTCTTCTACACTTGCTCTGTGGGATTGGCGGAATATCGCGACGGCGATTCCGTCAGCGACCTCTATGCGCGCGCCGACCAGGCCCTCTATCTCGCCAAGCGCGACGGCCGCGATCAGGTCAGGCGTTATACGCTTCCCGGTTCAGACCAGGAGTCTCACCCGGATCAGTCCGCGTAGCGAATTGCCGACATAGAGCGTTCCGTGGCTGAGATCCGCCGGCGAAAGGCGCGCTACCCGCGCGCGTCGCTGGCAGATGAGTTCGGTGCGAAGCACGCCGGCGAGCAGGCCGCAGGCGATCGGCGGGGTCTTCAGAACGCCGCTGCCGTCGTCGAGGAAGACCGAGGTGATCGTGCCTTCGCAAACCTCGCCCTTCTCGTTGAGCAGAAGAACCTCGTCGGCCTCGTTCGCTGCAAACTCGCCGCGGGCGGTTTCATAGGTGGCTCGGCGGCTGGTCTTGTAGCGCAGTAGCGGATCGCGGGAGTTGAGACGCGTGGCGGCAATCCCGACCCGCCAGATCGTATCGTCCGACAATGGCACGAACGGCGCGGTCTTCACATCGATGCGTCCGTCGGGGAAAAGCTCGAGCCGCACGCGGCGCGCAGCCTTCTCGTCGCCGCTCTCCACAGCTGCCAGCAAGGCCGCTTCTGCGCCTTCCGCTCCAGGAATACCAAGTCGACGCGCCGATCGCTTCAGTCGCGCCAGATGCAGACGCGAACGGACGAAACCGTTTTCAGGCTCGTGTCGCAATGTTTCGATCAGCGAAAAGCCGGTCATCGCGCGATCTCGTTATCGCCGGGCGTGACCTCGTCGTCGCCGAGCGCGATCCTGTCGTCGCCCAGCGCGATCTTGTCGTCGCCGACCGCGAAGCGGGCCTTCAACAGGCATTCCTCGTACTCGGACTGGGCGTTGCTGTCGAAGACGATGCCGCCGCCGACATTGAAGACGGCCTCGCCGCTCGGGAAAAGCGATATGGTGCGGATCGCGACGCTGAAGCGCATGACCCCGTTCGGCGCGATGAAGCCGATGGCACCACAATAGGCGTCGCGTGGTCCGTCTTCCAGATCATGCAGGATTTCCATCGCCCGCATCTTCGGCGCGCCGGTGATGGAGCCGCAGGGGAAGAGGGCGGCGAAGATGTTGCTGAGGCTGATCTCGGGCAAGAGCTTGGCCCGGACATGGCTCACCATCTGGTGCACGGTCGGGTAGGTCTCGATCTCGAAGAGCTTAGGCACGCTGAGCGTGCCGACTTCGGTGATGCGCGAGATGTCGTTGCGCAGGAGATCGACGATCATGCGGTTTTCGGCCTGGGTCTTTTCGTCGGCGCGCATCGCCGCGATGATCTCGGCGTCTTCGGCCGCAGATGCGCCGCGCTTGGCCGTACCCTTCATCGGGTGCGTTTCGATCCAGCCGTCCACATCGACGCGGAAGAAGAGTTCTGGCGATCGCGACAGGAGGACCGGGCCGTCGAGGGCGACGAGCGCGCCGTACTTCACCGGCTGGCGGTCGATCAGCGACCAGAAGGCAGCGCGTGGGTCACCGGACCAGCGGGCGCGGATCGGCATCGTCAGGTTGGCCTGGTAGCAATCACCCTTTCGCAGATGCTGGTGCAGGCGATCGAAGCGCTCGCGGTAGGTGTCGAAGTCCCAGCCGGCGCGCGGCTCGGCGAGGAACGGTTCGTTCTCGGTCCGGCGTTGCGGCTCGGCGAGAGGGTGGTCTTCCGCGGGTGCATCGAAGATGCCGAACGACATCAGCGGCGTCTCGCGACCTTCCTCGGCAAACCTTGAGAGTTTCTCCTCGAAGAGGTGACCGGCCTCGTAGGCCATGAAGCCTGCGATCCACTTGCCCGCCCTGTGGGCGCGCTCGAGTTCGGCGAGGCCGCGGGTGAACTCGGCCTTCGTGCGCGCGGTGATGACGCGGGAAGGTTCAGCGAAAACCGTGGTGCGGTTCTCGCTGTCGTCCCGGAACAGCACATAGGGTGCGGTGTCGCTCATAAAGTCGTCTTGTCGATCGCGCCGTGATCCGGACCTGTGCCCGGCTCAGGCCTTATCAAGCGCCTCGAGTTCATCGATGAGCCCTTCGATCATCGACAGTCCCTGTGCCCAGAACGACGGATCGGTGGCATCAAGGCCGAAGGGGGCGAGCAGCTCGGAATGGTGTTTGGTGCCGCCGGCCTTCAGCAGCTCGAAGTACTTCTCCTGGAAGCCCTTTTCGGCGTTCTGGTAGACGGCGTAGAGCGAGTTCACCAGGCAGTCGCCGAAGGCATAGGCGTAGACGTAGAAAGGCGAGTGGATGAAGTGCGGGATATAGGCCCAGTAGGTCTCATAGCCCTCGGAAATCCGGATCGCCGGGCCGAGGCTCTCGTTCTGCACCGACAGCCACAGCTTGCCGATGTCGTCCGCCGTCAACTCGCCTTCCTTGCGGGCCGTGTGGACCTTCCGCTCGAACTCGTAGAAGGCGATCTGGCGCACGACCGTATTGATCATGTCCTCCACTTTCTGGGAAAGCATGGCCTTGCGCTCGCGCTTGTCCTTCGTCCGGTCAAGCAGCGCGCGGAAGGTCAGCATCTCGCCGAACACCGATGCGGTTTCGGCAAGCGTCAGCGGGGTCGACGCCATCAGCGCGCCCTGTCCGCCGGCGAGAACCTGATGCACGCCGTGACCGAGTTCGTGCGCAAGCGTCATCACGTCGCGCGGCTTGCCCATGTAGTTGACGAGTACGTAAGGATGCGCTGACGGAACCGTCGGATGGGCGAAGGCACCCGGTGCCTTGCCGGGGCGCACCGGCGCGTCGATCCAGCTCTCATCGAAGAAGCGGCGGGCGATCGCGGCCATTTCCGGAGCAAATGCATTATACGCTGACAGCACCGTATCCTTGGCCTCGTTCCAGGAAATCAGTGCATTCGGCGTTTCCGGCAACGGCGCGTTGCGATCCCAGAAATCCATCTCCTGCATGCCGAGCCACTTTGCCTTCATCGTGTAGTAGCGATGCGACAGGCGCGGATAGGCGGACTTGACGGCTTCGGCCAGTGCATCGACGACCTCGCGCTCGACGCGGTTGGCGAGATGCCGGCTGTCGGCGATATCCTGAAAACCACGCCAGCGGTCGGAGATTTCCTTGTCCTTGGCGAGCGTGTTGGTGATCAGCGTGAAGGTGCGGATGTTGGCCTTGAAGGTTTCGGCAAGCGCCATCGCGGCCTTCTTGCGAACCTCGGTCGCCGGATCCTGCAACAGGTTCAGGGCGACTTCCAGCGGCAGGGCTTCACCATCGACATTGAAGGTGAGGCTTGCCATCGTCTCGTCGAACAGCCGGTTGAAGGCGGCCGCACCCGTCATTGATTTTTCGAGGAACAGTTGCTCCAGCTTGTCGTCGAGCTGATAGGGCTTGTCCATGCGCAGGTCGGTCAGCCAGGGCTTGTAGTGCGCGGCAAGCGCATCATTTTCGAGCGCCTTGTCGAGGATCGCGTCATCGATCCGGTTGAGCTCGAGCGAGAAGAACAGGAGATGCGCCGACATGTCGGTGAGCTTCGACTGTACGTCGCCGTAAAGCTTGCCGTTCTCGGGCTTGGACGTGTCGGAGAAATAGGTGAGACCGGCAAAGGACGCGATACGCCCCATGACGTCTTCGAGCGCTTCGAATTCCCGGACGGCGGCGCCGATGCCGTCGTTGCCGTTCTTCGTTGCGGCCTCGGCCAGCTTGCCCTTCCACTTGGTTTCGAAGGCGATCGAACCGGTTTCGGCCTTCTTCAGGTCGTTGCGAAAGGCATCCGATGTGGAGGACGGATAGAGATCTTCGAGCCGCCAGGAGGGCAGGTCGCCGAGATCCGCGGCAGCGCCATGGGACTGGCCTGTGGCGGCTCGGACAACGGATTGCTCGGGAGCGAAGGGGCGGAAGGTCATCGTCGGATTTCTCTCGTTCGTGACAGGAAGAAGGCAAGCGATATGGGTCCCATTGCTATCGCCGGCAATGGATAAAATGCAAGCATTTCTCAAAACATGATGTTCAGCCCTTTATGGCACAGATGCCTGACGTGATTTGGCACATGAGGTTGGCCAAAAAGTACCGCGTGTCCAGAGCAGGAGGCTTCCGTGACATCACATATTCTCGTCATTGATGACGATCCGGTGCAGCGCCGGTTGCTGACGAACATGATCGAGCGTCTCGGCCATGTGGCGCATCTCGCCGACAACGGCCGCAGCGGTTTGGAGCTCCTGGAGCGCAAGGGCGGCATGATCAATGTCATCCTGCTCGACCTGTTGATGCCGGAGATGAACGGTCACGGCTTCCTTGAAGCGCTGGCTGAGCGCGGTGTCGATACGCCGGTCATCGTGCAGACCGGCCAGGGCGGTATCGAAACCGTGGTACACGCGATGCAGGCGGGTGCCTTCGACTTCCTGGTGAAGCCCGTCTCGCCTGAGCGGCTGTCGGTCGCGATCAGCAATGCGCTGAAGATGGCGAGCCGCGACGGCAAGGTCAAAACCTCGCGCCGTCCGCGCGGCGGCGCCGTCGGCTTTGAAGACATCGTTTCGGCAAGCCCGGCGATGATCCGGGTCATCGACCTTGCGCGCCGTGCCGCCCAGTCCAACATTCCGATCGTGCTCGAAGGCGAGTCCGGCGTTGGCAAGGAAATGGTGGCCCGTGCCATCCAGTCGGCGAGCGACCGGGTTGGCAAGCCCTTCGTCACCGTCAACTGTGGCGCGATCCCGCACAATCTGGTCGAGAGCATTCTCTTCGGCCACGAAAAGGGCGCCTTCACTGGTGCTACGGAAAAACACACCGGCAAGTTCGTCGATGCGGACGGCGGTACCCTGTTCCTCGACGAGATCGGCGACCTGCCGCTCGAAGTTCAGGTCAAGCTCCTGCGTGCGGTGCAGCAGGGCGAGATCGAGACGATCGGCGCACGCCATCCGCAGAAGGTCAATGTGCGGCTGATTTCGGCCACCAACAAGGACCTGATCAACGAGGTGCGCGAGGGGCGGTTCCGCGAAGACCTCTACTATCGCCTCAACGTCTTCCCGATCACCATTCCGGCGCTGCGTCGGCGCAAGGAAGACATTCCGGTCCTGGTGCGTTCCTTCGTCGAGCGCTTTGCCGCCGAGCAGCGCCTGCACACACCGCTTGCCATTTCGAGCGGTGCCCTGGCGTTACTGACAGCCTATGACTGGCCGGGCAACATCCGGCAGCTCGAAAACGCGATCTTCCGGGCCGTCGTCCTTGCCGAAGGCAACGAGCTGACGGTGAAGGATTTCCCGCAGATCGCCACCCAGATCCCGGGCTACGTCGTTTCCGACCGCTCCGGCTTCTCCTGGGGCGAAGCAGGCCCGGAACGGGAGACCGCGCCGGCGGAACAGGTGCCCAATGTCTATCCGGACTTCGCGAGTGCGGCGAAATCGATGGAAGGCGATGCCGGGCACGACCCGCGCATGGAGAACGCGATCGCCAGCGTCGACGAGGGCGGCGATGTCCGCAAGCTTGCCGAAGTGGAAGAGGAACTGATTCGTTTTGCGCTGAAATTCTACCGCGGACAGATGAGCCAGGTGGCCCGCAAGCTCGGTATCGGCCGGTCGACGCTCTACCGCAAGCTGAAGGATTATGGCATCGATCCCGAGAACCCGCTGCGGGAGGCGGCATAAAATCGACGCATTCACGATTCATTAGCCGTGCTAATCCGTCACCGCCGTTTAGACCTTGTTAGTGAACTGTTCACTATATTATAAGGGGCGGTGACGACTGTGGCATATTTGCCATGCTGTCACCTTATTTGACAGTCATCTGAGACAGCAAAGCACGGTTGTCCGTCGGACGGGGATTGAATGCCAAATTTGTTCGGTTTTAAGAAGCCGCTCGGCTCCTTAGCGAGAGTCTGCGCGGCCTTTACCCGTAAGGTGCCGCAGGTTCTGACATCCGTTGCTATTGCGGCTTCCCTCGTGACGCCAGGCTTCGCGCCTCCCGTGGAGGCCGCGGGCCAGACCCGGACACTGAAACTCTATTTCATTCATACCCAGGAAAAGGCGCAGATCACCTTCAAGCGCAATGGCCGCTACGACCCGAAGGGCCTGCAGGAGATCAACCGTTTCCTTCGCGACTGGCGTCGCAACGAACCGACAAAGATGGATCCACGCCTGCTCGACCTTGTCTGGGAAGTCTACCAGAAGAGCGGTTCGCGCGATTATATCCACGTCGTCTCGGCTTATCGTTCGCCGGCAACCAACGGCATGCTGCGTTCGCGCTCCAAGGGCGTCGCCAAGAAGAGCCAGCACATGCTCGGTAAGGCGATGGACTTCTATCTGCCCGACGTGAAGCTGAAGACGCTGCGCGAAATCGGCGTGAAGTTCCAGGTGGGTGGTGTCGGCTACTATCCGACTTCCGGCTCGCCTTTCGTCCACATGGATGTTGGTGGCGTTCGCGCCTGGCCGCGCATGAGCCGTGCCGAACTCGCGCGCCTCTTCCCCGATGGCAAGACCATGCATCTGCCGTCCGACGGAAAGCCGCTTCCCGGCTATGACCAGGCGGTCGCCGACTACAAGCGTCGCGTTGGTGCTTCGGCGATCGAAGTCGCTGGCGGCGGTGCCACTGGCCCGGGCGATACGGCAAGCGGCAAGCGTCGCGGCAACCTGTTCGCCATGCTCTTTGGCGGTGGCGGCGACGAAGATGAAGAACCGTCGGCGATCGCGGCTGGCCCGGGTGCTGACGATGAAGGCGGCGCTGCGCCCGCCAAGGTTCAGACGGCTTCCGCTCCTGCTGCCGAGGAAGCGCTGCCAGGCGTCGCCGGTTCGGTTGCTGCCGAACCGACAGCCGCTGCCACTGCGACAGCCGAACAGAACATCAATGCGCCGGTTCCGGCCGTTCGTCCTGCCTTCAAGGATGCGCCTGCCGATGGCGGTGTAGCCGTTGCGCTGGTGGCGCCGCAGAAGAACCCGGCACAGGATGCGCTTGCTGCTGCCCTGCCGCAGACCTCGGAAATGCCGAGCGAATTCGCCGATCTCGGCTCGATGAAGGTGCCGGTGCCGCAGATGCTTGACCGACGCGACATGAACACCCTTGTCGCCTCGGCCGATCCTTCCGCGGATGTGCAGGCGCTTGGTTTCGTGCCGGTTCCGGCCGTGCGGCCCGCGGGTGATGCGGCCCTTGCTGCCGTTGCCGATGCACAGGTCGTGGTTCCGTCCTTCGCGGAGCGCCCGGTCGTTGCGTCTGCAGAGCCGCCGCGTGACGTTGCCGCCGAGGCTGCGACCCGCGTGGCGCTTGCTGCGCCGACGCCGGCACAGCGCGAGCCTGTATCGCAACAGCCGATCGAAATGGCGGCCTATGCGCCGCAGTCGAACACGAACGCCCGTGCGACCGTCTTCGACAATGCCTTCGACGCGCAGGCCGAAGCACCGGCAAAGGGTGGTCGACCGAAGAAGAACGATGCCGATGCCGCAACCCGCTCGTCGGTGCGCACCGAGCCGAAGCTGACCCAGAAGATCATTTCCGAATGGGCGCTGACGACCGGTCGTGTGGCGACGCTGTCCAAGCCGGTCAAGGCACCGCGCTTCGTCAGCAAGTCGCTCCGCACTGCGCCGACCACGGTCTATGCCGCCGGCTTCTCGAGCGGCGCTGGCACCGTGGATACGGCCCGCTTCAGCGGCAACGCGGTCAACTTCATGGAAGTGAAGAAGTTCAGCACGAACTGAGTTTCGCCAAACAGCAGACACGAAAAAGCCCGCCGATCGGCGGGCTTTTTGATTCTGTGTCGCGCTTTCGAGCGTTGTCGTCCCTGGTCGCGCCGGGAGCAGTCTGCTCCCCCATCGCTGTCCGGACGAAAGCCGCCGGTCGGCAGCCTGCAGGACGTACTTATTCTTCGTCGGCTGCCGGCACCATGCCGAGCGCCTGGAGGTAGGTGTCGAGGATCGCTTCCTGTTCCATACGCTCGTCGTGGTCCTGTTTGCGGATCGAGATGACCTTGCGCAGGATCTTGGTGTCGAAGCCCATGGACTTGGCTTCGCCGTAGACGTCCTTGATGTCGTCGGCGATGGTCTTCTTTTCTTCTTCCAGGCGTTCGATCCGCTCGATGAAAGCACGAAGCTGATCGCGTGCGACGCCGTGAGCATCCGACATGGTCTTCTCCTTGTACGGGGAATTGAATTTCTTGGGTGCCGTGACGTGCCGCGAACGGCCGCCAAGGTCAAGGGTCAATGCGCAACAACGCGGTCATTTCCGTGGTAAGCGCCGGCGAAACGTCCTTATTCCTTCGGCTTGTTGATCTCGAGGGCTGCCTTCTGCTCGGCGGTTGCTTCCCTCTGGTGACGCTCGCGCCATTCCTCATAAGGCATGCCGTAGATGATCTCGCGCGATTCCTCCTTGGCGAGAGCAACGCCCGCCTGCTCGGCGGCTTCGCGGTACCAGTTGGAAAGACAATTGCGGCAGAAGCCGGCGAGGTTCATCAGATCGATGTTCTGGACATCGGAGCGTTCGCGCAGATGGGCGACGAGACGGCGAAAGGCGGCTGCCTCGAACGCGATCTGCTGATCCGGGGTCAGTTCAGTCATGGACGTTGATCCTCTTCAGTTACCCGGCCTTTCCGGGCGCAAATCCGGAAAGGCTCTCATAGGCGCCGGTGCGGGAGGCGTGGCGCTCGTAGCGATGTAGATCGGGCATGGCGTTGAGACTTGCAAGGATCGGCGCCAGCCGCTCGGCCCAGGCAGCAATACCCGCCTCGTCGGCGATCAGGTCCTGGCGCACCTCGATCAGCGCGTGAGCTATACCCGGCGCCATGCAGTGCCGGAACATGGTATCTCCGCGCAGTGCGCCGTCATAGGGTTCGTTGTTGCCGACGGCGATGTCGCCCGATGCTTCGAGCTTCGCGATCAAGGGCAGAACGGCGCGCGGATCATTGTCCCAGAGGACGGCAGCGTGCCAGGGGCGGGCGACACCCTTCCAGGCCGGTGTGTAGGAGTGGATCGAAATGACGAGCGGTGCTGCGCCATGCGCCTCGGCGCTTCGGCCGATCGTCTCGGAAACGGCGCGATGATAGGGGCGGTGGAACCGGTTCAGGCGGTTCTCCCATTCCTCTGCGCTGATCGGGTGGTTGCCGGGCACGATCGCGCCGTCGGAAATCTTCATGATCAGCGTCGGGTCGTCTTCACCGCGATTGGGATCGATCAGCAGTCGGGAGAAGCAACCGAGCACGGCCGGTGCATCGAGCATGCGCGAGAGCCGCCGCACCAGCGCTTCGACGCCGATGTCATAGGCGATATGCCGTTCGAACGCCGAGGCGGGGAGACCGAGGCTGCCGTACTCCGTCGGCAATCGGTTCATCGCGTGGTCGGCCAGCAGTACGAGCCCGGTTGCAGGCTTGGCTTCGATAATCTCATAGGGAGAATAGTGTTGCATGCCGGTCCAGTCTGTTGTCTAGCCTCGTCCTCGCTGATCGCACGCGCGCGCGTCAATCGCAAGAAACGCGCAACTGTTTAGCGCAATTTGAAAGCAATTTGCCGATTGTAATCGATTAGAGTTGCGTTGACTTTCGGGGCTGGCCGTCGCAAGAAAGTGCCACGCAAATCAAAACGGAGTTCCATCGGAAACCGTGTCCAGAAATCCTTTTTCCAAAGCGAAGCCGGGGCTGACGACACTGGGAGGCATCCTCCTGTTTTTCCTGGCAACCTCAAGCTCATTTCTGTTTGCCGATGAAGCGCGCGCCGATTTTCGCGTCTGCAACGGCACACAAAATCTCGTCGGCGTGGCAATCGGCTACCGGGCCAAGGAAGGCTGGGTAACGGAGGGTTGGTGGCAGGTTCCGGCCACCACCTGCGCGACCCTGATCGAGGGCGAGCTTCAGTCACGATACTATTATCTCTACGCGGAAGATGCGGCCCGCGGCGGCCGCTGGACCGGTGACGTCAACATGTGCGTCGCCGAGAACGAGTTCAAGATCACGGGCGTGCAGGACTGCTTTGCCCGCGGCTTCCAGCGCATGGGATTCAAAGAATACGACACGGGGCGGCAAGGGAGCTGGATGGTTCAGCTCTCCGAAACGCCCGGCACGCAAGAAAGCCAGAATTGATGAAGCGGAACAGAAAAGTCAAAATCCTCGCCACGCTCGGACCGGCGTCTTCCGATGAGCAGATGATCCAGAAGCTGCACGAGGCCGGGGCTGATCTGTTCCGTATCAACATGAGCCATGCAAGCCACGACGTAATGCGCACGCTGGTTCAGCGTATCCGTGCGGTCGAAGCGCGTTGCGGTCGGCCGATCGGCATTCTCGGCGACCTGCAAGGGCCGAAGCTGCGCGTCGGCAAGTTCGCGGAAGGCAAGGTGGATCTCAAGGTCGGCCAGACCTTCACGCTCGACAACAGGGACGAGCCGGGTGACAACACCCGCGTCTATCTGCCTCATCCGGAAATCCTCGAAGCGGTCAAGCCTGGCCATCGCCTGCTGATCGATGACGGCAAGCTGCACCTGAAGGCTGAAAAGACCGACGGCAAGAGCATCGTCACGACGGTTGTCGCCGGCACCAAGATTTCCGACCGCAAGGGCGTCAGCCTGCCGGACACGCTGCTCGCAGTCGGCGTCCTGACCGACAAGGACCGCTCCGACCTCGACGCGGTTCTGGCGACCGGCGAGTTCGATTGGGTGGCGCTCTCCTTCGTGCAGCGACCGGAGGACCTGGCCGAGGTTCGCAAGATCGCCCGCGGCCGCGTTGGCCTGATGTCGAAGATCGAAAAGCCGCAGGCACTCGACCGCATCGACGAGATCATCGAGCTGTCGGACGCCCTCATGGTCGCGCGTGGCGACCTCGGCGTTGAAATGCCGCTGGAATCGGTGCCTGGTCTGCAGAAGCAGCTGACGCGCGCATGTCGCCGCGCCGGCAAGCCGGTGGTCGTGGCTACCCAGATGCTGGAATCGATGATCTCGGCGCCGGTCCCGACGCGTGCCGAAGTTTCCGACGTCGCAACGGCCGTCTTCGAAGGCGCCGACGCCGTCATGCTGTCGGCAGAATCGGCTTCGGGCGAGTATCCGGTGGAGGCCGTGTCGACCATGGCGTCGATCGCCAGCAACGTCGAGCGCGACCCGCACTATTCCAGCATCATCTACGCGCAGCGCACGCCGCCGGAGGCAACCGGTGCCGACGCGATTTCGCTTGCTGCCCACCAGATCGCCGAAACGCTCCGTCTCTCCGCGATCGTCTGCTACACCTCGTCCGGCACCACCGGTCTTCGCGCCGCCCGCGAACGGCCGCAGGTTCCGATCATTGCCCTCTCGCCGATCGTCCAGACGGCGCGCCGCCTCTCGGTCGTATGGGGCCTGCATTGCGTCGTCACCGAGGACGCGACGGACCTCGACGATATGGTCAACCGCGCCTGCCGCATCGTTGCGGCCGAAGGCTTCGGCAAGCCCGGCGAGCGCGTTATCATCTCCGCCGGCGTGCCCTTGGGCACGCCAGGCGCCACCAACATGTTGCGCATCGCCTATATCGGCTCCGACGGCAAGAGCGGCGTCTGACGCAGCCTTGGGAACGTGCGAAGCGGGTCAGACTTGACCGATGGCTTCGGACGACGCGATCAGGCGGGCTTCGGCCCGCCTTTTTATTTGCTCGAGATCGGTCGGCTGGCCTGCCATCTTTTCGAGTGCTGCGACGACAACGTCCGTGACCACATAATCGGGCTTGTGGCCGAGATTGCCGATCCACAGCAGTTCCGCGCCGGGGATATCGCGTGCCAGTCCGCGGGAATGGATGTCGGCCAGCACGATGCCGTCGCTGTCGCCGGTGATGATCACGGTCTGTGCGGTGATCTCTCGGTAGCGCGGCGCAGTCGCGGTCAGATAGGCATGGAGATTGGCGATGTCGCGCGCATTGTTGCGGAAGGTTGCGGGACGAAGCACCAGATGCGGGCCGGTCTTGTCGATGTAATCGTCGGGGCGCGGATTGGGTGAAAAGATCGAGTGCGTGCCGCCTTCGATGCGACGCTGCCCCAGGGGCGTTACCAGCGTATGGGCAAAGAGCCAGCCGAGGAGGGGCAGGGCCGTGAGGCGGTAATACCAGTCGACGCCGCCCGGCCAGGGGTGTGTTGCAGGCGCCAGCAGGACGAGGCCGGCAGTCTTCTCCGGATGATGCAGGGCGAAGCTCGCGGCAATGGCGCCGCCGAAGGAATGGCCGACGATGATGGCGCGACGGATGCCGCGCCTGGCCATCAGCTTTGCGATCGCCGTCGCCTGGCCGTCCGGGAGGTCGTTTTCCGCTCCGCCTCGCTCGGAGTAGCCGTGGCCCGGACGATCGACGAACAGCATCTCGGCGCGACCGTCAAGGGCTGGCGCGAAGGCGTGCAACTGGTCGAGCAGATTGCCGCCGGCGCCATGGATGAAGACGACGGGCAAGAGATCCGCCTGCCCGCCCGCCGGCAGGTGCACGCTGTTCATGCGATAGCCGCCGATGTCGATGAGCTTGCCGGCATTGGGAAACCGCCGGGTGAAGGCCCGCGCGTGCCAGAGGCTGTAGGCGATGCCGGCGAGCGCAAGCCCGATCAACAGGACGGTAGCTGGAACCATTGTCTCAATCTGTCTTCCGGCGTCCTTGGCCCAACGTGGTATCCGCGTCAACGTTGCAGGTTTGGGGAACTCATAGCCAGCCATCGTGGCCAGATGGCCTCCACGGCGCGCTGGCGGGCAAGCACGAACTCTGGCAGGGCGGTATCCCGCTCACCCTTGTTGTAACGGGTGTCTGCGCGGTCGACAACGAGGATCGGAGGCGCACCGAACTGGTCGGCGGTGATGTCGAGGATGAAGTCGCCGCATTCGACCCAGGCGTGGCCCTGCCAGCTGCCGTTGTGGAGGAAGCCGAATGGACCGATCTCCGGCTCAAGGGGACCCGCACGCGGTGTGCCCGAGACCCCGCAGGCATCGAGGCCTTCGGCATTCAAGGCGCGCACAAGAAACAGGCTCGTGCGGCCGCAGGTCCATTGCGAGAGGGGCGCGGGAAGGTGGCCACCCCAGGTGCGATGCCATTCCAGCCAGATCGGTTCCATGAAACGACGAGTGGTTGTCGCTGCTGCATGTTTCCTTCAATCGTAACCGATTGAAGGAAACATGCAGCAATTCAAAGTGCTACAGCGACCTTTGCGCGTCTCATAAGACGCGCGGCGCTGTAGGTCGAGAAGTGTGGTCGCACCGACAGGGAGGGGCGCTGACGGGCTCTGCAACAGACTGCGCCGGTGCGGTCAGGTCTTGCTGCCGGCGAGCTTCTCGGCCAACTCTCCGAGCTGCTCCTGCGCCTTTCGATCGGCGGGATAGATGTCCAGGAACTGCTCCCAGGCCCGCATGGCAAGCTCGTCCTTGCCGGAGGCGCCGAGGATCGCTGCCATGCCGGCAAGCGCACCGAAATGGCGAGGCTCGATCGTCAGCACACGGTTGATGTCCGACATCGATTTCCGGTAATTGCCCATCGCGTAATGCAAGGTCGCGCGGCGGTTCCAGCCTTCGACATAGTTGGGCGCAAGCGTGATGACCTGATCGAGGATGTCGAGCGCGGCAGCCTGCTTGTTGTCGGTGATGGCCTTGTCGGCCCACTGCATCAGGAGATTGACGGTGGCGCTGCCGGAATCCTGCCATTCCATACGGATCTGATTGGCGAGTTCACGCGCCTTGTCGGCGTCGCGTTCCTTCTTGAGGTCCGCGAACAGGCCGTCCAGTCGTTGCTTGGGTGTGGTAAGGCTGGCGGATTCCGTCTGGGTCGATGCTTCCGCCGCGAACGAGAAACTGCCAGCTCCTATGGAGGTGGCGAGCAGGGCGGAGCACGCCAGAATCAGGGGTACAAAAACTCGCATGGCGAGCATGTTAGCTCGCCATGGAACAACTTCATAATCAATTTTGGGACATCGCCGAAGGGATGTCCCGCCACCCGGCGTGGATCAGCCCTGACGAGCCTTGAAGCGCGGGTTCGACTTGTTGATGATGTAGATGCGGCCCTTGCGACGAACCAGACGGTTTTCGCGGTGACGGGTCTTCAGCGACTTGAGCGAATTCTTGATCTTCATTTTCCTGATCCGCAGGTTTCGGGGAACGAAAATTCGCCCGGTATCTCTAACAATCAAAAGCGCGCCGGTGAGCGCGCTCCTTTAAGGTGGGATGGCAATACCGTGTCACCCCTGTTGTGTCAACCACAAGACGCCCCATTTTGCCGCCTTGCCCCGCATTTCTGTGGCCTTCAGCTGCGGAGGAGCTGTGTGACATGGCCCATCTTGCGGCCGGGTCGCGCCTCGGTCTTGCCGTAGAGGTGCACCAGGACATCATCCGTTGCAAGCCATGCCGGAACATCGTTGAGGTCGTCGCCGATCAGGTTCTGCATGACGCAGTCGGAGTGGCGACGGGGATTGCCGAGCGGCAATCCCGTGACGGCGCGAATATGCTGCTCGAACTGCGAGACGACGCAGGCGGCTTCCGTCCAATGGCCGGAATTGTGCACGCGCGGCGCCATTTCGTTGGCAATCAGGCTGCCATCGGCAAGCACGAAGAATTCGACGCCGATGACGCCGACATAGCCGAGCGCATCGAGGATGGCCTTGGCCGCCTTGCGGGCGGCATCCGCCGTGTCGCCGCCAACGGCTGCCGGCACCGTCGAGGTGTGGAGGATGCCGTTGCGATGGACGTTCTCGGCCGGGTCGAAGCAGGCGACCGTGCCGTCGGTGGCGCGGGCGGCGATGATCGAAATCTCGCGCTCGAACGGCACAAAGCTCTCAAGGATCAGGGGCACGCCGCCGAGCGCTGCAAAGGCGCCGGCCGGACTGTCCCCGGCGGAGCGGAAGACGCGCTGGCCCTTGCCGTCGTAACCGAGGCGGCGGGTCTTGAGCACGCCGGTGCCGCCGAAATCGGCAAGCGCTGTTTCCAGGTCGGTCTGGCTGTCGACGGCGTGAAAGCGCGCCGTCGCAATGCCGCAGTCGTTGATGAAGCGTTTTTCGACGAGGCGGTCCTGCGCGACTTCCAGCGCCTTTGCAGGCGGGAGGACAGGTCGTTTCGCGGCGAGCCGCTCGGCGGCCGCGACAGGCACGTTCTCGAATTCGTAGGTGATGATGTCGCTGACGGTCGCGAGTTGGCTGAGCGCGGCTTCGTCGTCATAGGCAGCAACGATCTGATCGTTGGCGACCTGTGCCGCCGGACAGTCGACCTGCGGCTCGAGGATGACGGTGCGGAAGTTCAATCGGGCAGCTGCCATCGCCAGCATGCGGCCGAGCTGGCCGCCACCGATAATGCCGATGGTGGTCATGCCTCGTCCACCGGGTACTCGGCGACCGAAATCGTCTGCTGCTCGCGCCAGTCGTCAAGCCGGTCGGCGAGGTCGTCGTCACTGAGTGCGAGCACGGCTGCAGCAAGAAGGGCGGCGTTGACGGCGCCGGCGCGGCCGATCGCGAGCGTTCCAACGGGAATGCCGGCGGGCATCTGGACGATCGAGAGCAGGCTGTCCTGGCCGGAAAGCGCCTTCGACTGAACCGGTACGCCAAAGACCGGCAGCGGCGTCATCGAGGCGCACATGCCGGGCAGATGGGCCGCCCCTCCGGCGCCGGCGATGATCACCTTGAAGCCCTCGTCGCGGGCGCCCTTGGCGAAGTTCACGAGCCGATCCGGGGTGCGATGGGCGGAAACGATGCGAGCCTCATAGGCAATGTCGAGCGCGTCGAGCGTATCGGCGGCGTTCTTCATCGTCTCCCAGTCCGACTGGCTTCCCATGATGATGGCGACGGGTGGGGTCGTGGTGTCGATCACGTCTGTCCTGTTCCGCGTTCAGGCAATGATGTCGGGGATGATCTGGTCTTCGATCTTGCTGATCTTGTCCTTGATCGCCAGCTTCTTCTTCTTCATGCGCTGGATTCTCAGCGCGTCGCAGCCGGTCTCGATCATGGCGTTGATGGCAGCGTCGTAGTCTTCATGTTCCTGCCTCAGCCGCGCGGCGGTCAGTCTGAGTTCGGCCTGGTCCTGGTCCGGCATGCAAAGCGATCCCCATCAGCCCGGCGCGAAGTCCTCCTCGAACCGGAATTCCATGCGTCGCTCTATCACATCTTGGGCGGTAACGGGAAGTTATCCGTCGTCATCATTTCGCCTTCGACAAATGAAAAATGGCATGGCACTGTAGTAAGGTTACAACCATGGAACATCCGGCATTCACACGCCGGATGCAAGCAAAAGGAAGGGACTGCCAAATGACTGTTGAGGCTCATCTTGCAACGCTTGAGAAAAAACATGGCGTCCTGGAGCAGGAGCTCCATGCGGCATTGAATCAGCCGTCGGTGGAAGACGAGCTGATTACCGACATCAAGCGGAGGAAGCTGCGCATCAAGGACGAAATCGAAAGGCTTCGTTCCTCGACTCACTGATTATCAACGGTATTTCCCAGGATTATCGGGAGGCGCCATCTCCCCTCTGAGTAGGCGCAACAAGGTTTAGAACCAATCCCCCACGACGGAAGATACGGAATGCTGGACCGGGCTTGGCGCCCGGTCTGTTTCTTTCGGGCGTCGCCTGCTGCAGGTCTCCCTTTGATCATAGCCGATCAAGGGACAAAAACATACAGAAATTCAAAGAGCTACAGCGACCTTTGCGCCTCTGACAAAGACGCGCGGCGCCGTAAGCGGCTGCCGGGCTCAGGACCAGAACTGGTCGAGCCACAGATTGAGACGGTCGAAACCCGGACGGTTGATCGCGTAGATCCGCCGAGTACCGCTCGCCGAAACCGAGACCAGATTGCAATCCAGCAAGGCCTTCAGGTGCTGCGATACGGCCGGGCGGCTGATCGGCAGGCCCTCCGCCAGTTCGTTTACGGTTTTCGGCGCGCGCCGCAGTTCCTCCAGCAGGTGGCGCCGGTTCGGGTCCGCAATGGCATCGAAAGGGTCCGCGATCGTCATGGCCGGACGTTAGGCGAAATTTTGCAAAGCAGCAAGAAATTTGTGCGATGCGGAATGCTAATTTTGCTTTGCAATATTTCCGTAATACTTGGGGCCTCGGTTCAGCCGCCTGCGGCCAGGCTGTTGATACCGTCCCACAGCAGTTTCGAGCCTGCGATGAAGGCCATGGTATACATGAAGGGGTAGAAGATCTGCGGCTTCATGCGGCGAACGATCCAGGCGCCGCACATGGTTGCGACGATGGCGAGCGGAAAGAGCGTCGCCGAGATTTTCAGGTTACTGAGATCCAGCTGCCCAAGCGCGAAATAGGGGATGAGCTTCACCGCATTCAGGATCGCAAAGAAGCGCACGATGGTGCCGGTATATTCGCGCGGATCGAGTTGCAGTGGCAACGCGTAGATCTGGAAAGGCGGGCCGCCGGCGTGCGCGACGAAGCTGCCATAACCGGCAAAGGAGCCCCAGAGTGTTGCCGGCCCGGCCCGCTGCTTCTTCGGCGCGATCGTGATGCCAAGACGTATGCGCCAGACATTGTAGACGTATCGGAGCACGAAGAGCACGGTGATCAGACCGATGATGAGGCGAAGGAGGTCACGCGAGACGTAGGCAGAGGTCGCCCAGCCGATGAAGATGCCGACGATGGCGCCGGGCAACAACATGAAGAGGGTGGTGCGATCGCCGTGCTTGCGCCACATCCAGAGCGAGACAAGATCCATAGCGATCAGGATCGGGAGAAGCAGGGCGGCCGCCTGGACGGGTGACACCGCCATCGACAGGATCGGAACACCCATCAGCGAAAGTGCTTCCCCCATGCCACCCTTGCTGAGACCAACGAGCAGAACTGCCGGAATGGCGATAAGATAGAAGTCGAGATCAGGAAGCATGGGTGGCGGTTGATCCTTTTGCAGTCTCCGTCTATCGGTTTTCCCAAATGAAATCGAGCGCTGGTTTCGCCACCCTGGCGGATGCAGCCGGAAATGGATGTCTTGATATGACAACAGAACGTTGCCGCCTGGTGCTGATCGCGCCCGACATGCCCGATGCGGCGGAACGCGCAAAGGTGCTTGCCGAAGCCCTGAAGGGCGGCGACGTCGCCTCCGTGATCGTGCCGCAATACGCACTTGACGATACCGAGTTCCAGAAACATGCCGAGCGTCTGGTGCCGGTCATTCAGGAAGCCGGCGCCGCTGCGCTCATCGAGGGCGACTCCCGCGTGGCCGGGCGCGCCAAGGCTGATGGTCTGCACATTGCCGGCAATGCGGAAGCGCTTGGCGAGGCGGTCGAGAAACACACCCCGAAACTGATCGTCGGCGGGGGTAATGCCGCCGACCGTCACCACGCGCTGGAGATCGGCGAGGTGCGCCCGGATTACGTGTTCTTCGGCAAGACCGATGGCGACATCAAGCCGGAGGCGCATCCGAAGAACCTGGCGCTCGCCGAATGGTGGGCGTCGATGATCGAGATCCCCTGCATCGTCATGGGCGGCACCGACCCGCAATCGGCATTGGCCGTGGCGGAGACTGGTGCCGAGTTCGTGGCGCTTCGCCTTGCCGTCTTCGGCGAACCCGGTCAGGCGCCTTCCGTCGTTGCTGCGGTCAACGCACTTCTTGACGAAAAAGCGCCACGGTTTGAAGATTAAGACGTTTCGATGTTGAGCCGCCTGCCTTCCAGATTGAGTCGAGGTTTTTCCCTTGTTGCCATGGCTGTTGCCCTGGCACTGCCGGCGCATGCGCAGGAGCAGAAGGGCGGTGGCGAGGACGCCGGCGTCGAGAAGCGCGGCCGCATCACGCCTTTCAACGGTGCGGCGATGCCGGAGGGCGCGACGCCGACCGACCAGAAAGATGGCAAGTCCGCTGTCGGCCCCAACAAGAAGCCTGCGGACGGCTCCGTCCCATCGTCCGGCGTCACTGTTTTCGATCGCATGGGCGCCGAATTGCCGGCCCTGCCAGCGGAAAAGCCCTTCACCGGCAAGGTGGACGATGCCTATGGCGCGTTCCAGCGTGGCTACTACCTGACCGCGATGGATCTGGCGCTGCCGCGGGCGCAGCTTGGCGATCCGGCGGCGCAGACGCTGATCGCCGAGATCCTGCAGCAGGGACTGGGCGTCGTGCGCAATCCCCAGCAGGCTGCCTTCTGGTACGGCCAGGCGGCGGAAAAGGGCGATCCCGCCGCTATGTTCAAATACGCGCTGATCCTGATGGAGGGCCGTTACGTCAAGCGCGACCGGAAGAAATCCGAAGAGCTGATGAAGAAGGCGGCCGATCTCGGCAATGGCTCGGCGCAGTTCAACTACGGCCAGACGCTTGTCGCCGACAATCCCGGGCCGAAGGGACTGAAACTGGCGATGCCCTATTATGAAAAGTCGGCCGAACAGGGCATTGCGGATGCGCAATATGCGCTGTCGCAGATTCTGGTCAATGTCGATGGCATCGAGGAGAGCAAGCGGGCGCGGGCGCGCGAATGGCTGATCCGCGCGGCGCGGGCGGGCTACGACACCGCTCAGCTCGATATCGCCATCTGGATGATCGAGGGCATTGCCGGCGAGCGCAATCTCGAAGAGGGTTTCGGTTGGATGCGGCGGGCGGCCGAGGGCGGAAATGTGGTTGCGCAGAACCGGCTTTCGCATCTCTATGTCAACGCCATCGGCACCAGGCCCAATCCGGTCGAGGCGGCGAAATGGTATGTGCTTTCGCGTCGCGCCGGCCTGAAGGACGACTCGCTCGAGGACTTCTATCTCGGTCTCAATGAAGAGCAGCAGAAGCAGGCACTCAGCGCCGCCAACAAGTATCGCCGGAGCTGAACGGTGCAGATTGCGACGGAATCCGCCGTGGCTGCTCGACGAAAATGCTATTTCGCTTGAATTTGCGGGCCATCTGTGGTTCTGAGGCCGCGGTTTTGCTCGTGGGGCCGCGACAGTTTGGCCGCAACGCGAGCGGAGTGATTACTCACTCGGTTTTTTGACGACGGAGCTCAATCAGCGGCTTGCCCTACGTCCTTGGATCGGTTCCGATCGAGGGAATATGCAGAAGGGCCGGCAATGCGGCCGTGTTCCGTCAAGCAGGTTCAACGTCCGATCGATCGCGTTCGATCGGCCTTCGTTATCAAGGGATCGCCAGATGGCCCGTTCAGCACTTCTCAATGTCATGGTTCAGGCCGCCTTCAAGGCGGGCAAGTCGTTGGCCCGCGATTTCGGCGAAGTCCAGAACCTGCAGGTCTCGCTCAAGGGGCCTGGCGACTATGTCTCGCAGGCCGACCGCAAGGCCGAAAAACTCATCCGCGAAGAGCTCCTGAAGGCCCGCCCGACCTACGGCTTCCTCGGCGAGGAAGGTGAAGAGATCATCGGCACCGACGGTGCGCATCGCTGGATCGTCGATCCGCTCGACGGCACCACCAACTTCCTGCACGGCATTCCGCATTTCGCGGTATCGATCGCACTGGAGCGTCAGGGTGAGATCGTCGGCGCCGTCGTCTTCAACCCCGCGACCGATGAACTTTACACTGCCGAGCGTGGCGGTGGCGCCTTCCTCAACGACCGTCGCCTGCGGGTCGCCTCGCGCAAGCATCTTTCCGACGCGGTGATCGCCACCGGCACGCCGCATCTCGGCCGCGGCAACCACGGCAAGTACCTGATCGAACTGCGCCACGTCATGGGCGAAGTCGCAGGCATCCGCCGCATGGGCGCTGCCTCGCTCGACCTCGCCTATGTGGCTGCCGGCCGCTACGACGGCTACTGGGAACGCGACCTCGCCGCCTGGGACATCGCTGCCGGCGTGCTGCTGATCCGGGAGGCCGGCGGCTGGGCGCACGATATCAACGGCGGCGCCAAGCCGGTCGACGACGGTTCGATCGTCTGTGGCAACGAGTACATCGTCAAGGCACTGAAGGATGTCGTGCACCGCCCGGTGCCGACCAAGTAAGCAGCGATCCTTGTTTTGACGCTCGGCCTCCGGCGCTCACCTGCGTCGGAGGCTTTGCTTTTCCGGTTGATCCGGAATGAGGCAACACGACAGTGCCACATGCCTGTGCCTATCTACGGGTGCCGCAGCCGTCGCCTCACTTTGGGAAACGGCTGAATTTCATCCTTGAATCGATTTCGGTTTCGGGAATTATGCAGTAGGCTCCGGACCGGCGCGGCGCCGTTCCGACATGTAAGAACCGGGAGATACTTATACCCATGACGCAACTGCATCTGTCCGGATGGAACGGTCGGGAAGGCATGGAAGAAAGCTATAATCCGCACAAGCTTTCGAGCCCCATGCACTATTTCTGGATCATGGTGGTCTTCCTGATCATCGTCGGTTTCGTGGGCGCAATCCTCTTTCGGCAGGCACACAACGCCTTTCTGGCCAACCCCGGCCTCAACGGCTTGATCCTTGGGGTGCTGTTGATCGGCATCCTGCTCGTCTTCAACCATGTGCTGGGCTTACGTCCCGAAGTGCGCTGGTTCAATTCCTTTCGCGCCGCCGGCAGCGCCGACAAGGTGGGCCGCGATCCGGTGCTGCTGGCGCCGATGCGGGCGCTGATCGGTGCCCGTCAGACGGCGATCTCGACGACGGCGCTACGCTCCATTCTGGATTCGATTGCGACCCGTCTCGATGAATCCCGCGATATCTCACGCTATCTGACCGGCCTTCTCGTGTTCCTCGGCCTGCTTGGCACTTTCTGGGGCCTTTTGGGTACGATCGGTTCGATCAATACGGTCATCCAGTCGCTGGATGCCGGTTCGGGAACCACCGAAGACATTCTGGCGGCCTTGAAAAGCGGCCTGTCGGCGCCGTTGACCGGCATGGGTACGGCGTTCTCGACATCGCTCTTCGGTCTTTCCGGTTCGCTGATCCTCGGCTTCCTCGACCTGCAGGCCGGCCGCGCCCAGAACCGTTTCTATACCGAGCTCGAAAACTGGCTTTCTTCCGTGACCGATGTCGGCTCCGAGCTGACGCCGACGCTCGACGCGCCGTCGGGGGCTCCGGTCGAAGAGCTGAAAAAACTCACGGATCAGCTGGTCCGTCTCAACCAGGAGGGCGGTTCGAGCCAGCGTACGACCGCTGCCATGGCAAGCCTTGCAGAAGGTATCCAGGGCCTGGTGAAAAACATGCGCGGCGAGCAGCAGATGCTCCGGGACTGGATCGAAGCCCAGCAGGAAGAGGCCAAGGCGATGCGCAGGACGCTCGACAGATTGTCATCGCGCATCGGCGGGGAGCGGCTCACCGTCACCGGCGAAAGGCCGCCGCTGCCGGCCAAGCTCGGACAGTTGGACGAGACCGGAGGAGAGTAATCCATGGCGCTCGCCCGCAAAGGCCGCTCGCAGCGCACGATCGATTATTGGCCGGGCTTCGTCGATGCTCTGTCGACGCTCCTGCTTTCGATCATGTTTCTGCTCACCGTGTTCGTTCTCGGGCAGTTTCTGCTGAGCCGCGAAATCAGCGGCAAGGATGAAGTGCTGACCCGGCTGAACAGCCAGATCAACGAGCTTACGCAGCTCCTGGCGCTTGAGAAGAGCGGCAAGCAGGATCTCGAGGATTCGCTCGCCAATCTCCAGGCTTCCCTGTCCCAGTCGGAAGGCGAGCGCTCGCGCCTGCAGGCGCTGCTAGACCAGGGCGCCGGCAGCAGCGATGCCGCCAACCAGAAGATCGGACGTCTCGGCTCGGAGCTTGAGAACGAGCGCGAGGTCAGCGCCCGGGCGTTGAGCCAGATCGAGCTCTTGAACCAGCAGATCGCGGCGCTGCGCAACCAGATCGCCGCCATCGAGGTCGCGCTTCAGGCATCTGAGGCGAAGGACCAGGCGTCGCAGACGAAGATCGCCGACCTCGGGCGCCGCCTGAACGTGGCGCTTGCCCAGCGTGTGCAGGAGCTCAACCGCTATCGCTCCGATTTCTTCGGGCGCTTGAGGGAAATCCTCTCCGACCGCGAAAACATCCGCATCGTCGGCGACCGCTTCGTGTTCCAGTCGGAAGTGCTGTTCCCGTCCGGTGGCAGTGAACTCAATCCTGATGGACAGGCGGAGATGGCGAAGCTGGCTTCGGCGCTGCTCGATCTCGCCAAGGAAATCCCTGCGGAGATCAACTGGGTGCTGCGCGTCGACGGCCATACCGACAATGTACAGCTTTCCGGAAGCGGCCGCTATGCCGATAACTGGGAGCTTTCCTCGGCGCGTGCCACCTCGGTCGTCAAGTTCCTGATCTCGAAGGGGGTTCCTGCCGATCGCCTGGTCGCGGCCGGCTTCGGCGAGTATCAGCCGATTGCGCCGGGCGAGACCCCGGAGGCCCGGGCCCAGAACCGCCGCATCGAGCTCAAGCTGACCGAAAAATAGGCGGCGGTACCGAAACACACCGTGGCCAGCACCCGACTCTTGAATTGACCTTGACGTACGCGTAACTGTTGCTGCGGCCATTCGTATGGCGGCGCTGTATGGGATGCAGGGGAGGGCATTTCATGGATTGCGATGTATTGGTCATCGGTGCGGGTCTTGCCGGCCTGGTTGCCGCCTCGGAGGCAGCCGCCCTTGGGCGCAAGGTGATCGTTCTCGATCAGGAAGGCGAACAGAACCTTGGCGGCCAGGCTTTCTGGTCGCTTGGCGGCCTGTTCTTCGTCGATAGCCCCGAGCAGCGGCGCATGGGCATTCGCGACACGCGCGAGCTTGCCCGGCAGGACTGGCTGGGATCTTCGCAGTTCGACCGTCCGGAAGACCATTGGCCGCGGCTCTGGGCCGAAGCCTATCTCGACTTTGCCGCTGGCGAAAAGCGCCGCTGGCTGCATTCCCTTGGCATGCGCTGGTTTCCGGTCGTCGGCTGGGCCGAGCGTGGCGGCGGACTTGCCCATGGTCACGGAAACTCGGTGCCGCGCTTCCACGTCACCTGGGGTACCGGGCCGGCGGTGCTCGAACCTTTCGTGCGGCTGACGCGGGAGGCGGAAAGTCGTGGTCTGGTGCGCTTCCGGTTCCGCCATCGGGTCGATGAGCTCATTACCACGGATGGAAAGGTGGCGGGCGCCCGCGGTGCTTTGCTGAAGGAGGACCCGGTCGGAAGGGGCGAGCGCAGTTCACGCGACGTCGCCGGCGATTTCGAGCTTTCGGCCGGCGCGGTCGTCGTTACCTCGGGTGGTATCGGCGGCAATCACGATCTCGTTCGCCGCAACTGGCCGCGCAAGCGGCTTGGCCAACCGCCGGCAACCATGGTCTCGGGCGTGCCGCATCACGTCGACGGGCGCATGCTGGAGATCGCCAGCCGGGCGCGCGGTTCGGTCATCAACTCGGACCGCATGTGGCACTATACCGAGGGGCTCAGGAACTTCGATCCGATCTGGCCGGATCATGGCATCCGCATCCTGCCTGGTCCGTCGTCGTTCTGGTGCGACGCCGACGGCAACCGCTTTTCCGCTCCGGCGATGCCGGGCTTCGATACGCTCGGGACCCTGCAGGCGATCCGTGACAGCGGCCACGACTACAGCTGGTTCATCCTGACGCGGGCAATCATCAAGAAGGAGTTTGCGCTTTCCGGTTCGGAACAGAACCCGGACCTGACCGGCAAGAGCATCTCGCTGCTCCTGAAGCGGCTCGGCAAGAATCCGCCCGGCCCAGTCCAGGCCTTCATGGACAAGGGTGAGGATTTCATCGTCCGGGACCGGCTTGAAGACCTTGTGCCGGCGATGAACGCGCTCACGGGCGAGGATCGGCTGTCGCTCGACCATCTTCGCCAGCAGATCGAGGCGCGCGATCGCGAGATCACCAACCCGTTCTCAAAGGACGCCCAGGTCACGGCGATCCGTGGCGCCCGCGCCTATCGTGGCGATCGGCTGCTGCGCACCGCCAAGCCGCATAGGCTGCTCGATCCGAAAGCCGGGCCGCTGATCGCCGTTCGCCTGCATATCCTGACACGCAAGACGCTTGGCGGTCTGCAGACAGACCTCTCGGGCCAGGTGCTGGAGCAGTCTGGCGAGCCGGTGCCGGGTCTCTACGCGGCTGGCGAAGTCGCTGGTTTCGGTGGCGGCGGCATGCATGGCTACAATGCGCTCGAAGGCACCTTCCTTGGCGGCTGCATCTTTTCTGGCCGGATGGCGGGGCGGGGTGCCGCCGGGGCGTAATGTCCATTGTGCCGGTGATCGTCGCTATCAGCCGATTGCTCCCCACCCTAGCCCTCTCCCAGAAGGCGGGGCGAGGGAACGGCCGAGCGTGCCGCAACTTCTTCTTTGCAAACGTCACCGCGGAAGCCAGGCCACCAAACCTCGCAATGCTTCCAATGTTTTGAGACGACGGTTGAGACGGTCGGCACGGCGCTGCCACAAATCCCTTCTCCCCGCGCGTGGGGAGAAGGTGCCGGCCGGCGGATGAGGAGTGGCGGTAGATTGCCCTTCAATCCATCTGCACGTTGGCGTCACGCACGACCGGCGTCCACTTCGCCAGCTCTGCCGACACATGCAGCTTCAGCTCTTCCGGGGTCGAGCCGACGATCTTGGCGCTGAATTCCTTCATGCGTTCGACAACGGCGGGATCCTTCATGGCCTTGTTTGCCGCCTCGTTGAGGCGGGCGACCACCGGCTGCGGTGTGTTCGCCGGGGCGAAGAGCGCGTTCCAGGTGTAGGTCTCGTAGCCGGGGATGCCGCTTTCGGCGACCGTCGGCACATCGGGGAAGGAAGGCGCGCGCTCCGCTGTCGTCACGGCAAGCGCGCGCAGGGTTCCTGCCTTGATGTGGCCGGATGAGGAAGGGAGATTGTCGAACATGATCGGCACCTGGTTGCCGATGACGTCGTTCAGCGCCGGGCCGGCGCCCTTGTAGGGGATATGCTGCATGCTGACGCCGGCCATCTTCTTGAAAAGCTCGCCGGACAGATGCAGCGGCGTGCCGTTGCCGGACGAAGCGTAGCTGTATTCGTCGGGCTTGGCCTTCAGGAGCGCCAGAAGTTCCGCGACGTTCTTGGCGGGGAGTTCGGGATTGACGACCAGCACGTTGGGCACGATGACCAGCAGCGAGATGGGGGCGAAATCCTTCTCTGGATCGTAGGGCTTGGTCTTGAGGATCAGCGGGTTGAGCGCGTGCGTGGCGACGGTTCCCATGAGGATCGTATAGCCGTCCGGATCGGCGCGCGCGACATTGGCCGCGCCGAGATTGCCACCGGCGCCGGCGACATTCTGGACAATCACCTGCTCGCCGAGATCTTCGGACATTTTTTGTGCGACGATGCGGGCCACCACGTCGGTCGAGCCGCCGGCGGCGAAGGGAACGACCATGGTTATCGGCCGGTCCGGGAAACCCTGGGCGAGGGCCGGGATGCCAAAGGGCAGCGCGGATAGCGCCATCAGGCCCAGCGTCAGCGTTGCGCGCCGGGTCAGTTGCGAAAATGCCATGCGAATTTCCTCCCACACGTTCAGCAAACAGCAAACCGGCCCGCAACTGCACAATTCCCTAAAACGAGATCGGTCCAGGGACGAATTCATGCAGCAGTTCAGCAAGTTACAGCAACCTTGGCGCGTCGGAACGCACGCGGCGCCGCAGGCCGGCCCCATAACAATAGGGCGCGGCCCTCGGTCGACAACCGTCTGGTGTAAAATCGGACGGGCAGGGTCTGAACCGCCTCCGGCGGCTCAGCTTTGCGTGGCGACGAACAGTGCTTCGGCGCCGTGGTTGAACTGCAGCCGCGCAAGCTTGGCATAGAGGCCACCCTGGCGGATGAGGGAGACGTGGGTTCCTTCCTCGACGATCCGGCCGTGATCCATGACCAGGATGCGGTCTGCCTTCAGTACGGTCGCGAGCCGGTGGGCGATGATGATCGTCGTACGTTCGTGCAGCAGGCCATCGAGGGCTTTCTGCACCAAGGTCTCGCTTTCGGCGTCGAGCGCCGAGGTGGCCTCGTCGAGAAGCAGGATCGGTGCGTTCTTGAGGATCGCGCGGGCAATGGCGATGCGCTGGCGCTGGCCGCCGGACAGGGTGATGCCGCGTTCGCCGACAAGCGTGTCGTAGCCATTGTCGAGGCGGTTGATGAATTCATCCGCCTGGGCAGCGGCGGCCGCAGCGCGCACCGCCTCCCGGGTCGCGCCGGGCACGCCGAAGGCGATGTTGTCGTGAACCGAGGAGGCAAAGATGGTGACATCCTGCGGCACGATCGCCAGCCGGTCGCGCAGTTCCTTGGGGTCAACGGTACGGACATCGAGCCCATCGACCGTTACCGTGCCCTTGGCGGGATCGTAGAAGCGCAGGAGCATGGAGAAGACCGTGCTCTTGCCGGCGCCAGACGGGCCGACGATGGCGACAGTTTCGCCGGGCTTGATCGCAAAGCTGAGCCCGTTCAGGCTCTTGTAGTCGGGCCGCGCCGGATAGGCGAAATAGACGTCGTCGAAGGCAATGGCGCCTGTGGCCGGTACGGGCATGGCGACGGGGTTTGCCGGCGCCTGGATCTCGGGGACCTCCGTCAGCAGTTCGTTGAGCCGCTCGGCGGCTCCGGCGGCCTGCGAGAGTTCGCCCCAGACTTCCGAGAGCGAGCCGAGGCTGCCCGCGGCAAAGACCGAGTAGAGCAGGAACTGGCTGAGGGTGCCGGCGGAAAGGTTGCCAGAAAGCACGTCATGCGCGCCGAACCACAGCACCGCGACGACGCTGCCGAAGACCATGGTGATGGCGAAGGCGGTAAGCACAGAACGCGCCTTGATCGCGGCGCGCGCAGCGCCATAGGCGTCCTCGACGGCGGCTCCGAAATGGTTGTTGGCGAGTGCCTCGCCATTGAAGGCCTGCACGGTGCGGGATGCCGCGATTGCTTCGCCGGCATAGGCGGACGCCTTGGCGAGTGTGTCCTGCGCTTCGCGCGAGCGGCGGCGGACGGAGCGGCCGAAGCCGACGAGCGGGAAGACGATGATCGGGATCGCGATCAGCACCAGGCTCGATAGCTTCGGGCTGGTATAGACCATCATGCCGATGGCGCCGAGACACAGGATCAGGTTGCGCAGCGCGACCGAAGCGGTGGCGCCGACCGCGGACTTGACCTGGGTCGTATCGGCAGTCAGCCGCGAGACGATCTCGCCGGACTGGTTGACGTCGAAGAAGGAGGCGGAAAGCCGCGTGACGCTATCGAAGACGTTGCGCCTGAGGTCGGCAACGATGCGCTCGCCGAGCGTGATGACGAAGTAGTAGCGCGCCGCGCTCGCCAGCGCGAGCACGATGGCCAGCATCATCAGCATCGAGAAGTAGGTGTTGATGAAACCGCTGTCGGGACTGGAGAAACCGTTGTCGACCATGCGCCTGACCGCGAGCGGCAGCGCCAGCGTGGTCACTGCGGCTAGGATGAGCGAAATACCGGCGCCGACGACCAGGTGGCGGTAGCGAGCGAGGTAAGGTAAGAGCGTGGTGAGCGGGCGAATGGATTTGCGCGCTGGCGTCTGGTTTTCTCGTACGGACACTTGACCCCTTTCGCCAACCACGGAGGAAAGGGTTTGCCCATGAGTCTTCCGCGCGGCACTTGTTATCCCGCAGACCTTGATGTATAGGCACGGCATCGAATTGGGAAGCCGTGGCCCTTCAGCCGGTCCGCGGCTTCATTTACGTGTTCGGTCTCGAAGTCGCAATGCCTTGCGACAATTGGACCCTGGAACTCTAGGAAGATCGTTATGAAGGCAGACATCCATCCCGATTACCACGTCATCAAGGTAGTCATGACTGACGGCACCGAATACGAAACCCGCTCGACCTGGGGTTCGGAAGGCGCCACCATGAACCTGGAAATCGACCCGAAGTCGCACCCGGCTTGGACGGGCGGCAACCAGCAGCTCATGGACCGCGGCGGCCGCGTCTCCAAGTTCAAGAAGCGCTTCGAGGGCCTCGGCCTCTAATTGACGCCTCTTCGGCATTCTCAAAGCCCGGCCATCGCGCCGGGCTTTTTGTTGGCCGTGCGGGATGGCCGCGCTTGCCCGTCACTTGGGAAGTCCGGCCTTGCGAAAGCCCTCGACGAAATGCGCAAGCATGGCATCGTCACGCAGCGGCTCGGTCGCAGCCCAGTGGCGGATGGTGAAACCCGGGTTGGCGACGAGAAAAAGCTCCGCTTCCGCGCGCGCCTCGTCGAGGCGACCGACCTGGGCGAGGCTTGCCGCCAGGAACCGGCGTGAACTCGTGCGATAGGTCTCGTCCCTGCGCAGGGTCTCGATGGCGGCTGCATAGTCGCCGGCCGCATATTGCGCCTGGCCGAGCGTCAGATAGTACCAGCTTGCCGGAAACGGGTTCAGCCTGAACGCCTTGCGGATATGCGCGAGGCCCTCTTCGACCCGCCCGGCGAGAACCGCGACGTCGGACAACGCCGCCCAGGTGTCGGCTTCGTTCGGGTCGAGTTCGATCGCCCTGGCGAATTCGGCATCCGCCTCGGCAAAGCTGCGCTCATAGGCAAGAAGGTAGGCCAGGATCCAGCGGCTGCCGGCATCGTTTGGGTCGATCGTGACTGCTTTGCGCGCCAGTTCCAGGGCAAGGCTGCGGGCTGTCTCCGTCGGTCCGCCGGAGTGCACCCGTCCCATCCAGTGGTTCATGGCCAGCCAACGGTAGGCCTCGGCATAGTCGGGGTCGAGCGAAACCGCACGCGTCAGCATCAGGTGCGCTTCCTGGGCCGCCTGCGGCGTGTCATCCATCAGCCTGCGGGCCCGTACGCAGAGATCGTAAGCCTCCATGTTGCCGGGTCGGTTGCGCGGCAGCGGCGGTGGGCGCAATTGTCCGAGCAACGCTTCCACGATCTTTGCCGCAACCTCGTCCTGAACGGCGAAGATGTCTTCCAGGCCGCGATCGAAGCGTTCCGCCCAGAGATGATCGCCGCTCTGGGTGTCGACCAATTGCGCATTGATACGCACGCGACCTGCCGCACGCCTGGCGCTGCCTTCCAGCAGGTAACGCACGCCCAGGTCTTCCGCGATTGTGCGCACATCCACCGGCTTGCCTTTGTAGACGAAGGACGAGTTGCGCGCGATGACAAACAGGCCGGGGGTTCTGGACAGGTCGGTGATCAGGTCCTCGGTCAGCCCATCCGCGAAGGGCTCCTGCTCGGGATCGTTGCTGAGGTTGACGAAGGGCAGCACGGCGACCGACGGCCTATCCGGCAAGGAGAGCGCGCGCCGCTTTGCCGCACCGAGCGTCCTTGTGGTTCCTGTGAAGCGATAGCCGACGCGCGGGATCGTCGAGATCCACTCGCTGCCATCGGCGGCGGGGCCAAGCAGCTTCCTGAGCTGCGCGATCTGGACGGTAAGGTTGCCTTCCTCGACAGCGGTTGCCGGCCAGGCCGCATCCAACAGTTCAGCTTTGCCCAGGATTTCGCCGGACCGTTCAACGAGCGCCGCAAGCAGCCTTAGTCCGCGGTAGCCGATGGCAACGGGATCGCCGTCCCGCAGGAGCGTTCCCGCACCCGGATCAAGCACGAAGGAACCAAAGGCGAAGCGGGTTTCCTGCATGGGCGCATCTATAGTGCGTTTGGACGTTTTTGAGAACTTTTTGGAAGCGCTTAATTACACCCCGGTTCGTGTCCTGCAGAATTCACCGGTCTTTCGGGCCGATTATGGAGACTGCCATGAACCACATTCCCATTCCTCTATCCCGGCATCAGGCGCCACGCGTGCGAGAACAGCACTCGATGCCTTTGCGCACCGGCCTTGCAACGCTCGGAGGCGCTGTCGCGGCCTGGGACAGGAGGGTCCGCTTTCGCCGGGATCTCGAACAAACCTCGAAGAACGACCCGCATTTGATCGCCGATATCGGCCTCACAGAACCGCAGGTCGAGATCGAAAGCGCCAAACGTTTCTGGCAGGCATGAGGCGCGCTTCGGAATGATATCGGATCAAGAGCCTCTGCGTGTCGCGACCGAGCGCCGTCACTTGCGCGACGCGACCGTGCCACAAGAACAACCAATCCTGTGGGCGCCGATAGCCGGCACGATCGCAACGGTCACGGTGTTTGCGGTTGCCCAAGGGCTGACCTATCCGCTGCTCAGCTTCATCCTGGAGCGGCAGGGAACGCCCCCCGGACTGATCGGCCTGTCGGCGGCGATGACGCCGCTGGGTTTCATCCTTTCCGCTCCCCTCATTCCGGCGCTGGTTCGGCGCTTCGGCGCGGCGTGGCTTGCTGTTCTCTGCTCGTTGTTTGCAGCGCTGACCCTGATCGCGATCGCCTGGACGCAGGACCTCTGGGCCTGGATGCCGCTACGTTTCCTGCTTGGTTTCTTTGCCAATCCGCTTTCCGTGATCAGTGAAACCTGGCTGATCACGATCACTCCGCCGTCACGCCGGGGCCGCATCATGGGCCTCTATTCTTCGGTTGTTTCGGGCGGCTTCGCCATCGGGCCGTTGTCGCTCGGCCTCGTCGGCACGGTTGGCTGGTCGCCCTTCCTGATCGGCATCGTGGCCTTCCTTTTCTGCGGGATGATCTTGCTGACAGTCGTGCCGCGCCTGCCTGATATGCCGCAGGATGGCGAGGCCACTTCCGTCGGTGGGTTCCTGGCGCTGGCGCCTCTCCTCCTGTTTGCGGTTTTCACCGCTGCCGCTTTCGAACAGATCCTGCTTTCGATGTTTGCCACCTATGGCGCCACGCGCGGCAGTGCCGAGGAGCGGATCGCCTCTCTCATTACCTGTTTCATCACCGGCAATGCGCTGCTGCAGATATTTCTCGGGCGCTTGGCCGAGCAGACCGGTTCGATGCGGGCGATGTTGTTCTGTGTGCTGGTCTCGCTGGCCGGATGCCTGCTGCTGCCCTGGGTCTTCACTTCCTGGCTCGTCTGGCCGCTCGTCTTCGTCTGGGGCGGGGGCTCATTCGGCATCTACACGATGTCGTTGATCCAGCTCGGCGAACGCTTCACTGGCCAGGCCCTGATTGCTGGCAATGCGGCCTTCGCGGTTGCGTGGGGTCTCGGCGGCATCGTGGGGTCGCCCGCGACAGGACTAGCCATGCAGTGGCTAGGCCATCGGGGACTGCCAATGGCTCTTGGCTTCCTAAGTTGTGCGCTGGCGCTGTTTCTTTTGGCGAAGATGCGGCGCACCCGTTCGTGACAGCCGCGACGCAAAACAAAAAACCCGGCGATGGCCGGGTCCCGTTTCCGCATGCAGACGCGAAAGGCTATCAGTTGGTGCCGAAGGCCGTCTGCAACAGCTTGATCTGCGCCTTGACGCCATTCTGGTTGTCCGGAACGATGGCAGCGGCTTCGTGCGGGCGATAGATTTCGCGATCGAGCAGGGCGACGCGGTTCTGCAGGCGCAGCGAGCGCTCGATGAGATCGCGGAAGGACTCCGGCAGTTCGGCCCAGCCAGGCGCGGACTTGTCGACGTTGAAGCTGTCGAGGCGAACCTTGCTCTTTTCCGACATCACCTGGTCGCGGCTCATCTCACCGTTGTTGACGGCGCGCTGCAGGAGCAGCCAGGAAGCCATCTGCATCAGGCGGGTGGTGAGGCGCATGGATTCAGCTGCATAGAGCACCGATGCCATGCGCGGCAGAACCTTCGAGGCGGCGCGGCCGGGGCCATCGAGATAGGTGGCCGTTTCCTCGACCAGACCCATGCCTTCCGAATAGAGTGTCTTGAATTGTGCCGAGGACGCTGCGTGTCCTGCGAAACTGACCGTATTCAATCCTCTCTCGGACATGACCTGTTTTCCCTGGTTCAAACGCATCACGACAGTCAGGTAGTGGGCGGTTATAGGAAATAAATCCTTGCCCGCCTCTATGCTCGAAGAATGATCCGATAGCGCATTTCGCGCAAGGGTATTCTTAAGAAAGGGTTAATCTCCACAGTTCTTTAGCGGAAGCTATGCCAAAACAAAAAAAGAGCCGCGAAAAGCGGCTCTCAAGGTAAAACAGGGAGAAAAATCAGACCCATTCGCCAGTCGGAGAAATTGTCTGAAACCGGAAAGCTCCGGATGCCCTGACAATCGCAGATAATGCTTAATTTGCCGTTAAAAGCGCTTCGTTTTGCTGCGCCGCGCCCGCTTGCGCAAGGGCTCAGCGAAACAGGCTTTCGGCGGCCGAGCGGCTTGCGGATTTGCGTGTCCTCTCGGCTTCGAGCCGGGTGATTTCCTCCGTCAACAGCGCGATGCGCTGGGTGAGTTCATCGACTGAAAGCAGTGAAAGATCGCTGCCGATTTCGTGCACCAGCTTCTTTTGTGGTCGGTCGTCGTCAAACAGGCTCATCTGTCTGATCCTCCCATTTCTGGTTGTTGTCCGGTTCGCTACGCGCTTCCTCAAGCGGGGCAGCGCGCGGCGAAAGCTGCAGGCTTTCCGGTGTCGTCGGCGCGCCGGCATTGACCGGCGAGAAGGCGTCGCGGTCGGAGACCGGCACGGGCGCGCGCATCCGGCTGCGGATGATGGCATAGGCTGTGATCAAAATGTGGGCACAGGCGGTAATCATGAACAAACCGTATGGGCCGGCTGCCGTCATGACCGGGCCGCCGATCGTCGGGCCGATGATCGTGCCGATGCCATAGAGCAGCAGCAGGCCACCGGAGACCTTCACGAAGTCCTCGGCGGTTGCGAAGTCGTTGGCGTGGGAAACGGCGATCGGATAGAGCGCGTTGGCGGCAGCACCATAGATCGCGATCAGCGTCAGCACGATCCACACCTGGCTCGGCTCGATCAGGAAGATGAGCAGGCCGGCGAGGGCGCCGACGCCGGCAAGGGCGGCCAGGACATAGCGACGGTCGATGCGATCGGAGAGGCGGCCGGCGGGCAGCTGCATCACCGCCCCCGCGAAGATCGCCACGCTCATCATGGCCGCGACCGTGCTGTCGGAAAGGCCGGCCTGTCGCCCGAAGACGGCGCCGAGCGTGCCGAAGGCTCCATTGGCGATGCCGACGAGCAGGATGCCGAGGAAGGAGACCGGCGAGTTCCGGTAAAGCGCGCGCAGGTCAAGGCGGACCTGCTTCAACGGCTGCGGCGAGGCGGCCTTGGACAGAAGCGTCGGCAGCATGGCGAGGCAATAAAGGATGCCGCAGATCATGAAGAAGAAGCTGGTCGAGGTATCGCCGAAGGGGACCATCATCTGGCCGCCGACGACGCCGAAGAGGGTTATGGCGATATAGAGCGAAAAGATCACGCCGCGGCTCTCGTTGGTGGCGCGCTCGTTCAGCCAGCTTTCGATGATCATCGACGTGCCGGCGGTGGCAAAACCGGTCAGCGCCCGCAGGATCAGCCACCAGGTGGAATCGATCAGGATGCCGGTCGTAAGCGCAACGATGGCGATCAGTGAAGCAAAGACGCTGAAAGCGCGCACATGGCCGATGCGCTTGACGACATTCGGGGCAAAGAAGCAGCCGAGAACGAAGCCGGCTGCCCAGGACGTACCGATCAGGCCGAGGATGGTGGTCGGATATCCTTCAGCAGTACCGCGAACGGGAAGAAGCAGCCCCTGGAGACCATTGCCCAGAAAGAGAAACAAGGTGCCGAGCAGGAGGGCGGCAACCGGGAGCAGGTTCTTTCTCATCATCCATCCGAAATTCGTTCTGCCGTCAGCAAGTTAGGGCGGTGCCTGGTGAATTGCCAGCCGGTTTCTCTTTACAGCGCTTTGTGTTGCCGCACGATTTGCCCTTCAAACGAAGACGATTGAAGGAAACCGGTCATTGCAAATCGCCTGCGGAAACACTAGCCCTTTTTGCCAAGCGCAGCGTATCGCTAGTCCTTGGGGGAGGCGGTGCTCCGTGCGACGAAGAGTGCCGGCGTTGCGAACGCTTTGCCGGTCAAGGCAGCCTCCCGGAACACGAGGGCAACATGCAGAAGGCGCTCGCCCTTATCCTGCTCCTGGCAATGGTCATCCAGCTTCTGTGGCCGCTCGGCATTCCGGGTTTGCGCCGCCGCCGGGACTTCTGGAAGATCGCGGTCTTTGCCATCGTCATGATGATGGTGACCGTGCTGATCCGGCCCTAGCTGGACCAATTTGCCCGTAAGTACCCGTTTCCTTGGAAACTCCAGGGCCGATCGCCCGATGCTATTGGGTTGTACGTATATTCGCTACAACTACAAAAGGGCGCAGGACAGATGGGGAATAACGCGCTAGATTACCTCTTTCATTCGGGAAGTGAATTCGAGGGTTTCTTGGAACGCCGTCTCGCTGCCATTCTCGCTGCCGATGTCGTGGGATACAGCCGCCTGATCGGCGCTGACGAGACCGGCACGCTGGCCGCTATGAAACGGCACAAGAACGAACTCGTCGATCCCAAGATCCACCGCCACAAGGGGCGCATCGTCAAACTGACCGGCGACGGCATTCTCGTCGAGTTTGCGAGCGTCGTGAATGCGGTCGCCTGCGCCGTCGATATTCAGCGTGGCATGCTGATCCGCAATGAAAGCGTGCCGCAGCTAAAGCGCATCGAACTGCGCATCGGTGTGCATCTGGGCGATATCATCGTCGAGGATGGAGATATCTTCGGCGACGGCGTCAATGTCGCCGCCCGTCTCGAAGGGCTGGCGGAGCCATCCGGTGTTGCCGTTTCCGCCACGGTGCGCGATCACGTCGGCACGCGCCTCGATATCGGTTTCATCGACAAGGGTGAGCACACGCTGAAGAACATCGCCGCCGGCGTGCATGTCTATTCGGTGGCGCTCGGTGCGCCGACGAAGGTTGCGGCAGCGCCAAGCGGGGTCGGTCCTGTCGTGCTCGATGACGGCTACGGGCTCTCCGTCGGCGTGCTTCCGTTTACCAACATGAGCCATGATCCGGAGCAGGAATATTTCTCCGACGGCATCACCGAAGACATCATCACGGATCTGTCGAAGATCTCGAAGTTGCATGTCGTGGCCCGCAACACCGTGTTTACCTACAAGGGGCGGTCGGTGAAGGTGAAGCAGGTGGCCCAGGAACTGGGCGTCCGCTACATCCTCGAGGGCAGCGTGCGCAAGGCGGGTTCGCGGGTGCGCATCACCGGCCAGCTCATCGATGCCTTGACCGGCACACACCTCTGGGCCGACCGCTATGACCGCGACCTGACCGATATCTTCGCCATTCAGGATGAGATCACCCACGCGATCGTCGATCAGCTCAAGGTCAAGCTTTTGCCGGCCGAGAGGCGAGCAATCGAGAACGACCCGACCACGAGCGTCGAAGCCTATACCTACTACCTGCGCGGCCGGCAGTTCTCGCATGCCTGGACCCGTTCCTATCTGCTGCTTGCCCGGCGCATGTTCTTGAAGGCGGTGGAACTCGACCCCGATTTTGCCCGCGCCTATGCCGGCATTGCCGATTGCGAGTCGGCATTGCGCGACTGGCACGAGGACGAGTTCCCGCTGCAAAGCATCCTGTCCATGACCGACAAGGCGCTGGCGCTCGATCCGGATCTGGCGGAGGCTCATGCCTCACGCGGCCTGGTGCTGCACCAGGACGGCCAGGACGATGAGGCGGTCGCCGAATTCGAGCGGGCGCTGACGCTGGATGCCAGTCTCTATGAGGCGAACTTCCACTATGCGCGTTTCCTGTTCATGCAGGGTGCCTTCGAAACGGCGATCCAGTTTTTCAAGCGTGCGGCAGACATCCGCCCGGACGACTACCTGTCGCCGATCCACCTGATGAGCGCCTATAAGTCGCTTGGCCGTGACGCCGAACGGGTGCAATGGGCAAGGGTCGGGATATCTCGCGCGGAGCGGGCGCTGGAGCTCAATCCGGAGAACTCAGGGCCGGCACATCGCGGCGCGCTGGCGCTGGCTCACATGGGCGAGGCGGATCGTGCGCGGGAATGGGCGGCACGCGCTCTGGCAATTGATCCGGACGACGTGGTCGCCCGCTACAATACGGCCTGCGTCTATTCCATTCTCGGCGACATCGATGTGGCGCTTGATCTGCTTGAAACCCTGCTGCCGCAGAGTTCGTGCTACCAACTGCTCTGGTTCAAGCAGGACTCCGACCTCGACGCGGTTCGCCATCACGTGCGCTTCCAGGCAATGGTCGAGGCGATCGCGAAATGCGAGGCGCGGTTGCGCTGACCGCCGGGCGGGGGCCGGCCGGCGGTCGCTTTCAGTGGTGGCTCGCCCGACGGGATTCCGCCGGCGCAGTGCTGCGGCCCCCCGTCAGCCACCAGATGGCCGAGCCGGTGACAAACAGCATGGCTGTTGCAGCGATCACCACCGCGGTGAATGCCTGTTCGAAGGCGAGCCGGGCACGGGTGACGAGTTCGCTCGCCAGTTCCGGCGGCAGTTTCTCGGCGAGAAGCAGAGCCTCATCGAGGCTGTCGCGCGCCATTGGCGAAATGGCTGCACCCTCCGGCAGCACGAGGAAAGCGGTGTAGACGACGGACATCACGGTGCCGAGGATGGCAATACCGATCGCGCCGCCGAGCTCGAAGGAGACCTCCTCGATCGATGCCGCCATGCCGGCCCGCTCCGGCGGGGCGTTGAACATGATGGCGCTGGAGGCGGCGGTCATCGAGGCACCGATGCCCAGGCCGAGGACGACGAGCGTGACGATCTGGGTCAGCGCGCCGGCCTCATGGACCAGCAGATATCCGCCGAGGCCGAGCGCTGCGAGGATGAGGCCCGAGCGCAGCACCACCTCCGCCCCCAGGCGTGGCAGCAGGGTGCCGGTCAGCGGGCCGGCGACGAAGGCCGCGAGCGGGATCGGCAGAATGAAAAGGCCGGCCTGAAGCGGCGAAAGGCTATCGACGAGTTGCAGCTGCTGGCTCAGGACCAGCTCGATGCCGACGATCGAGGCGGACGCCACCAACGCTGCAGCGACGCCCGAGGAAAACGCCGCATTGCGGAAGAGGCTGAAATCGATCAGCGGATGGGTGCTCCGGCGCTGGCGGCGCACAAAAAGGAAGAGCGCGATGGCGCCGATGACGGCAGCGGCGAGCCCGGCTTCAAGCGACGGTTCACGCTTGCTCGTCTCCTTCACGGCATAGGCAAGGCCAACGAGGCCCACCATGATCTGGAACGAAGCGAGCGCATCCCACGGATGCTTGGGATTGCCGGGGTTGTTCGGCAGCACGACAATGCCGAGCATGAGGGCAATGGCAACGATTGGCACGTTGATCAGGAAGACCGAGCCCCACCAGAAATATTCGAGCAGAAAGCCGCCGAGAACCGGCCCGATGGCCGCTCCGCCGGAGGCGATCGCAGCCCAGACGCCGATCGCCAGCGCCCGCTCGCGCTCGTCGGTGAAGGTGAGGCGGATGATCGACAGCGTTGCCGGCATCATCAGCGCGGCGCCGACCGCGAGCAACACGCGCCCGCCGATCAGGACCTCTGGGGTAGGGGCGTAGGCCGCAATCAGTGACGCGACGCCGAAGACCGCGAGACCGACGATGAAGGGCTTCTTGTGCCCGAGCCGATCGCCGAGCGTGCCGAGGCCGGGCAGAAGGCCGGCAACGACGAGGGCGTAGGCGTTGACGATCCAGAGCTTTTCGGATGCGCTCGCGCCGAGGTCATGGGTCAGGCGGGGAAGAGCAGTATAGAGCACCGTCATATCGACGACGATCAAAAGAAGTGCGCTCGATACGATGGCCAGTATGAGCCAGCGATTTTGCGAATGCATGGTACACCTCAATGGCCACCCACAGCGAATTGGCGGCTAGGTCTTGTTAAGGTCAGGTTCATTATTTAAATACGTACGTATGGATTTGAAATAGGAAGTCAAGATGGGACGACGTCGAACAATCGATCGTGACAAGGTTTTGGATGCGGCGGAGGCGATCGTGAACTCCGTCGGCGCTGCCGGCCTGACGATCGATGCCGTCGCCAAGGCCTCCGGTATCACCAAAGGCGGCGTGCAGTATTGCTTCGGCAACAAGGACGGCCTGATCGACGCGATGATGCAGCGTTGGTTCGACGAGTTCGATACCGCGGTTGCGGCGGAAGGCGGCGACGATCCTGATCCGGTCAAGGCGATGCGCGCCCATGCGTCGGTGACCGCGCAGATGAACACGGCCGACAATGCCCGCACATCCGGCATGATGGCAGCACTGCTGCAGCGGGAAGAGCATATGCAGAAGAACCGCGCCTGGTACCGCGCCCGTCTCGATGGCATCGACCTTTCGACCGAGGCGGGGCGCCGGGCACGGCTGGCCTTCCTTGCCGCCGAAGGCGTCTTTCTGCTGCGCGGTTTCGGCTTCGTCGAGATGGACGACGCCGAATGGCGGGATATGTTTGCCGATATTCTGACGCTGTTGCCGGAGCCCGGCGACGCCGCCTAAAGACCTAAGAGGGAAAGCACTACAGCTCGATCAGCCCGCGCATGGCACTGACGCAATTGCCGGAAAGGCTGACTTGGCGAACGGTGCCGCCCTGCTTGCGGACATGCGCCCCGATAAGGCTGCGCCGGCCCATCTCCACACCCTGTTCGATCGTGATCTCGACATCGATCTCCTGATCCGGCACCAGCGACACGAGGTAAGCGGAGAGCGCTGCGGAGGCGCTGCCGGTCGCGGGATCCTCGTTGACATTGTCGAGCGGCGCGAACATGCGCGCCCGGATCTGCCACGGCGCCTCTGCCGAGCGAACGTAGAGGAACAGGCTGAAACTGTCTTCCTCCGGCTTGTAGCGGGCATTGGCCGTCTGGAACGCGGTCACGTTCGGCCGCGCCGTCGAAAGTGTCGCGATATCACTGACCTCGGCGACCGCGAAAGGCAGGCCGACGGAAAGGCGGATTGGCGTGTGGATGCGCGTACTGATGGCTTCCGACGTAAGCGATGCGCAGGCTGCGATCGTCCCGACGTCGATGTCCGGGCCGGCCGTCAGACCGCGCGGCACGACGATGCGGGCACCGATGACCTCGCCCTTCTCCCGCGACAACGTCGCCTCGACCAGCCCAGCCTTTTCCTCGAAGCGCAGGATGTCTCCGGGTACACGGCCGAAGATTTCCTTCTGCCGGCCGAGCACGAAGGCGGTGCCGACATTCGGGTGACCGGCAAAGGGAATTTCCATCGTCGGCGTGAAGATCCGGACCTCCGCCGTGTTGGCGGGGTCGCGTGGCGGCAGCACGAAGGTGACTTCGGAATAGCCGAACTCGGTCGCGATTGCCTGCATCTGCTGGTCGGTCAGGCCCCGGGCATCCGGTATGACGGCGAGCTGGTTGCCGGCGAAACGCTCAGTGGTAAAGACGTCGACAGTGACGTAGGCGATGGATTGCGGCGAGGCGGCTGAGGTCATGGCACCGGCTTTCACTGGAGTTGGCTGCAAAGCCAAGACTTAAGCCGGCGATCGCACCCGTCAAAGGCGCCAACTTGTTCCGGTGACAAGTTCCGCCCGGCAGGGACAGCCTGGTCCTGGGTTGCCCTGCCTTTCAGGCGCGCCGTAATATTGACGGCGCTTTCCTGCTGCGGATGAAGCCGGAGAAAAAGGGGCCGACTTGCTGCGGCCCCTTGGTTCTCGACCCTGCCTTACGCGGCCTTCTCGAGGTCCTTTTTCCAGGTGCCCTTGGCTGCGAGGCTGCACATGTGGGCGCGGTGCGAGAAGGCGCGCTGGCCGGCACCAATGTTGTCGGCCTTGCCGTGCCAGGCGTCGAGCGCTTCCTGCTGCAGCGCACGGCCATAGGAGAAGGTGAGCTTCCACGGAAGATCGTGGCTCGCGTTGATCGCAGAGAGATGGGCGGTGGCCTCTTCGGTCGACTGACCGCCGGAGAGGAAGGCGATGCCGGGAACGGCCGAGGGAACGGTGCGCCTCAGCACCCGGATCGTGCGTTCGGCCACCTCGGCCACCGAGGCCTTGCGCGCCTTCTTGCCGTCGATCACCATGCTCGGTTTCAGGATCATGCCCTCGAGCTTGACCCGCATGGCGGCCAGTTCTTCAAAAGTGGTGCGCAGCGTCCACTCCGTCACATGCTCCGAACGATCGATCGAGTGGTCGCCCGGGGCGCCGTCCATCAGCACCTCCGGCTCCACGATCGGCACGATGCCGGCGTCCTGGCAAAGGGCCGCGTAGCGGGCGAGCGCATGGGCGTTGGCACGAACGGCGCCCGCGCTTGGCAGCGTGTCGGAGATGGAGATTACGCCGCGCCACTTTGCAAAGCGCGCGCCGGCCTCGTAATATCGCGCCAGCCGTTGGGCGAGGCCGTCGAGGCCCTCTGTGATGGTTTCTGCCGGGAAGTTTGTCATCGGCTTGGCGCCGGCATCGACCTTGATGCCGGGGATGGAGCCCGCGGCGCGGATGATGTCGACGAGCGGCGTGCCGTCGACCGCATGCTGGAAAAGGGTTTCCTCATAGAGAATGACGCCGGAAATGTACTTGCGCATTGCCTCGTTGGCGCGCAGCAACATCTCGCGATAGTCTCGCCTGGAGGTCTCGGTGGATTCGAGACCGATCGTGTCGAAGCGCTTCTTGATCGTTGCCGTGGACTCGTCGGCGGCGAGCAGCCCGCGGCCATTGGCAACCATGGCGACGGCGATGTCTTCCAATTTTTCCGTCATGCTTTTTCTCTCCCTAGACAGCGCCGATCGTCACGATCGGGCGAAAACTGAAACAGCTTCTGGGCCGACGGCGCACGGGGCAGCCGCCACGCTCCAGACGAGGAGCGCGAGTAACAGGTGAAATTGTCCCGGAAAATGGCGAGAAAATCGACTGAAACGATTTAAATTTGTTTAATCGTTTGAATAAATGAGGTTTTTTCTTGGTGGCCGGCGCGCGAGAGGCTCCCCACGCGCCGGTTGCATGTCTTACTTCTGCTTGAGGATGTCGACGCCCGGGAGCGGCTTGCCTTCCATCCACTCGAGGAACGCGCCGCCAGCGGTCGAGACGTAGCTGAAATCGTCCGCAACTTCGGCATGGTTCAGGGCCGCAACGGTATCGCCACCGCCGGCTACCGAGACCAGAGAACCCTGGCGGGTACGGGCGGCCGCGTGCTTGGCAACGGCAACCGTCGCCTTGTCGAAGGGGGCGATTTCGAAGGCGCCGAGCGGGCCGTTCCAGACGAGCGTTTCGGCCTTGGAGATCCAGTCGTTGACGGCAGCGATCGACTTCGGACCGACGTCGAGAACCATGGCATCGGCGGGGATCGCGTTGATGTCGACCACTTCGTTGTCGGCGCCGGCCTTGAACTCGCGGGCAATCACGCCGTCTTCCGGAAGCACGATGGCGCATCCGGCCTTGTCGGCAGCGGCAATGATCGCCTTGGCGGTGTCTGCAAGGTCATGCTCGCACAGCGACTTGCCGACATTGACGCCCTTGGCGGCGATGAAGGTGTTGGCCATGCCGCCACCGATGACCAGCGCATCGACCTTGGTCACAAGGTTCTGCAAAAGGTCGATCTTGGTCGAGACCTTGGCGCCGCCGACGATCGCGACGACCGGCCGCTTCGGCTGGCCGAGGCCCTTTTCCAGCGCTTCGAGCTCGGCCTGCATGGTACGGCCGGCATAGGCGGGCAGATGATGGGCAAGGCCCTCGGTCGAGGCATGGGCGCGGTGTGCGGCGGAGAAAGCGTCGTTGACGTAGATGTCGCCGTTGGCGGCAAGCGCTTCGACGAAGGCCGCCTCGTTCTTTTCCTCGCCCTTGTGGAAGCGGGTGTTTTCAAGCAGCAGCACGTCGCCGTCGCTCATTTCGGCAATGGCGTTCTTGGCCTTGTCGCCGATGCAATCGGCGGCGAAATGGACGCGCTGGTCGAGCACGTCTTCGACGGCCGGCGCGATCGTCTTCAGCGACATGTCGGCGACGGGCTCTCCCTTCGGGCGGCCGAAATGGGCGAGCAGGATGACCTTGGCGCCCTTTTCGGACAGTTCGCGGATGGTCGGCGCCACGCGCTCGATGCGGGTCGCGTCCGTCACCACGCCGTCCTTGACCGGCACGTTGAGATCGACGCGCACCAGCACGCGCTTGCCGGCGATGTCGGTCAGATCGTCGAGGGTCTTGAAAGTCATCAGATAGTCTCCGGTGATAGTCTCTGGAAAAGGGTGGGATAGTCGATGACGAGGCCGTCCTCGTCCACGGGCAGGTCCGCGGCAAAGCTGCGGTCCTCGGCCTCGTAGCGATAGAGCCTGAAATCATCGAGGCAGGTGTAGTGCTGGCCGTCCACAACGGGCTCGAACGTGTCGAACGGCACATAGAGCATCTTGAGCTCCACGGTGCCGGACTTGCGATCGAGGCCAAGGCGGCGGATCGGAAGCGTGTTGGTGAAGGGCGTGCCGGCGAGATCGATATCGATGCAGCCATCGAACTCAGGCAGGGGAGCGCCTCGCGCTGTCATCCACTGGCCCGGAACGTCCGAGCGCAGATGCAGGCTCCGGCCGTCGGTCGTGTCGACCATCAACTTGCGGACATGCCAGGTGTTGTCGCAATCGACCCGGTAGCGCACGCCATAGGGCGTACCGCCGCGGTTGCCAATGAGAACGCCGACGGCGCGGATGACCGCGCCGTCGGTGGTATCAGTTTGCGTCAGCGTCAGGTGTTCGAGCCCTTCCCCTTCCAGCGGACGCCAGCGGACCGTCGTTGGGGAAAGGGCGCGAAACATCTGCGTTAGATGAGCTTGGCGAAGGCGACTGCCGTGTCGGCCATGCGGTTCGAGAAGCCCCATTCGTTGTCGTACCAGGTGAGGATACGAACGAAGTTGCCTTCGACGACCTTGGTCTGGTCGATCGCGAAGATCGAGGAATGGCTGTCATGGTTGAAGTCGCGCGAAACGAGCGGCTCTTCCGTGTAGCCGAGAACGCCCTTGAGCGCGCCGTTGGCGGCGGCCTTGATGGCGTTGGTGATTTCCTCGACCGAGGTGTTGCGCTTGGCGACGAACTTGAAGTCGACGACCGAGACGTTCGGGGTCGGGACGCGGATCGACGTGCCGTCGAGCTTGCCCTTCAGTTCCGGCAGAACAAGGCCAACAGCCTTGGCGGCACCGGTCGAGGTCGGGATCATCGACAGAGCGGCAGCGCGGGCGCGGTAAAGGTCCTTGTGCATCTGGTCGAGCGACGGCTGGTCGTTCGTGTAGGAGTGGATCGTGGTCATGAAGCCGTGGTTGATGCCGATGACATCGTTCAGGACCTTGACCACCGGAACCAGGCAGTTCGTGGTGCACGAGGCGTTGGAGATGACCAGGTGGTCCTTGGTCAGCTGGTCGTGGTTGACGCCGTAAACGACCGTCAGGTCAGCGCCGTCGGCCGGAGCCGAGACGATGACGCGCTTGGCGCCGGCGGTCAGATGGGCTGCGGCCTTGTCGCGGGCGGTGAAGATGCCGGTGCATTCCATCGCGATGTCGACGCCGAGTTCCTTGTGCGGCAGCGTTGCCGGATCCTTGATCGCCGTCACCTTGATCGGCTTGCCACCGTTGATGGTGATCGTGTCGCCTTCGACCTTGACCTCGGCCGGGAACCGACCGTGGATCGAGTCATAGCGCAGCAGGTGAGCGTTGGTCTCAACGGGGCCGAGGTCGTTGATCGCAACGACTTCGATGTCCTTGCGGCCGGATTCGACGATGGCGCGAAGCACGTTGCGGCCGATGCGGCCAAAACCGTTGATGGCGACTTTCACTGTCATGGGTCTCTCCCTGTCTGGATGACGTAGTGCGAAAAAAGCGGGGCGCACCTTTCGGCGCGCCCCGCAGATTGGTCAGGCGAGCTTTGTTTCGGCAGCGGCAACCACCGCCTCGGGTGTGATGCCGAAGTGCTTGTAAAGCTCCTTGTAGGGACCGGAGGCACCGAAGGACGACATGCCGATGAAGGTGCCGTCGCTGCCGATGAAGTGATCCCAGCCCTGGCGGATGCCGGCTTCCACGGCGATCTTGACCGGCGAGTTGCCGATGATCGCCTGCTGGTAGTCCTCGCTCTGCTCGGCAAAAAGCTCGAAGCAGGGAACGGAGACGACGCGGGTCGAAATGCCCTTGGCGGTCAGCGTCTGGCAGGCCTTGACGGCGATCTCGACTTCCGAGCCGGTGGCGAAGATCGTGACCTTGGCGTCGGCGGCCGAGATCAGGTCATAGGCGCCACGGGCGCAGAGGTTCTCTTCCTCATATTCGGTGCGGACCGCCATCAGGTTCTGGCGGGTGAGCGCGATACCGGACGGGCGGTTGTGGCTCTCGAGCGCGAGCTGCCAGCATTCTGCCGTTTCCGTGGCGTCGGCCGGGCGGAACATCAGCAGGTTCGGGATCGCCCGAAGCGCTGCCATGTGCTCGACCGGCTGGTGCGTCGGGCCGTCTTCACCGAGACCGATGGAATCGTGCGTCAGCACGTGGATGACGCGGATGCCCATCAGCGCGGCCAGGCGGATCGACGGACGGCAATAGTCCGAGAAGATCAGGAAGCCGCCGGAATAGGGGATGACGCCGCCATGCAGCGCCATGCCGTTCATGGCAGCGGCCATGCCGTGCTCGCGCACACCCCAGTGGATGTAGCGGCCGGAGAAGTCGTCGGGGGTGATCGACTTGGTCTGGCTCGTCTTGGTGTTGTTCGAGCCGGTGAGGTCAGCCGAGCCACCGATGGTTTCGGCCAGCACACCGTTGATGACTTCGAGCGCGTCTTCGGACGCCTTGCGGGTTGCCGGCGACGGCTTGGTCTCGGCAAGCTTCTTCTTGTAGTCGTCGATCGCAGACGAGAGGCGGCCTTCGAGTTCGCCGGAGAAGCGGCGAACGAACTGGGCCTTCTTCTCGGCATCGCTCTTTTCGAGGCGCTCTTCCCATTCCTTGCGGCTCTTGGTCGAGCGCAGGCCGGCCAGACGCCAGGCATCGAGCACGTCGGAAGGAACGACGAAAGCTTCGGATTCCCAGCCGAGCGCCTTGCGGGTGGCGGCGATTTCCTCGGCGCCGAGCGGCGAGCCGTGAACCTTGTGGGTGCCGGCCTTGTTCGGCGCACCGAAACCGATCGTCGTCTTGCAGGCGATCATCGTCGGCTTGTCGGATTTCTGCGCTTCGTCGATCGCAGCGGCGATTGCTTCCGGATCGTGGCCGTCGACGGCGATGGTGTTCCACTTGCTGGCGCGGAAGCGGGCGTGCTGGTCGGTCGAGTCGGCGATCGAGATCGGGCCGTCGATCGAGATGTTGTTGTCGTCCCAGAAGACGATCAGCTTGTTGAGCTTCAGGTGGCCGGCGAGCGCAATCGCTTCCTGGCTGATGCCTTCCATGAGGCAGCCGTCACCGGCGAGCACATAGGTATAGTGCTGCATCAGGTCGGAGCCGAATTCGTCGCGCAGCTTGCGCTCGGCGATCGCCATGCCGACGGCATTGGCAATGCCCTGACCGAGCGGACCGGTGGTCGTCTCGATGCCGGCGGCGTGGCCGTACTCCGGGTGGCCGGCGGTACGGGCGCCGAGCTGGCGGAAGTTCTTGATCTCGTCGATGGTGATGTCTTCGTAGCCCGTCAAATAGAGCAGCGAATAAAGCAGCATCGAGCCATGGCCGGCCGACAGCACGAAGCGGTCGCGGTTCGGCCAGGAGGGGTTCTTGGGGTCGAAGCTCAGATAGCGCGTAAAGAGGACTGTCGCTATGTCGGCTGCACCCATGGGCAGGCCAGGGTGGCCGGAATTTGCCTTCTCGACGGCATCCATGGAGAGGAATCGGATCGCATTTGCCATCCGGTCGTGTTTTTCGCGAGAGATCATGACTGTTCCGTTTGCGTTCGGTGGTCAGGGAACGGTCTCTATCCTCCAAAGACCGCGCAAGAAGCGGCTGACACATAGCAGGTGCGCCGTGCGAGTCAATAAATACGGGCCTTCCGCGGCCATTTGACGGCAGGTCGCTCCGGTCCTTGTCTCGCAATGCAACAGAGCTTTCGCACTGCCGTTGAAGAAAGCCGGCTACGCAATCCATCCACAGCTTCCGTAGTTGTTTGCGGAGCTTGGCATTGTTGAGACTTACGTAATAGGTTTAAAAAAGATCGAGCCGAAGCGGCGGACGGGATTCGGGCGATTCGGCCTCACGGGCGAGGTATTCGGAACACATGCCGGCAAAGACTGTCAAAGCGGCGATCGATGAACTGCGCAACGCAGTGCAATCCCTGGAGAATGCGATCGACGGTCGGTTTGACAGGGAACGGGATTTCGGCGAGTTCGAGAGTGAGGTGCGGCGCGTCAACACCGACCGCTCGCGGCTCGCACAGGAGCTCGATCAGTCGCAGTTCCGGGCAAATCGGCTCGAGGAGGTCAACCGCGAGGTTTCCCGGCGCCTCGTGACGGCGATGGAAACCATTCGGGCGGTGCTCGACCGCTAGGAACAAGCGACATGGCGCAGGTGACAGTATCGATCGACGGCAAGGCCTACCGGATGGCCTGCGAGGAAGGGCAGGAAGATCATCTGATCGAGCTTGCCACCAATTTCGATCAATATGTCGGGCACCTCAAGAGCCAGTTCGGCGAGATCGGCGATCTGCGCCTCACCGTCATGGCCGGAATCATGGTCATGGACGAGCTCAGCGAGGTGAACCGCCGGCTGAAGAGCCTCGAGGCCGAGGTTGGCAATCTGACCAGCGGTCGCGACGCGGCCATGTCCGACCAGATGAAGAGCGAGGAGGCGTTGGCCTCTGCGCTCAGCGAAGTCACGGCGCAAATCCACAGCATCGCCGCCAAGCTGAACGGCCGCGCCACGACATCGGCAAGCTAAAGGTTTCGGTGGCGAGCCTCTGGCGCGAAGCACCGAGACACTTTATATATCGGGTGCGGTCTGCGCTTCCCGACAGGAACCACAATCCCCGGGGCCATACTCGATCTCAAGGGAGCTGTCCCTGTCCGGGCTCGTGGGTCCGGACACATGGCGCCCACCTACTTTGTAGGCACCCGGGATCGTAAACTATCCATCGGTTGTGTGGATCGCACCTTCTCTCCCTCCTTCAGGCGACCGTTTCAATCTCCGGCAAAGGCCCGGCGAATGGCATCGGCCATGGCCTCGACGATCCGGTCCTTGCCGTTTCCCGCCTTCGATATCCGCAAGACGACGTTCGAGTGGTCGATCACCTCATAGCCGTCATCGACCGTCAGTTCGCGGCATCCCGCCGGAATGCTGCTGCGGGCGAGCGGCGCGATGGCGAGGCCCGACATCACCGCCGCCATCAGGCCGCCGCTCGTGCGACTGACATAGGCAACGCGGCTTTCCAGGCGGCATTTCCTGAGATTGCGCTGGGCGAGGTCGTCGCACCAGCCGCCTTCCAGATAGGTATAGGTGGCAATCGGCAGCGGACGCCGCTCGTCGGTACGGTGCTTTTCCGAGGTGACCCAGACGGTCGGGTCCATCATCAGAACTTCGTTCTTCGTTCGCCCGCCGGGTTCGAAGACGACAGCGAGATCGAGCTCGCCGGCTTCCAGCGCTGCGACGTTGGTCATCGACGCGCCCTGCTGGACGGTCACTTCGACGCCGGGATGGATGGCGGCGAACGTTCCAAGCGCCTTCGGCAAGGTGGAGTTGATGTATTCCTCGGGTATGCCGATCCGGACGGCGCCGTCGAGAGCGGGCTGACGCATCGTCGCGGCCGTGTCGTCGAGCAGCGTGACGATGCGTCTCGCATTGTCGAGCAGTCGCAATCCCTGCGGCGTCGGCACGACGCCACGTGAGTGGCGCTCGAACAGCGCATCGCCGAGCATGTCCTCGAGCTTCTTGATCTGCATGCTGACGGCGGATTGCGTGCGCCCGACAATGTTGGCGGCGCGTGTGACATTGCCGGTGTCGACGACCGCAAGAAAGGTCCTGAGCAGGTCGCTGTCGAGGGGGAGGGACATGGTTGTATCCATCAGAAGTTCTGATAGCAGCCATGCTTGCAATTCGTTTGTCAGATGTCAACGCGAGGACGAAGATCATCTGATCCGATCATCTTGCGCAGGGTCATTTGTTATGAGCGTGCTTGCTCTCTTCGCGTTCTCCGAAGCCTCCATCGCATTCCGGCGTCGAGCGACGCACTGGTCTCGCGACGTCCTGTTTCCCGGGGCGCCGGTGGACGTGCCGTCTGGAAAGCCGGCGCTCCTGCGCGATGCGGGGATTTATCACGAGGGACCCGACATCATGCGGCGGGAAAGGCTGGCGATCGCCTACCGGTCACATTGGCTGTTGTGAGCGATCTTGCCGACAGATGCGGGATCAGGAGATGAGATCGAGTCTGGCGGCGCGAAATACCGCTTCGGCGAGATTGCCCGCCTGCAACTTGCGCATGGCATCCGTCAGCGCCCGATCGATCCGGTCGAGCGGAATGTCGGTCTCGCGCATCATGTCCTGTCGCGTGCGGCCGCGTGCGGCGAGCGTCAGGCAGCGCAGTTCCAACGGGTCGAGTTCGTTCATCTGGTCCTTCATGGACGTCGGCTTTTCCACTGCTGCCTGCAGGAGCGCGTCCATACATCGAACACGGGCATTAGTTCCTGCTAATTATTTGAAATCGTGTCCTTATTTGCACGCGCCTCCCGTGTCGCGAAAGCGGAACCCTTGCCCATGATGAATGGAAAGCTAATGCTGTGCCGAACCGGGAAGGGAGTGACGTGATTGTCGCAAACCGCTGCAAACGCGGCGATGCCGATGGGTGGGGGAATGACGGGATGGCGTAAACAGGCTGGTGGCCGGCCCGGGAATCGGCGAGAGATGGGGAGCTTGTGCCATTTCGGGAAGTGATTTTTCTGCGGCGACGATGGCGGGCAGCGGGTTGGCAGGAGAGGGACGGATGTCACCGAGGGATTTGAAGGCAGCACTGCGCAAGGAAAGGCTGGCGTTGCGCGATGCGATGTCGCCGGAGTTCAGGATCGAAGCGAGCCTGACCATGGCCGATCACGCGGGTGACGTCATAGCACTCGATCCCGGGCACATCGTCTCCGGCTTCTGGCCGATCCGCTCCGAGGTCGACATCCGGCCGCTGATGGCGCGGCTGAAACAACGAGGCGCCAGGCTCTGCCTGCCCGCGATCGTCGACAAGCAGACGATCATTTTCCGTGAATTGCTCGACGGTGCCGACATCATCGCCACCGGCTTCGGCACCACGGGGCCTGGTCCGGAGGCACCGGAACTCGATCCGGATATCATGCTCGTACCGCTTTCCGCTTTCGATTCGACCGGCCACCGGATCGGCTATGGCGCCGGCTATTACGACCGCGCCATCGACCGGTTGCGCAACAAGGGTCACCTACCAAAGCTGATCGGCATCGCCTTCGACTGCCAGGAAGTGGCATCCGTCCCATCCGAACCGCACGATGTCGCACTGGATGCCGTACTGACCGAGAGCGGGTTTCGGCATTTCTGAGTTCATTTCGCCGAGACCATGGAGTCGGCTAAAGCCTTGAGATCGCAAAGGGCGGTGCGGCGGGCCGTTGCACCGTTTTCGGTGATTCCATCTAAGGCGTTCCCTGCGCGGTCGGGATCGTGTAGACGCTCTATTTCTTTGTTTTACGCAGTTCCGGACGCAACAACCGCTGACGCGCTTCCGCCGGGGCTGCCCTGGTGGGATTTGTGCGAGCATGAGGCTTCTGTTTCTGGGAGATATGGTGGGCAAGACGGGCCGTACGGCGGTCTGGGAGCGGCTTCCGGGACTGATCGGTGACCTCAAGCTCGATTTTGTCATCGTCAACGGCGAGAACGCCGCCGGCGGTTTCGGCATCACCGAAGATATCTTCCTTGAGACGATCAACGCTGGCGCCGACGTGGTGACGACGGGCAATCACGTCTGGGACCAGAAGGAAGCGGTCGTCTTCTGCGAGCGGCACGACCAGTTCCTGCGCCCGGCCAACTATCCGGCCGGCACGCCCGGCCGTGGCTCCAACCTGTTCTTCGCCCGCAACGGCGCCCGCGTGCTGGTCGCCAATGTGATGGGCCGCGTCTTCATGCATCCGGAGCTCGATGACCCCTTCAAGTCGGCCGAGGCCATCCTCGACGCCTGCCCGCTCGGCGAGCAGGCGGATGCGATCGTCTTCGATTTCCATGCGGAGGCGACCAGCGAGAAGCAGTGTTTCGGCCATTTCGTCGATGGCCGCGCCAGCCTCGTCGTTGGCACCCATACGCACGTGCCGACCGCCGACCACCAGATCCTGAATGGCGGCACGGCCTATATGAGCGACGCCGGCATGTGCGGCGACTACGATTCCTCGCTCGGCATGGACAAGGAGGAACCGCTCAACCGGTTCATTTCGAAGATGCCGAAGGGGCGTTTCGAGGCCGCCTCCGGCCCGGCGACGATCTGCGGTCTCGGTGTCGAAATCTCCGACCGCACCGGCCTTGCCGAAAAGGTCGCGCCGCTGCGCCTCGGCCCGAGACTGACCGAAACGATCCCGGACTTCTGGTCCTAAGGCGAAGCGAGCAGCATTTCGGCTTGTCGAACGCGCTTCTGGTTGAAGCGCGCTTCGCCACTTATCGCCTTCCGGGAATTGATTTTTTTCAAGGTGACAACCCCATCAAATGATGGCAGGTTATCGCGAAATCACGCCGGGCCGGGGCGTGATGTATTCGAGTGTTTTCCAGAACGAAGACCGCCCGCAGTCACGGATTGCGGGCTTGTGCTGCTGTCACCGGACAATCGGGAGCAGGCGCTCTCTGCCCGGCGATCTCGATCCAACAGCGTTCGCCGGCCCAGAGCGGAGACCGCTTTATCATTTAATTGCTTGTGTGATTTTGCCTCCTGGATCGCTGCCGATCCGAGGATTTGTACGGAGCGGGAGAGGTAAGGCGGCGATTTTCCGCTGATGTCCTGCTCTGAAGTATTCAAAGCGATTGCGGTGGTTGGTCGGTCGGGCTGCTCATCGTCATCCAAAGTGCATTCGGAGGGCATGCATGTTGTCTAAGTGGCATTTGCCGATGATCGTCGGCGCTTCTCTTTCCCTTCTTTCCGCGGTTGGAGCCCGAGCACAGGACGCGCAATTGCCCGTCGTGACCGTCGCCAAGCCGGTCGTGCGTGACGTGATCGACAGCGACGAGTTCATCGGCCGGTTCGAGCCGGTCGACGAGGTGCAGGTCCGTGCCCGCATCGGCGGCTATCTCGACGAGGTCAATTTCACCGATGGCGCCCTGGTGAAAAAGGGCGACAAACTCTTCGTCATTGACCAGCGTCCCTATCGCACGGCCCTCTCCCAGGCCGAGTCGACCCTGGAATCGGCGCGCTCGACGCTGGAATTTGCCGACGCGCAGTTCAAGCGGACGCAGTCGCTGACGGGCACCGGAACGCTGTCGATCTCGACACTCGACGATCACCGCCGCGAGCTGCTTTCGGCGCAGGCGCTGGTGCGCGGCTCGGAAGCAGCGGTCGAGCGCGCCAAGCTCGACCTCGACTACACGACCATAACCGCGCCGCTCAGTGGTCGTGTCGACCGGCGTCTGCTTTCGACCGGTAATCTCGTACAGGCCGATCAGACCGTGTTGACGACGATTGTCTCGCTCGATCCGATCGACTTCTATTTCGACGTCGACGAGCGGCGATTGCTCTCCTATGCGCGGGTTGCCCGCGAACGCGGCAGCGCGCTGCAGGAAGGCGGCGGTTCACTGGAAGTGCTGGTCACGATTGCCGATTCCAATGAAGAGCCGTTCAAGGGCAAGCTCGACTTCGCCGAAAACCGTGTCGACCCGCAGAGCGGCACGATGCGCGTGCGCGCCCGTCTCGACAACCCGAACCTGGTGCTGCAGCCCGGCCTCTTCGGCCGTGTACAGATCGAAGGCTCGAACACCTACAAGGCCGTGCTCATTCCGGATGAGGCGATCGGCGCCGACCAGAACGAGCGCATCGTCTACGAGGTGACCGGCGACGGAACTGTGGTGACCAAGCCGGTGCGGCTCGGGCCGAGGCTGCACGGCTACCGGGTGATCCGCTCAGGCATGACGGGTGACGAAACCATCGTCGTCAATGGCCTGATGCGGGCGCGTCCGGGCACGAAGGTCAAGCCCGAGACGATCCAGTTGCCGCCCGAAGGGCCAACCGCGGCGGCGCCAGCCACGGGGGCGGCGCAATGAGGTTCGCTCACTTCTTCGTTGACCGGCCGATCTTCGCATCGGTGCTTTCGATCGTCCTTCTGATCGTCGGCAGCATCGCCTATTTCCAACTCCCGGTGGCGCAGTATCCGGAAATTGCGCCGCCGACCATTGTCGTGCGCGCGGCCTATCCCGGCGCCGACGCCAATACGGTTGCCAACACCGTGGCCACACCGCTCGAGCAGGAGATCAACGGCGTCGAGAACATGCTCTACATGTCCTCTTATTCGACCGCTGACGGTTCGATGGCGCTGACGATCACCTTCAAGCTCGGCACCGACCTCGATCAGGCACAAGTGCTGGTGCAGAACCGCGTGTCGATCGCCGAACCGCGCCTGCCCGAAGAAGTCCGGCGCATCGGCATTACCACGGCCAAAAGCTCGCCTGATCTGATGATGGTCGTGCACCTGCTCTCGCCGACCGAGCGCTACGACCAGCTTTACGTCTCTAACTATGCGCGCACGCGCATTCGCGATCTGCTTGTCCGACTTGATGGCGTCGGCGACGTCATCCTGTTCGGCGAGCGCGAATATGCGCTTCGCGTCTGGCTCGATCCGGAGAAACTGTCCGCCTATGGCATGACGGCCGGTGACGTCGTGCAGGCGCTGCGCGAACAGAACGTGCAGGTTTCCGGCGGCTCGATTGGCGGACCGCCGGCGCCCGGCGACAGCGCTTTCCAGTATACCGTCACCACCGACGGCCGCTTCAGCGATGCCAGGCAGTTCCGCTACGTCATTGTGAAGGCCACGGAAAGCGGCCGCCTCGTGCAGCTGCAGGACGTTGCGCGCGTCGAGCTCGGCGCCCGCGAATATGTCAACAACAGCTATCTCGACGGCAGCCCGGCGGTGGCGCTCGGCATCTTCTCGCGGCCTGGCACCAATGCGCTCGACGCCGCCGAGCAGATCCAGAAGGTGATGACCGACGTCTCGCGCGACTTCCCCGAAGGGCTCGAGTACCGGATCGTCTACAACCCGACCGAGTTCATCTCGGAATCGATCAACGAGGTTTACAAGACGATCGCCGAAGCGGCGATCCTCGTCGCCATCGTCGTGCTCGTCTTCCTGCAATCGTGGCGCACGGCGATCATCCCGATCGTGGCCATCCCCGTGTCGCTGGTCGGCACGTTCGCCTTCCTCTACGCCTTCGGCTTCTCGCTGAACATGCTGACGCTGTTCGGCCTGGTGCTGGCGATCGGTATCGTCGTCGACGATGCGATCGTGGTGGTGGAGAACGTCGAGCGAAATCTGGCGCGCGGCATGACCCCGCGCGAGGCTTCGCACGTGACCATGGACGAAGTGGGGGCTGCCGTCATCGCCATCTCGCTGGTGCTGACCGCCGTCTTCGTTCCGACGGCCTTCATCCCAGGCATCGCCGGCCAGTTCTATCTGCAGTTCGCCGTGACGATCTCGGTCGCAACTGTCATTTCCGCCTTCAACTCGCTGACCCTGTCACCGGCGCTGGCGGCAATCCTGCTGAAGCCACACGAGAACGGTCACCATGAGAGCCGTAACCCGCTGACACGCTTCGGTAAGGCCCTTGCCAACGGCTTCAACAACGGCTTCGACCGTATGGCCGAGGGCTACGCCTGGATGGTGCGCAAGCTGGTGTCGACCAAGACGGCACTCGCGGTGGCACTGCTTGTCTTCATCGGCCTGCTCGGCGCCACCTGGTACATGGCGCAGATCGTGCCGCGCGGCTTCGTGCCGACCATGGACCAGGGCTACGCAATCGTCGTCATCCAGTTGCCCGACGGAGCCTCGCTCGACCGGACGGACGCCGTGGTCAAACGCGCCTCGAAGATCATCGAGGACGTGCCTGGCGTGAAGAGCGCCGTTGCCTTTGCCGGCTTCAACGGTGCCACCTTCACCAACGCCTCCAACTCGGGCGTGGTCTTTGCCTCCTTTGAAAGTTTCGAAGAGAGGCTGAAGCACGGGCAGGGTGCCAACCAGATCATCGGACAGCTCTACGGCAGCCTGCAAAGCATCCAGGAAGCCTTCATCATCGCAGTGCCGCCGCCGTCTGTGCGCGGCATCGGCAACTCCGGCGGCTTCAAGATGCAGATCATGGACCGGCAGAGCGCCGACATGGGCCGCGCGCTGGGGCTTGCCTATCAGATGATGGGGGCCGCCAACCAGACGGAAGGCCTGACGGGTGTCTTCACCACCTTCTCCGCCTCCAGCCCGCAATACTTCCTGGCGATCGACCGCGACAAGGCGCGCACGCTCAACGTGCCGATCCCCAACATCTTCGAGGCGCTGTCGATCAACCTCGGGACGTCCTACGTCAATGACTTCAACGCCTTCGGCCGTGTCTACCAGGTGCGGGCGCAGGCCGATCAGCAGTACCGTATCGAGCGTGACGATATCCTGGCCTTGAAGGTTCGCTCCGCCACCGGCGCGCTGGTGCCGATGGGCACGCTTGTGGAGATCCGTGATACTGCCGGACCGACGCTGGTTCAGCGCTACAACATGTACGTTTCGGTGCCGATACAGGGCAACCCGGCACCGGGCGTATCGACGGGCACCGCCCTCGACAAGATGGAGGCGCTCGCCGCCCAGATCCTGCCGCAGGGCACGACCTTCGAGTGGACGGAGCTTGCCTTCCAGGAGCGCCAGACCGGCAACACCGCGGTGTTCATCTTCGCACTGTCGGTGGTCTTCGTGTTCCTGGCGCTTTCTGCCCAATATGAAAGCTGGGTACTGCCGCTCGCGATCATCCTGATCGTGCCGCTCGGTGTGCTCGCAGCGCTGGTCGGCGTGTTCCTCCGCGGCCTCGACAACAACGTGCTGACCCAGATCGGGCTCATCGTGCTGATCGGCCTTGCGGCCAAGAACGCGATCCTCATCGTCGAGTTCGCGCGGCAAGGCGAGGACGAGGGCAAGACACCGATCGAGGCGGCGGTGGAGGCGAGCCAGTTGCGCTTGAGGCCGATTCTGATGACCGCCTTCGCTTTCATCCTCGGCGTCGTGCCGCTGATGATCGCGACCGGCCCGGGTGCGGAAATGCGCCAGTCGCTCGGCACCGCCGTGTTCTCGGGCATGCTCGGTGTGACCTTCCTCGGCCTGTTCCTGACGCCGGTGTTCTATGTGGCCCTCAGGTCGTTCCGGCGGCGCAAACCGGCCGTGGTGACCGAGCCCGCCACCCATCCCGCGGAGTAGGTCACCGGCACCAACAATGTTGCGATGCCCCGGCAGTGATGCCGGGGCATTTGTCGTTGATCAGGTAACGTTCTCGTTCGCTGTTGGGGGCGGTGACGTAAACGTGAGCGGGGCCGGCCGTTTGTAACTGGACGCGGCCGGGCCCTTGAACAATTCTCTGGCTGCCCGTGACGCCAACATCAGGCCGAGCGAAGGCAAAGGCTTCCATTCGCTGTTCAACGGCTATCTGCCGCGTGCCCTTCGGGCCCGAGGTCAAGCAAGCAAGTGAGAGAGGTGAAGGCTGATGCTCCGGTACCTTGTCTACACGTTCGCCGCCATATGGCTCATTCACGCGTTCTGGCCGTCGGTCGCGCATGCCCAACAACAACAGCCCCAACACGCCAGTCAATGCCAGGCGATTGCAGAGGCCATGCCGCAGGCGACCTTCGCCAGCTTCACGCCTGTTGCCGCCACCAAGGGAACGGCCGTGGTCGGTGAAGTCGCGATCACCTATCTCGGCCATTCCACCTTTCTGATCGAGACGCCAGGCGGTGTGTCGATCGCGACCGATTACAATGGCTGGTTCGCGCCCTCGGCGCCACCGACGGTCGCAACGATGAACAAGGCGCATTCGAGCCATTACACGCTGACGCCCGACCCGGCGATCAAGAACGTCCTGCATGGCTGGGGCGACAACGGAAGACCTGCCCGTCACGACCTCGTGGTCGGCGACACCTACATTCGCAACGTCACGACCGATATCCGCGCCGGCGGGGGCGTGATGGAGCACGATGGCAATTCGATCTTCATCTTCGAGGTGGCGGATCTCTGCATCGGCCACCTCGGCCATCTTCACCACGAACTCGACGACAGCCACTATCGCCAGATCGGCCGGCTCGACGTGCTTATGGTGCCCGTTGATGGCGGCCTGACCATGGGAGCAGAAAGCATGAGCCGTGTCGTCGGCCGGCTGCGGTCGTCGCTGATCCTGCCGATGCACCGCCGTGGTCCGCCGATCGACGCTTTTCTCGACATGTTCGGTGACGACTACGACAAGCGCTTCGCCGACAGCACCAGCGTCAAGGTATCGTTGCGTTCCTTGCCAAGCAAACCGCTGATTTATATTCTCAAGGGCGTCTGAACACTCAGGATCGCCCAATGAAGTTGCTTGTGGTCGGCGTTTCGATTTTCCTGTCCCTCTCGACATTGGCCAAAGCGGGCGGCGCGCCGCCGCCACGCATGCCCTCTCCCGAGGGACAACAGCCGCAAGACCTGCCCGAAACGGCGGCACAGCCCGTGGGCGAGCAGGAACTGTTCATGATGCCTTCGGGCAATATCGGCTGCATCTACACGCCGGTTGGCGGCACGCCGGTCTACCAGCCTCAGGATGGCGGCCCGGAACTTGCCTGCGATATCGTCGCGCCGCGTTATGTCCGGGCGACGCTCGGCCGGGCCGGTGCGGCTACGCTCGATCACGCCGTCGGCGATCCGGGCTGCTGTTCGACCGGAGCGGTGCTCGACTACGGGCAAAGTTGGTCGCGAGGACCATTCTCCTGCGTGTCGGAGCGCACCGGTCTTTCCTGTCGCCGCGACGACGGGCACAGCTTCCTCTTGAGCCGCGCGCAGGTGTCGGCCGATTGAAAAGCCGCCCCCCGGCTGGACGGAAAGCGGCAATAAAACTATAAGGCGCCCCATTCCATTCAAATTCATGCATGCAGAGGGTGCCATGGCTGGCCATTCACAGTTCAAGAACATCATGCACCGCAAGGGCCGTCAGGATGCGGTGCGCTCGAAAATGTTTTCCAAGCTCGCGCGCGAAATCACGGTTGCCGCCAAGACCGGCATGGCCGATCCCGCTATGAACCCGCGCCTGCGTCTGGCGATCCAGAACGCCAAGGCGCAATCGATGCCGAAGGACAACATCGAACGGGCGATCAAGAAGGCCTCCGGCGGCGACGCGGAAAACTACGAAGAAGTCCGCTACGAGGGTTACGGCCCGGGCGGCGTCGCCGTCATCGTCGAGGCGCTGACCGACAACCGCAACCGCACCGCTTCCAACGTGCGCTCGACCTTCACCAAAGCCGGTGGCGCGCTCGGCGAAACCGGCTCGGTTTCCTTCTCCTTCGACCGCGTCGGCGAAATCACCTACAAGCTGTCGGTCGGCGATGCCGACAAGGTGATGGAAGCGGCGATCGAAGCTGGCGCTGACGACGTGACCACCGACGAGGACGGCCACACGATCATCTGCGGTTTCGAAGCGATCGGCGAAGTGTCCAAGGCGCTCGAAGACACGCTCGGCGAAGCCGAAACCGTCAAGGCGATCTGGAAGGCGCAGAACAGCGTTCCGGTCGACGAAGAAAAGGCGCAGTCGCTGATGAAGCTCATCGACACCCTTGAAGATGACGACGACGTTCAGAACGTCTACTCAAACTTCGAAGTTTCGGACGAAATCCTCGCGAAGCTCTCGGCCTGATTGGCAGACCGATCGTTTCCGTATTGTGCACCCGTGTCCGAGAGGGCACGGGTTTTTTCTTCGAGCCCGGTGCGGCTTGCACCCCAGTGCTCTAGCGCGTTGATTCTAGGCCATCTTTCGTATCCGATAATTCCACTCCAAAGCAGGATGCTTTAGTGTGGTGCCGATGATCTATGAGTTCGCGATCTTCGATTTCGATGGCACGCTGGCCGATACGGCGGCGAACTTCATGCTTGCCTGCAACAGAGCCGCGCGGCACTACGGTTTCCGCGAGCTTTCCGTCGAGGAATTCCAGTCGCTGAGGACGATGGGCAATCGCGAGATCATCGCGCATCTTGGCGTGCCCGTGTGGAAGCTGCCGCAGATTGCCGTTTTCATGCGCCGGGCGATGGCGGCCGAGGCCGCATCCGTGCGGCTGTTTCCGGGTGTCGCAGAACTGCTCATGCGCTTGAAGGCTGCCGGTATCGGCATTGCCATCGTCAGTTCGAATGCTGAAGAGGGAATTCGCGCTGCGCTCGGAGAAGCGGTTGCGGCAGTGGACATCTTCGAGTGTGGTGCCGCTCTCTTCGGCAAGGCCCAGCATTTCAAGAAGACGATCCGATACTCCGGCCTGGACCCGGCTCGCTTCCTGGCGATCGGCGACGAAGCGCGTGACATTGAGGCTGCGCGCAAGGCGGGCATCGCCGCAGGAGCGGTGGCTTGGGGTTATGCCGACCCGGCCTTCCTGCAAAAACTCGGACCGGATCGGTTTTTCACCCGCCTGGAAGAGATCGCGCCGGCGTTCGGCGTGATCTGATCGCGCAGTCTCAGGCTGCCTTGGCGAGATCGCTTTGGGCGTCGGCGAAGAGGCGAAGCGAATGCAGGCGCGCGTCCATGTCGAAGATCGGCATGGAGATGATCAGCTCGTCGGCCTTCGTCTGCTCGAGGAAGGTCCCGATCTTGCGGCGGATCGTCTCCGGCCCGCCGACCACGGCATACATCATCGAATGATCGACGAAGATCTTTTCGTCATAGTTCCACAGCCCATCCATCGATTGCACCGGTGGTGGGAATTGTCCGCGCGCGTTGCGACGCAGCGCCACAAAGGATTGCTGCATTGAAGTGAAGAGGTAGTTCGCCTCCGCGTCGGTGTCGGCGGCGACACCCATGACGCCGACCATGACATGCGGTTTGGCGAGGGTCTCGGACGGCGTGAAGCGTTCGCGGTAGATTTCGAGCGCCGACAAGAGCATGTCCGGCGCGAAATGCGAGGCGAAGGCGAAGGGCAGGCCGAGCATGCCGGCGAGGTGCGCACTGAAGTGGCTCGAGCCCAACAGCCAGATCGGTACGTTGGTATCGGCGCCCGGTACGGCGATGATCTTCTGATCCTCGGCCACCGGGCCGAGGAGGGCCTGCAGTTCGACCACGTCGTTGGGGAAATTGTTGCCGCTCGCTTCCATGTTGCGCCGTAGCGCCTGGGCGGTGCGCATGTCGGTGCCGGGTGCGCGGCCAAGGCCGAGGTCGATGCGGCCGGGATAAAGTGCTGCCAGCGTGCCGAACTGCTCGGCGATCACCAGTGGTGAATGGTTCGGCAGCATGATGCCGCCTGAGCCGACGCGGATCGTCTTCGTCGCCGCGGCCACATGGGAGATCACGATCGAGGTCGCAGCACTTGCAATCCCCTTCATGCCGTGATGTTCGGCAAGCCAGAAGCGCTGGTATCCGTTCTCCTCGGCAGCCTGGGCCAGGCGGCGCGAGTTTTCGAGCGACTGGGCGACGCTGCCGCCTTGCGTGATCGGGGAGAGATCGAGGACGGAGAAAGTCGCCATGGCAAAAGCCTTCATTGAGGGAAATTGATGAAAGGCTATGTAAGCTCAATTTTCCTCAATCCAAGGGCGATGGTGAAGAAAAGCTGACATGCCGTCTCGGCTGTGTGTATGTTTTTGTTTTGTTCACTTTTTGCTGGCAGCGTCCGGGCTGTAGTCATAGGGTGAATTTCATGCAGAACACGATTCGCATCATCGGTATCGATCCGGGCCTCCGGCGCACCGGCTGGGGCATTATCGAAACGCTCGGCAATTCGCTGCGTTTCGTCGCTTCCGGCACGGTTACTTCCGATGGCGATATGGATCTCGCGTCGCGGCTCTGCCAGCTGCACGATGGGCTTGCCGAGGTGGTCCACAGTTACCAGCCGCACGAGGCGGCGGTGGAACAGACCTTTGTCAACAAGGATGCGACGGCGACGCTGAAGCTCGGCCAGGCGCGCGGCATTGCCATGCTGGTGCCGGCGCGCGCGGGCCTGAGGGTCGCGGAGTATGCGCCGAACGCCGTCAAGAAGGCCGTGATCGGCGTCGGCCACGGCGAGAAACAGCAGATCCACATGATGATCAAGGTTCTGATGCCAAAGGTCGAGTTCAAGGGCAACGATGCGGCGGACGCATTGGCGATCGCCATCTGCCATGCGCACAACCGGCAATCGGTGACGAGCCGGCTTGCCGCATTGATGGCGTAGTTGCAGCAGATCTAAAGTGTTGCAGCGACCTTAGCGCGTCTTGAAAGACGCGCGGCGCTGTAGACAGGAAATTTTCCGATGGTCTGGGCGACCATCCCCCCACCGCGAGAGACGCCATATGATCGGCAAACTGAAGGGTACCATCGACGAGATCGGCGAGGATCATGTCGTGCTCGACGTGCATGGCGTCGGCTATGTCGCCTTTTGTTCGGCGCGCACGCTGTCCAAGCTCGGATCGGCGGGCGAGGCGGCGATACTCTTCATCGAGACCTATGTGCGCGAGGACCAGTTGAAGCTCTTCGGCTTCCTGACCGCGCTGGAACGGGAATGGTTCCGGTTGTTGCAGAGCGTGCAGGGCGTCGGCTCGAAAGTGGCGCTTGCAGTTCTCTCGACATTGACGCCGGGCGAGCTGGCAAATGCAATCGCTCTGCAGGACAAGACTTCGGTCTCGCGCGCGCCGGGGGTCGGGCCCAAGGTGGCGGTTCGCATCGTCACCGAGCTCAAGAACAAGGCGCCGTCCTTTGCCGGCGAGATGGCGGCATCGATCGGCCTCAAGCAGGAGCTTGGCGAAGGGGTCGCTTCCGCGCCGGTATCGGATGCGGTTTCAGCGCTGACCAATCTCGGCTATTCGCGCGACCAGGCAGCAAACGCCGTTGCGGCTGCGCTGAAAAACGGCGGCGAAGGCGGCGACAGCGCCAAGCTCATTCGCCTCGGCCTCAAGGAACTGGCGCGATGATCGCTTGCCTTGGCGGGGCGCTCAAGGCAGAACGGAAGAGGGCCGGGCGCAGATACGTACCTGCGCCATGACGACCGACCAATTGGAACGAATGCATGACTGACGCGGCACGTCTGATAACGCCGGAAAAACGTGGTGAGGATCTCGATGCGACCATGCGCCCGCAGTCGCTGGACGAATTCACCGGCCAGGCCGAAGCGCGCGCCAACCTGAAGATCTTCATCGAAGCCGCCAAGAACCGCGGTGAGGCGCTGGACCACGTGCTGTTCGTCGGCCCGCCCGGCCTCGGCAAGACGACGCTGGCGCAGATCATGGCCAAGGAACTCGGGGTCAATTTCCGCTCGACCTCCGGCCCTGTCATTGCCAAGGCCGGCGATCTTGCGGCCTTGCTCACCAATCTCGAAGAGCGCGACGTGCTCTTCATCGACGAAATCCACCGGCTCAATCCGGCGGTCGAGGAAATTCTCTATCCGGCGATGGAGGATTTCCAGCTCGATCTCATCATCGGCGAAGGTCCTGCGGCGCGTTCGGTGAAGATCGATCTTTCGAAGTTCACGCTGGTGGCGGCAACGACGCGCCTCGGCCTGTTGACGACGCCGCTTCGCGACCGTTTCGGCATTCCCGTACGTCTCAATTTCTACACCGTCGAGGAACTGGAATCGATCGTACGGCGTGGCGCCAGGCTGATGGGTCTCGGCATGACCGACGACGGTGCGCGCGAAATCGCGCGCCGCGCCCGCGGCACACCGCGCATTGCCGGTCGGCTGTTGCGCCGGGTGCGCGATTTCGCTGAAGTCGCGCGTGCGGAAGCCGTGACACGAGAGATCGCCGACGAAGCGCTGACACGGCTGCTCGTCGACAATATGGGGCTCGACCAGCTCGACCGCCGCTATCTCTTCATGATCGCGCAGAATTTCGCCGGCGGGCCTGTTGGGATCGAAACCATCGCCGCCGGTCTCTCGGAACCGCGCGATGCGATCGAAGACATCATCGAGCCCTATCTGATCCAGCAAGGTTTCATCCAGCGGACACCGCGCGGTCGTATCTTGACCGCAAATGCCTGGAAACATATCGGGCTCAATCCGCCGAAAGAGGTCGAGGCGGCGCAGTTCCGACTGACACTCGAGGACGAATAGATGATTACCCGCCGCGGATTATTGAAAGTGATCGGCGGCGGCATCGCCAGCATGGCGGCGCTCGGTGGCTATGCATTTGCCGTCGAGCCTTTGGCGCGCCTGAGCGTGACCCGCTACACGCTGACGCCGCCCGGCTGGACGCCCGGCTTGAAGCTGCGTGTCGTCATGCTCACGGATATCCATGCCTGCGAACCCTGGATGCCGGCGAGCCGCATCGCTTCGATCTGCCGGCAAGCCAACAGTCTCGGCGGCGATGTCACGGTGCTTCTTGGCGACTACGTGGCCGGGATGAACTTCGTCACCAGCTACGTGCATTCCAGCGAATGGTCGAAGGCGCTTGCCACGCTCACGGCGCCGCTCGGCGTCCATGCCGTCATGGGCAATCACGACTGGTGGGAGGACAAGACCGCGCAACGAAATGGCGGTGGCCCGACCTTCGGGCACAAGGCGCTGCAGGATGTCGGCATCAACGTCTACAGCAACCGGGCAATCCGGCTGGAAAAGGACGGGCAGGGCTTCTGGATCGCCGGTCTCGAAGACCAACTCGCCCTGGTTCCGGGCAAGAAATGGCAACGCCAGCGCATGACCGGTCTCGACGATCTCGACGGTACGCTCGCACAGGTGAGCGACGGCGATCCGATCATTCTGCTGGCACATGAGCCCGATATCTTCCCGAGCGTTCCCTCTCGGGTCGCGTTGACACTGTCGGGCCATACCCATGGCGGCCAGGTGCGGCTTCTCGGCTACGCACCGGTGGTGCCGTCGCGTTTCGGCGATCGCTACGCCTATGGCCACATGGTCGAGGACGACTGCAACCTGATCGTCTCCGGTGGTCTCGGCTGCTCGCTCGCACCGGTCCGTTTCGGCGTGCCACCGGAGATCGTCGTCATCGACCTTGGTTAGGCTTGCCCCGTATGCCACTCCAGCGGCTTACGCGGGTCTTGAGTTTCTGACCAAGTCGCCGATCGTCGTAACCAACCGTTCGAATCCGCCCGGTTGCCAGCCAAGCCGGCGCAGCTTCTCGGTCGACATGACAAGATAGCGCTCCGCCGTAGCAGCCTCTGGCAATGCATGCGGACAGGAGGTGAGCCTCTGTACCACCGACAGGATTTGCCTGACATCGAGCAGAAGGTCCGAAACGTTGAAGGCCTCGCCACGCACCGTGGCGCTATCTGCTTCCAGCATCAATCGCACCGCAGCACCGACGTCGTCGCCGTGAACCTCTGTCCCGATCCGCGGCTGGATCGGTTTTTCATCGAGGTAGCCCGCAAACAGCTCGGTCCATTTGTGCTGCCTGCCAGGACCGGCAGCGCCGTAGACGCCGGTGACGCGCAGGCTCGCCGGAATGAAATTCTCGGTCGCGAGCGCCCGAAGTCGGTTCTCTGCAATGGCTTTCACGTCGCCATAAAGCGTGTCCGGAGCAGTCGGCGTTGTCTCGTCGACCGTGCCGACAAGCCGGCTGCCGTAGACGGCACGGCTCGACAGGAACACGCAGCGTTTGACGCCGGCGGTGCGAGCGGCTTCGAAAAGGCGCACGGTTCCGTCGATATTGGCGCGGCGAAAGCCGTCCGGATCGTCGCCTTCACCGCCGCGATACTTGCCTTCGACATGTTCGAAGGCGGTATGGACAAAGCCCTCCGCGTCGTCGAAGGCCGCAGACTGGTTCAGGTCCGGATCGAGGAACAGCGGCACGAAATCGACGGGTCTCGAAAAGCAACCGGTCGGAGGCGGGGTTCGGCCACCGACGATCACTTCATGTCCGTTCTGCATCAGATGTTCGACGATGAAGCGACCGACGAAGCCGGCGCCACCGGAGACCAGCACCCTGGTCATCGCTTCACCGGATTGGCAAGAGAGGCGATGTCCGGGATGCCCTCGCCGGTCAGATAGGCGAACCAGAGATCGATCAGCGGCCTGAGCGTATCGGAGCGCGGGTGATCCTTCTCCCAGGGCTTTTCATACTGGTAGTGCAGCACGCCGATCGAGCGCCAGTCCCAGAGATCGGGCATGTTGAACCAGACATATTGCAGCATGTTCATCGTCACCGGCAGGCCGTGCCAATCCTGGAAGAAAGTCTGCAGGAAGGTCTGGTCGGTGCGTGGCCAGAATGCGTCGGGTGCGTCGAGGCGGGCGAGCATCCTGTCGAATGTCGTCAATGACGGTTCGGCAACGAAGACGCCGGAATTCAGCCGATGAAAGTCTGCGAGGCTCTCATAGACATTCGGTGCCGCCGAGAATTCCGGATAGGCGAACAGCCGGTCGATGTTCCTGAGCACGATTGCGTCGGCGTCGATGAAGACGCAGCGTCGGTATTCGGCGAGTTGCCAGAGCCGGAGCTTGCAGAAATTGTCGAGCGGCGAGTGGAAGTCCGGTTTGCGTCCCTTGGTGAAGGGTGCCTTTTCATGCACGTTCCGGCGCTGATGCCGCTCGTTGAAGGCATCGGAGAGCGGCAAAAGGTCGGTCTCGACCAGACGACAGCCGAACTCGGAAAGCGGCGCGAGCGCTTCGAGCGAAACGCCGCCGGTATGCAGCACCACAATGTCGGCGGCTGTCCCTGTGAGGCGGATGGAGCGAGCGAGCGCGCGTGCGCCGAGCGCATAGTCGGCATTGGTGACGAGTGTCACGAAGGCATGATCGGCGGTGGGCGGTGAGGAGGGGCGCAGCCCCTCCGAAGGATCGTTCGATGTCATGAAACGGATTTCAGCCGCTTGCCCTCCGGGTCGTGGTTGATGAGCGGCGCGATGTCCTTGGTCCAGGCGGAGACGGCGGGCACGCGCGTTCTGTCGACACGATAGGCGAATTTCTTGGCGACATCGACGATTTCCGACAGCAGCCCGTCCTGCAGCCGCGTCGGGTTGAGACCGAGGCTCAGGAACTTCTCATTGTGAACGACGAGTTCGTTCTCGGCCGCTTCCTTGCGCGGGTTGGGCAGCCAGGCGATCTGCGAACCCGTTATCGAGGCGATCATCTCGGCGAGGTCGCGCACCCGATGGGTCTCGGTCATCTGGTTGAAGATCTCAACGCGGCTGCCGCGGGCCGGCGGATTCTTCAGCGCCAGATCGATGCAACGGACAGAGTCCTGGATATGAATGAAGGCGCGTGTCTGGCCGCCGGTGCCATGTACCGTCAACGGATAGCCGATCGCCGCCTGGATCAGGAAGCGGTTCAAGACCGTGCCGTAGTCGCCGTCATAGTCGAAGCGGTTGATGAGCTGCGGGTGGCGGCGCGTCTGTTCGGTATGGGTGCCCCAGACGATGCCCTGGTGCAGGTCGGTGATCCGCAAGCCGTCGTTCTTGGCATAGAATTGGAACAGCAGCTGATCCAGGCACTTGGTCATGTGGTAGATCGAGCCCGGATTGGACGGATACAGGATCTCCTGGCTGACGGTCTCGCCACCCATCGTCTTGACGCCGACGGGCAGGTACCCCTCGGGGATCGCCGCGCCGATCGTGGAGTAGCCATAGACGCCCATGGTGCCGAGGTGCACGAGATGCGCGTCGAGGCCGAGTTCGACCAGCGCATTCAGCAGATTGTGCGTAGCGTTGACGTTGTTGTTGACCGTGTAGTTCTTGTGGCGGTCACTCTTCATCGAATAGGGCGCAGCGCGCTGCTCAGCGAAATGCACGATCGCATCCGGGCGATGCTCGGCGAGCCAGTTCTTGAGCAGTTCGTAGTCGCGGGCAAGATCGATCAGGTTGAAATGGATGCGGCGACCGGTCTCTGCGTGCCAGATGCGGGTGCGTTCCTGGATCGAATCCATCGGCGTCAGTGACTGCACGCCGAGTTCCGTATCGATCCACCGGCGCGAGAGATTGTCGAGGATGTGAACGTCGTGGCCCGTATCGGAAAGGTGAAGAGCCGTGGGCCAACCGACGAAACCGTCGCCGCCGAGAATCGCAATCTTCATGCACGTTCTCCTGATCGAGGGAAGGAAGTCCGTCACGTGATAGGATAGGATTGTGACAAGGCTGCAATGCTTGCAAATGGCTTTTTGTTCCTGCACAGGAAACGGGATGTACTTGCGGAGAAAAGCATGTCCCAGATTTCGCTCGCAGGCGAACTGACCGAAAACGGTCACCAGTTGATCCAGCGCGTCTACTACGAAGACACCGATTTTTCCGGCGTCGTCTATCACGCCCGCTACCTGCATTTCATGGAGCGTGCCCGCACCGACTTCCTGCGCCTGCTCGGCGTCGAGCAGGCGACGCTTGCGATCGAAGGAGACAGCGAAGGGCTCGTCTTCGTCGTGCATCGTATGGAGATCGACTTCAAGCTGCCTGCGCGCATGGACGATATCCTGACGATCACGACGGTCACGGAGAAAGCCGGCGGCGCCAAGATGGTGCTGCAGCAGGAAATCCGCCGCGGCGAGCAGTTGCTGATTGCCGCCAAGGTGATCATCGCCGTCATCAACGGCCAGGGCCGCCCGCGGCGGCTGCCGGAGGCGCTGGCCTACAAGTTCCAGCATGCGAAGGAGAGCGCCGGCTAGGCACGTCGCCACACGTCGGTCATCTCTGCGGAACGCCCCCTCGTGGGGCGTTTTTCATTGGATGGGGCGCCGTTTCCGCGTCTGCCGTCTTGCCGATTGACAATAATACGTACGTACGTATTATTTCTGCATGTCCAGAAAATCGATACGTGAAAATCTTCTGAAGGCGGGCGATCAGCTCGTGTGGAACACAGGCTATGCCGGCACCGGCGTGCGCGACATCGTTGCGGCCGCGGGTGCGCGCCCGGGGTCCTTCACCAATCACTTCGCCTCGAAAGAAGACTTCGTCATCGAGGTGCTCGACCGCTACTTCGCCTATGTCTCAGGCCTCGTCGAAGAGGCGCTCGGCGACAGGAGCTTGCGGCCGGTCGACCGGTTGCGTCGCTACATCGACCTCATCACCGGCAAGCTCGCCGATGCCGACTACGGTCGCGGCTGCATGATCGGCAATCTCAGTCTCGAGGCCTCGTTCGACAACGAACGGCTTCGGGCGCACCTGTCGGGCCTCTTCGTAACCTGGCGCGGCCCGTTCGAGGATTGCATTGCCGAAGGCCTGGAGAAGGGCGAGATCGCCCCGCTCGGCTCGGCTGCAGAGCTTGCCGATTTCCTGCTCAGCGCCTGGCAGGGTGCGATGCTGCGCATGAAGGTCGACCGCAGTCCGGGGCCGCTTGCGACCTTCAGGAAGATCGTTTTTTCAACCGTGTTTGATGGAGGAAGGCATGCGTGAAGAGGCATCTGCTGCGGGCAAGTCATTCGTCGACGTGTTGGGGGCGTCGATGGCCTATGTCGAGATGGGCTCCGGGCCGACGGTGCTGTTCCTGCACGGCAACCCGACATCGTCCTACATCTGGCGCAACATCTTGCCCCATGTGACGACGGTCGGGCGCTGCATCGCGCCGGATCTCGTCGGCTATGGTCATTCGGCCAAGCCCGACATCGACTATTCCTTCCTCGACCAGTTCCGCTATCTCGAAGCCTTCATCGAAAAGGTTGCCCCGGATCCGCTTTTCCTCGTGGCCCAGGATTGGGGAACGGCGCTTGCCTTCCACTTTGCGGCACTCAATCCGGAGAAGGTGCTGGGACTCGCCTTCATGGAGTACATCCGTCCGGCCGAAACCTATGAAGCCTTTCACCAGAAACCGCAGGCACGCGAACTGTTCAGGGCGTTTCGCACCGAGGGTATCGGCGAGCGACTGATCCTGGAGGAAAACGTCTTCATCGAGCGGGTGGTCCCCAATGCGATCCTGCGCAAGCTGACCGACGCGGAAATGGCCGCCTATCGCGCGCCGTTTCCGGATGCGGCGTCGCGCCGGCCGGTGCTCCGCCTGCCACGCGAACTGCCGATCGAAGGTGCGCCCAGCGATTTCCATAGGATCAGCACGGACGATCATACTGCCCTGAAGTGCTCGGACTACCCGAAGCTGCTGTTTTCCGGCGACCCTGGCGCTTTGATTTCGCCGAGGGAGGCGGAGGCCTATGCGCGTGAGCTCAAGAACTGCCGGCTGCTAAGGCTCGGAGCCGGTGCGCACCATCTGCAGGAGGATCACCCCGACGCAATCGGGACGGCGGTGCGTTCGTGGGTCGAGGGACTGTGCGGAGTGGAGGCGGCTTAGTCCGCCTCCTTCACTCCGACGCTATCCAGGATCTTCCGGGTCAGCGACTGGCGGATGCCGGCGACGTCTTGCCAGGGATCGGTGCCGCCTTCGATGCGTTCGAGTATCTCGGGGATGTGGAAGCTGTTGGCGGCCTGAAGACCGAAGAGTTCGTCCCAGCTCACGGGGGTGGCGACCGGTCCGCCGGCACGCGCCCGTGTCGAGTAGGGAGCGATTGCGGTGGCGCCACGCTCGTTTCTCAGCCAGTCGATGAAGATGCGCCCCTTGCGTTTCTCCTTCGACATGGTGGCGACGAACCTCTCCGGTTCGCGTTCGGCGAAACCCTGCGCAAAGGCTTTGGCGAAGGCCTTGGCTTCCAGCCAGGTGGCGTGTCCCGTCAAGGGCACGACCACATGCACGCCCTTTCCGCCTGTGACCATCGGCATCGACTTCAATCCGATGGCCGAGAGCGCGTCCCTCAAGGCGATGGCTGCCGTCTTGACGATGCCGAAATCAAGACCCTCGTCAGGATCGAGGTCGAAGACCATTCGGTCCGGCGTTTCGAGCGTGTCGCAGCGCGAGCCCCAGATGTGGAATTCAAGCGAACCCATCTGCACCGCGGCGACCAGCCCTTGGGCGTCGCGCACATACATGTAGTTTTCGGTTTCGCCGGAGCTTTCCTTGACGGGCACTTCCTTGATCTCGTCGGGGAAGCCGTCAGCGGCATGTTTCTGGTAGAAGCGCGGACCCTTCACGCCCTGTGGAGCGCGGACGAGGGACAGAAGATGCCCGGCGGCATATGGCAGCATGCGATCGGCAACGATCGTATAGTAGCGGGCGAGATCCAGCTTGGTGATGCCCTGGCCATCGAACAGCATCCGGTCGGGGTGGGTGATCTTGATACCGGAAACGATCTCATCGGGAGCGGCCGGATGTGGCTTCGCAGATGAGGCCTTGGGTGTCGCGGTGGCTGGCTTGCCTCGGCCGCGATTGCTGGTTGCATCTTCGGATTCGGTCATCTTGTCACCCGCATCTCGGTTGGACGGTCAATGTCTCCTGGCCGGCCTCAAACCTGGTCCGCTCGGGGCGCCACTTTCAGAATATTACGAGAGTGACGTCTTTTCGTAATGTCATTCTGGATCAGGCCTGCCGAAGGAACGTGCGCAGCGAGCGGAGGTTCCGGCGACGAAGTGACGCTGCAAAGACACAGCATGGTAACGGTTGCTTAACCATAATGGTGTCTTAATCACTGTATCAGGATTTGTGCAGTGCACGTCATCCTTTGACCAAAATTGACGGCAAGAAGGCAACCTAAAGCTAATTAAGGTCGCGATGGTGCGATCTGCGGCGGTGCCGGGCACTCTTGCAAACAGGACGTTTGGGCTACCCGGTCACGAGCATGAACCGCTCTTGCCGGGTGTTTGGATTCGGGGACTGAAGACGATGGAACAGGTTGGATTGGCCGCTGCGACGCACGATGTGACCCTCTGGTCGCTGTTCATGCAGGCGGGCTTTGTCGTGAAGCTGGTCATGCTGGGGCTGATTGCCGCCTCGGTCTGGACCTGGGCGATCGTCGTCGACAAGACGCTGAACTACGGCCGTGTGCGCCGTCAGCTCGACAGCTTCGAGCAGGTGTTCTGGTCCGGACAGTCGCTGGAGGAGCTCTACCGCACGCTCGCCGACCGACAGACGGCCGGCATGGGTGCGATCTTCGTTTCCGCCATGCGCGAATGGAAGAAGAGCTTCGAGCGTGGCGCCCGATCGCCGATCGGCCTACAGATGCGTATCGACCGCGCCATGGACGTGACGCTGTCACGGGAATCGGAATCGCTGGAAGCCCGCCTCGGTTCGCTGGCGACCATCGGTTCGGCCGCACCCTTCATCGGCCTCTTCGGTACGGTCGTCGGTATCATGACCTCGTTCCAGGCGATCGCCGGTTCGAAGTCGACCAACCTTGCGGTCGTCGCGCCCGGTATCGCGGAAGCACTGCTTGCCACCGCGATCGGCCTTCTCGCCGCTATCCCGGCGGTTATCGCCTACAACAAGTTCTCGGCCGATGCCGGCAAGCTCTCGGCACGCATGGAAGCTTTCGCCGATGAGTTCTCGGCCATCCTTTCGCGGCAAATCGACGAGAAGCTGCAGAGCCCGCGCCAGGCCGCGCAATAATCGCCAGAGAATACGGAGACCACGCTGATGGGTATGTCGGTTGGCGGAGCCAAGGGTTCGGGCGGCGGACGTCGTCGCCGCGGCGGCAAGAAAGCCGTGATGAGCGAAATCAACGTCACGCCTTTCGTTGACGTGATGCTCGTGCTGTTGATCATCTTCATGGTGGCAGCACCGATGATGACGGTAGGCGTGCCCATCGACCTGCCGGAAACGCAGGCGAAGGCGCTGAATTCCGATACGCAGCCGATCACCGTCTCGGTCAATCCGGCCGGCGAGATCTATCTGCAGGAAACGCCGATCGCCATCGACGAGGTCGTGCCGAAGCTCGAGGCTATCGCTACCACCGGCTACAACGAACGCATCTACGTGCGCGGCGACACCAATGCCGACTACGGCACGGTCATGAAGGTCATGGCCCGCATCTCGGCCGCCGGTTTCAAGAACCTCGGCCTCGTCACGCTGCAAGAACAGGAAAAGTGATCGTCCACGATGAAGGGCAGTCTCGCTACATCTGCTGTCCTCCACGCCATGGTCTTGACCTGGGCGCTGGTGTCGCTTGGCAGCCCGGCTGACTTCCAGGTCGCCGACGTCGAGGCTTTGCCTGTCGACATCGTTCCCTATTCGGAAATGACGCAGGTTCAGCAGGGCGACAAGAAGGCACCGAAGAAGGAGCATTCGTCGCCGGTTCCGACCAAGCGTCCGGAGACGAACCAGCCGGCCGAAAACGTCGGCGACAACGACACCGACCTGAAGACGCCGCCGACGCCGAACGCCAAGCCGTCGAAGAGCGAAGCCACGGCATCGCCTGAGAAGAACGAAAAACCCGAGCCGACGCCCGATCCGGTCGAGCAGGAAATCAAGAAGGTCGAGGAGACGAAGCCCGCCTCCGAACCGGCGACCGAAGTCGCGGCGCTGCCGGAACCGAAACAGGAAGTGAAGCCCGAGACCAAGCCGGATCCGGCGCCGGCCGAAGAAAAGCCAGCCGAGAACCCGGAAGCCGAAGCGCTGCCCGAAAAGGTGCCGACGCCCGCCGCAAAGCCCAAGGTCGAAAAGCCGGCCCAAAGCGCCAAGACGCCGGAGCGCAAGGACGAGCAGACGCCGAAGGAGCAGAAGAAGCAGGCGTCCACCGAGGAAAGCGAGTTCAACCCCGATGAGATCGCTACACTGCTTAACCGGGATAAACCGTCTGCGGGCGGCGCCAAGAGTTCCAAGCAGGAAGCGGCCCTCGGCGGCAAGAAGACGATCGGCGTGGGCTTGAGCGCCAACGAGATCGACGGTGTGAAGGGTCAGATCCAGGACAAATGGTCGCTGATGGCCGGTCTTACGGGCGTCGACGAAGTCCGCGTCACGATCAAGGTCCAGCTGGATCCGGCCGGCAACATCGTCGGTGAGCCGGAGGTGACCGCCACGGGCGGTCCGGAAGGAACGCGCCGCGCCGTCGAGAGCAGCACGCTGCGCGCGCTGCGCCGCTCGGCACCGCTACAGAACCTGCCGCCTGAAAAATATGACGGCGAAAAAGGATGGAATACCCTCGTGCTGAACTTCGACCCCTCGGATTTCGCACTCTGAGCCGCCGGGATTGGAACCCATGCCGGATGGCCAAACACAACCGCACAAACCCTTCGTATTAAGCTGAAAGGCTTGTCTCAATGATCAAGGTCTCTCTTTTCCGTGCCCTGATGGTGGCCGCGGGCATGTTAGCCGCGGTTATCGCGGCGACACCGGCGAACGCCGTCGTCGAAATCAACATCAACAAGGGTAATGTCGAACCCCTGCCGATCGCGATTACCGATTTCCTTCAGGGCGAACTCGGTCAGAAGATCTCGGACGTGGTCGCTGCCGACCTGAAGCGCTCGGGCCTGTTCGCGCCGATCAACAAGGGCGCCTTCATCGAGAAGATCAGCAACCCGGATGCGACGCCGCGCTTCGAGGACTGGAAGGTCATCAATGCGCAGGCGCTCGTCACCGGCCGCGTGACGCAGGAAGGTGACGGCAGGCTGAAGGCGGAGTTCCGCCTCTGGGATACCTTCTCCGGCACGCAGATGACCGGTCAGCAGTTCTTCACGCAGCCGGAAAACTGGCGCCGTGTCGCCCACATCATCGCCGATGCGATCTATGAGCGCATCACCGGCGAAAAGGGCTACTTCGATACGCGTATCGTCTATGTCGCCGAGAGCGGCCCGAAGACGGCACGCAAGCGTCAGCTGGCCATCATGGACCAGGACGGCTTCAACGCCCGCGCGCTCACCAACTCCAACGACATCGTTCTGACGCCGCGTTTCTCGCCGAACCGCCAGGAAGTCACCTACATGTCGTTCGAAAACCAGCAGCCGCGCGTTTACCTGCTGCAGCTTGAGACCGGACAGCGTGAAGTCGTCGGCAACTTCCCCGGCATGACCTTCTCGCCGCGCTTCTCGCCGGATGGCCAGCGGGTCATCATGAGCCTTCAGCAGGACGGCAACGCCAACATCTACACGATGGACCTGCGTTCGCGCACGACCACCCGTCTTACCAATACCGCGGCTATCGACACGGCTCCGTCCTATTCGCCCGACGGCAGCCAGATCGCCTTTGAAAGCGACCGTGGCGGACGCCAGCAGATCTACGTGATGGGCGCCGATGGCTCCGGCCAGCGCCGCATCTCGTTCGGCGATGGCTCCTACTCGACGCCGGTCTGGTCTCCGCGTGGCGACCTCATCGCCTTCACCAAGCAGTCGGGCGGCAAGTTCTCGATCGGCGTCATGAAGACTGACGGTTCGGGCGAGCGCATCCTGACCACCGGCTTCCACAACGAAGGCCCCACCTGGGCGCCGAACGGCCGCGTGCTGATGTTCTTCCGTCAAAACGCCGGCGCCGGCGGACCTCAGCTCTATTCGATCGACCTGACCGGTTACAACGAGCAGCAGATCCAGACGCAGGGCTTTGCATCCGACCCGGCCTGGTCGCCGCTTCTCGAGTAGATCACGATGAGGAGCGGGATGCGGGCGGAAAACCGCACACACTTTTCCTCATCCCGCTCTGGCCTGCCCCGATTTGCGGCGGGAAAATGTGGCAGCGATGCCGCTTTCTCGCCGCAAAGTGCTGGTCTAGCAGGCGCCGAGCCGAAATTATCGATTTGTTAACCATAACTGTTGAAAAGCGATTAACCGCTTCCGGTTACAGTCTGGCAACCGTGAATTCAGACACTTCCAAGGAGACCGGCGCATGAGCCGAATTGACACCCCGGCCGTAGGCCGCATGCAGACCATCGCTCGCAACCCGGTCATGATCGCCCTGGTCATGACGCTTGCTATCGCTGGTTGTGCATCGAAGAAGAACATGCCGAACAACGCCAACGAGCTCGGCCTCGGCGGCGCGGGCGCTGCAACGCCGGGCTCGCAGCAGGACTTCACCGTCAACGTCGGCGACCGCATCTTCTTCGACACCGACTCCACTTCGATCCGTGCCGACGCGCAGCAGACGCTCGCCCGCCAGGCTCAGTGGCTCGCCAAGTACCCGAACTACGCGATCACCATCGAAGGCCATGCCGACGAACGCGGCACGCGCGAATACAACCTTGCGCTCGGCGCCCGTCGTGCGGCCTCCACCCGCGACTACCTCATCAGCCAGGGCGTTCCCTCCAACCGCATGAAGACGATCTCCTACGGCAAGGAAAAGCCTGTTGCCGTCTGCGACGACATCTCGTGCTGGTCGCAGAACCGTCGTGCAGTTACCGTTCTCGGTGGCGCTGGCATGTAATCTCACGGCCGAGCGTGGCTCGGTCGGGTAGCGTGTCGTGTTCGGGGAAACGCACCGTGTTCCCAAGATCACAGACTTCTAAATTAAAAGGGCGGCTCTCAGCCGCCCTTTGCTTTTTTACCACACTTTGGCCGAACTCCGTTGCTTTTTCAGGGCAATTGGAAAACTGTGCGGCAATCACCCAGTTGACTCGGCGAGATGTATTGCGGGCCCCTGGTCAAGGGTGGGACAACCGGTATTCGAACAGGACAAATGAAATGAAGAAATTTGTCGTGGCGGGGCTGATCGGTCTTGCGGCCCTTGCGGGCCTGGGCCAGACGGCGAACGCCATGCCGCTTTCAGGGCTGCTGGCCCGAACGACTGAAGCTCAAGCCGGCGCGCAGCGGAAGCTGCCCGTGGTGAAGGTACAGTCGGCCGAGACCGCACGGATTGGCCAGCTTGAGGAACAGATCCGCTCGCTCAACGGGCGTATCGAAGAAATGAGCTTCCAGCTTCTGCAGATGCAGGAGCAGATCCGGAAGTTCCAGGAGGACAACGAATTCCGCTTCCAGGACCTGGAAAGCGGCAAGGCCTCCCCGAAGAAGAGCGGCGCTTTGCAGACGCCAAAGACCAGCGATCAGGCGTCCGTCACCCCCGGGGTGACGGATAGCCAGACCATGCCACCGGCAGGCGGCGGCAACGACATGGCCTCCTCCGGCCTTCCGTCCGGTGGTGACCAGGGCACCAATGGTGCCGCTCCGCCGACCACGCTCGGCCAGATCGTCTTCGACCAGAGCGGCAATCCAGTCTCGACCACGACCGATGCGCAACCCGGAGCAAACGCGACACCGCCCGGCGTGGAAGCCGGCGCTGGTCTGCCCACGAACGATGGCGGCCTGAACGCCAATCCGGGCAACCAGCAGACGGCCTCGCTCGACAACCCCGGCGATCTCTACCAGTCGGCCTATGGCCACGTTCTTTCCGGCGATTACAGCACGGCGGAACAGGAATTCGGCGACTATCTGGCGGCGTTCCCGCAGGGCGACAAGGCGGCCGATGCCAGCTTCTGGCTGGGCGAGGCGCAATATTCGCAAGGCAAGTACAGCGATGCGGCCAAGACCTTCCTGAACGCGCACCAGGCCCACGGCAAGTCGCCGAAGGCGCCGGAAATGCTGCTGAAGCTCGGCATGTCGCTCGGCGCGCTCGACAACAAGGAAACTGCCTGCGCGACGCTGCGCGAGGTCAACAAGCGCTACCCGAAGGCTTCGCCGGCGGTAAAGGCAAAGGTGACGAGCGAGCAAAGCCGTTTTGGCTGCTGAGGCCCACCCGCCAATGGCCGTTGTCGAAACGGCAAAACGATTTCTTGCCTCCTTCGATAGACCTGCACGTATCCTCGTGGCCGTCTCCGGCGGGAGCGACTCGAAAGGACTGCTTCTCGCCCTCAACGAGGCGATCGAGGCAACCAAGCCCACACAGTTTTCCCTGGCCGCCTGCACTGTCGATCATGCGTTGAGGTCGGAGTCGGCCGAAGAGGCGCGCGGTGTCGCGGCGTTCTGCGAGAGCCTGGGCGTTCCGCATATGATTGCGCGATGGGACGGGCCGAAGCCCAGGACCGGCATTCAGGCAGCGGCGCGCGAGGTGCGCTATGCATTGCTGGCCGACGCAGCGCAGCGCTTCGAAGCGTCCTCAATCGTCACAGGTCATACATTCGACGACCAGCGAGAGACGATCCTGATGCGCACGCAGCGAGGGGAGGGACCCGGCGCCGCCGGCATGGCGGATGCTACGCTCTATGACCGGCGCATCTGGGTGCTGCGACCGTTCCTCACGGTCGACCGCACTGCCATTCGCACCTTTCTCACCGACCGGAAAGTCGGCTGGTTCGATGATCCGAGCAATGTGAACACGGGATTCGAGCGGGTACGCGCGCGAGCCCATCTGGCATTTTCGCCGGAAACCGGCGCCGGTGCCTGGGATGCCCGCTCCCGGGCACGATCGTCGGTGGCGGCCGCCGCCTTGCTCGAACGGCACGTGCGGGTGCATTCGGCGTTGGTCGCGGAAGTCTCACCGTCGACGGCCGGACAGTGTCGCGACATTGATTGGCGAAGGGCGTTGCTTGCGCTGACGACCGTCATCGGTGGACGCGCACATCTGCCCGCGGCCGAGACGGTGGAACGCCTGGTGGCCTTCCTGGAGCAGGAGACACCTGGGCGGCTGACTGCGGGGCGGGTCGTCTTCGATCGGCGCTCGACCGGCCTCTATCTCTATCGCGAGGCACGCGGTATCGAGGATCTGATACTGCAGGCTGGGCAAACCGGCGTCTGGGATGGCCGCTTCCTGGTCCGAAATGACGGCGAGGGTCCTCTTTCACTGACGGTGGAAGGCGGTCGCGGACCACAACACGAGAGACTTATTGCCGCAGGCCTGCCACCGGGCGTTGCCGGTCGTGCCTCACTGTCGGCGCCCCGCATCGTATCTCGCGATGTCAAAAATGTCGCATCTGCCACAATCGAGCCGCGGATCGGGCTCTACGACACCTTTTTGCCGGGTTTCGACAGGATCATGGCGGACAGGATCGCCGGATTGTTCGGACGAGAGCGTTATCTTCCGCCACCGGTTCACGATCTATTGACAGAAATGGAACGGTAGAAGCCGGTTTGCCTTGGCAATGCGTCGCCAGAACCCTATGTTAGGGAGCAAGACAGCGGCCCGGCGAAATGCGCGGGCCGTGACAGGTTCCGGGGAGTTCGATGAACCCTAATTTTCGTAATCTTGCCCTTTGGGCAATCATAGCGCTTTTGCTGATCGCGCTGTTCAGCATGTTTCAGCAGCCGACGGAGCGCACCGGCTCGCGCGAGATTCCGTTCTCGCAGTTCCTCAAGGATGTGGATGCGAGCCGCGTCAAGGAAGTCGTGATCACCGGCTCGAAAGTGATCGGCAGCTATTCTGAAAGCGGCGCTACCTTCCAGACCTACGCGCCATCGGTCGATACGGCGCTGACCGAGCGCCTCGAAGCCAAGGACGTGACGGTCACGGTTCGCCCGGAAACCGACGGCTCGTCCGGCTTCCTCAGCTACATCGGTACGCTTCTTCCGATGCTTCTGATCCTCGGCGTCTGGTTGTTCTTCATGCGCCAGATGCAGGGCGGTTCGCGCGGCGCCATGGGCTTCGGCAAGTCCAAGGCCAAGCTTCTGACCGAAGCGCATGGCCGCGTCACCTTTGACGACGTCGCCGGCGTTGACGAAGCCAAGCAGGATCTGGAAGAAATCGTCGAGTTCCTGCGCGATCCGCAGAAGTTCCAGCGCCTCGGCGGCCGTATTCCGCGCGGCGTGCTGCTTGTCGGTCCTCCCGGTACCGGTAAGACGCTGCTTGCGCGCTCGGTTGCGGGCGAAGCCAACGTTCCGTTCTTCACCATCTCCGGTTCCGATTTCGTTGAAATGTTCGTCGGCGTCGGCGCCAGCCGCGTCCGCGACATGTTCGAGCAGGCAAAGAAGAATGCGCCCTGCATCATCTTCATCGACGAAATCGATGCTGTCGGTCGCCATCGCGGCGCCGGTCTCGGCGGCGGTAACGACGAGCGCGAACAGACGCTCAACCAGTTGCTGGTCGAGATGGACGGCTTCGAAGCCAATGAAGGTATCATCCTGATCGCAGCGACCAACCGTCCTGATGTTCTCGATCCGGCGCTTCTGCGTCCGGGCCGCTTCGACCGCCAGGTCGTCGTGCCGAACCCGGACATCAACGGCCGCGAGCGTATCCTCAAGGTGCATGTGCGCAACGTGCCGCTGGCGCCGAACGTCGACCTCAAGGTGCTCGCCCGCGGTACACCCGGCTTCTCCGGTGCCGACCTCATGAACCTCGTCAACGAGGCGGCGCTGATGGCCGCCCGCCGCAACAAGCGTCTTGTCACCATGCTCGAGTTCGAGGATGCCAAGGACAAGATCATGATGGGTGCGGAGCGTCGTTCGTCGGCCATGACCGAGGCCGAAAAGAAGCTGACCGCCTATCACGAAGCCGGTCACGCGATCCTCGCGCTGAACGTTCCCTCGGCGGATCCGCTGCACAAGGCGACGATCATTCCGCGCGGTCGCGCACTCGGCATGGTCATGCAGCTGCCGGAAGGCGACCGCTACTCGATGAGCTACAAGTGGATGGTCTCGCGCCTTGCCATCATGATGGGCGGACGCGTTGCCGAGGAACTGACCTTCGGCAAGGAGAACATCACCTCGGGCGCATCGTCGGATATCGAACAGGCAACGAAGCTTGCCCGTGCGATGGTGACGCAGTGGGGCTTCTCCGACCAGCTCGGACAGGTTTCCTACGGCGAGAACCAGCAGGAAGTGTTCCTCGGCCATTCCGTTGCCCAGCAGAAGAACGTGTCGGAAGCGACCGCTCAGAAGATCGACAACGAAATCCGTCGCCTGATCGACGAGGCCTACGAGACTGCCCGCAAGATCCTCACCGACAAGAACCACGAATTCGTGGCGCTTGCCGAAGGTCTGCTCGAATACGAGACGCTGACCGGTGAAGAAATCAAAGCGCTGATCCGCGGCGAAAAGCCGGCACGCGACCTTGGCGACGACACGCCGCCGCATCGTGGCTCGGCCGTTCCGTCGGCTGGTTCCAAGAAGGAAGGTCCGGCGGGCAACAAGGGCGAAGAATCCGAAGGTGGGTTCGAGCCGCAGCCGCAATAATTGCCACTGCTGGCAGAATATCCAAGCCGCCGCTCCTCAAGTGGAGCGGCGGCTTTTCGTTGCCGTGCGCCCTCTGGCATTTGGTAACGGGATGTAACGATTTCTGATGTTAGCCTCGCTGCCGTTTGGTGCGCTTTTGTGTCAAAGAAGACATGACGTGTCTGCGATGGTTGCCCTTGGATGGGACGCTGGTCGCCAGGCAGATGGCATCCAGGAAGTATGAATGAGGTCCGGTCAATGAAACCCAGTCGCGCAAAACGCAGACAGGCGGAGGTGGCCAAGCCAGCCCTGACCCGGCAGAACGATGGAGTTCTTATGAAGCGAAAGTATTTCGGCACCGACGGTATCCGCGGCCAGTCCAACTTGTTTCCCATGACACCGGATCTGGCAATGCGGGTCGGCATTGCGGTCGGTACGATCTTTCGCAACGGTGCCCACCGCCACCGCGTGGTGATCGGCAAGGATACGCGCCTTTCGGGCTACATGCTCGAGAACGCCATGGTGGCGGGCTTCACGGCCGCCGGTCTTGACGTCTTCCTGCTCGGGCCGATCCCGACGCCGGGTGTCGCCATGCTCACCCGCTCGCTGCGCGCCGATATCGGCGTGATGATCTCTGCCTCGCACAATCCTTTCCAGGACAACGGCATCAAGCTTTTCGGCCCAGACGGCTACAAGCTTTCCGACGATATCGAAGAGAAGATCGAAGCGCTGCTAGACCAGGATCTCTCGGGACAGCTGGCGAAGTCGGAAGACATCGGTCGCGCGAAACGCGTCGATGGTGACATCTATCGCTATCTGGAACACGCCAAGCGCACGCTGCCGCGTGACGTCACGCTGCAGGGCCTGAGGATCGCGGTCGACTGCGCCAATGGTGCAGCCTACAAGGTGGCGCCGACGGCGCTTTGGGAGCTGGGTGCGGAAGTCGTTACCATCGGTACCGAACCGAACGGTCTCAACATCAATCTCGATTGCGGCTCCACCCATCCCGCGACGCTGTCGAGAAAGGTCCACGAAGTGCGCGCCGATATCGGCATTGCGCTTGATGGCGATGCCGACCGTGTGCTGATGGTTGACGAGAACGGCACTGTCATCGACGGCGACCAGCTGATGGCCGTAATTGCCGACAGCTGGGCCGAAGACGGCATGCTTCGCGGCGGCGCGGTTGCGGCCACCGTCATGTCCAACCTCGGCCTCGAGCGCTACCTCAAGGGACGCGGTATCGATCTGCGGCGCACCAAGGTCGGTGACCGTTATGTCGTCGAGCAGATGCGCCAGGACGGCCTGAACGTCGGCGGTGAACAGTCCGGCCACATTGTGCTCTCCGATTTCGGCACGACGGGCGATGGTCTTGTCGCTGCTCTGCAGATCCTCGCGGTGATCAAGCGCCAGGGCAAGGCGGTGAGCGAGGTGTGCCACCGCTTCGAACCGGTGCCGCAGGTGCTGAAGAACGTTCGCGTTTCCGCCGGCAAGCCGCTCGAAGACGCCACCGTGCGCCAGGCGATCGCCGATGCCGAAGCGGAGCTCGCCAAATCCGGCCGCCTGCTGATCCGTCCCTCCGGCACCGAGCCGCTCATTCGCGTGATGGCGGAAGGCGACGATCGCGGCCAGGTCGAGCGCATCGTCGACGAACTCGTCAATGTCATCGGCAGCGCTCGAAACGCCGCCTGATACATCCCGAGACTGATTTCCCTCCAGGGCCGGTGCGACGCATCGGCCTCTTTTTTATTCTGACGTAGCTTGCTCGGGGCGAGGTCGTTCCGTCATTGGAACTCCGATCTGAAAAGCGTTGCCTCCTTTCGGAGGCGATCTAGTGCATTGTCCTGACGATCTATTTAGCTATTCCTTATGGGAACAGTATGGCCGACAGTAACGCCGGACAGCAACCGCAAGAATAGGCTGCTTTCTTAACAATCTCGGTAAACGTTTGTAGTTAATCGGAACTTAACCTTTCCTCCTCATTATCCATAGCCAACATCGGGATTTGGGCACCGGTTTCGTGGTGAACCAAGCAACGGAATGTATTGGAGTGGGCCATGAAGAGAATTTTGAGTGGCGTTGTTGCTGTGTTGCTCAGCGGCACGGCGGCATTTGCTGCGGATGTCTACCAACCGCCTATGGAACCGGTGCCGGAGCAGCCCGTCGAGGTCATCCAGACCAGCGGCTGGTACCTGCGCGGCGACGTCGGTTACGCCTGGAACCATTTGCGCGGCGCGAACTTCTACCAGGGGGGGCCGAGTGGCTCGATCGCGGATTTCGACTCGGCCGATATCGATGACTCCTGGGTGATCGGCGGCGGTGTCGGTTACCAGTTCAACAACTACTTCCGCGCCGATATAACGGCCGATTACTGGGGCAATGGCGACTTTGCCGGCTCGACCAGCGGCGGCTGCGGGCTCTTCCCGGGCGAGCCTTGCGTTTCGCGTGACATAAGCTCGGTTTCCGCGTGGAGCCTCATGGCCAACGCCTATGTCGACATCGGCACCTACGGTGCTTTCACTCCGTACGTCGGCGCCGGTATCGGTGCGACGCGTGTGAGCTGGGACGGACTGCGCAACACGAGCTGCGTAGATGGTGACCCCACCCGATGCGACCCGACGACCAATCATGGCGGCGAGGATAGCTGGCGCTTCACCTACGCACTCATGGCCGGTACCGCGATCGACCTGACATGCAACCTGAAGGCCGATATCGGCTATCGCTTCCGCCAGGTCGATGACGGCGACATGTTCGGCTACGCCAACGGCGGTGGTCCGGGCTTTGACGACGGCTTCTACATCCACGAGGCGCGCGCCGGTCTGCGCTACTCCTTCGGCAATACCTGCGAAGTTCCCTACGAGCCGCCGCCGATCGTCTACAAGTGATCGGACTGTATCAGACCAGTATCAAGGCCACCTTCGGGTGGCCTTTTTCGTTGTCACCAATCTTTGCGCTTTTCTTAACAGGCATGCTTAACCGGAGGTTAACCAGTCACTGCCAATAGTTAACGCTGAACGAAGCAGCGATGGCATTGCCATCCCGCGTATGGCAGCGAAAGGGCATGGCATGGATTGGCGAAACGGGTTCTGTGGAGCCGCTTTTGGTGCCGGCCTGCTTCTCTCCGGCGCCGCGCTGGCGGCTGACGAGGATCTCCTGAATGCCCCGGAGATCACCATCGAGAAAGAGACTGTCGGCGCAAGCGCGATCTATGTGCGTGGCGATATCGGCTATGCGCCCTGGCGGGGCGAAGGCGATCCCTATTATCGCACCTTCGATGCGGGTACGCTGACCTATGACAGCGTCTCCTTCGACAACGCCCGCTTTGACAAGCCGTTCTCCGGTTCGCTCGGCGTCGGCTATCAATTCACCGACACGATTCGCGCCGACCTGACGGCCGACTATTTCGAGGGCCGGTTCAGCGGTTCGTCTGCGTCTGCTAGTCCTTGCGCCGGACAGGGGGCAGGCACATCCTGCGCTTTCTCGACCGGAGCCGATTACTCCGCCCTCGGGCTGATGGCGAACGCCTATGTGGATTTCGGCACGCTAGCCGGCTTCACGCCCTATGTCGGCGGCGGCATCGGCGCGACACGCCTCAACTGGGACACGGCAATCGAAAGTGCCACTTGTGTGGTCGGCGGCGGCGCCTGCGTGGGCTCTCCCACCTCGACTTCCTACGAGGGACGCGACAGCTGGCGTTTCACCTATGCGCTGATGGCGGGTGTCTCCTATGACCTCAGCGACCAGCTGAAGCTCGATGTCGGCTATCGCTATTCCCATATTGCCGATGGCGAGATGTTCGGCTTCGGCGCCGAGGCGTTGGTGGGCGCGAGCGGCAACAAGGGCTTCGACGACGGTCTGTCCCGCCACGAGATTCGCGCTGGCCTGCGCTTCTCCTTCTAACGCCTTGAAACAACATCGTTTCGGCGAGAGCCCGGTCACGCTTCTCCGCCGATGCCTCACTCTATTGCCAGGATGAAAGTGCCGGCCGGCAACAATCGGTCGGCAGACACCGCCCTGTTTTTGCAGATCTTGCCCGCGACGCCATAAATCTTCTCGATTGCGACAAAGCGCTTGACTTCCGATCCCGTCCACAATATCGACGACGGCGGGACACCCTTCCCCAACGAAGGGCTATCTATCTGGAAGGATAGCACATGGCAAAGCCTGCACAGCCGGACCTCCGTCCGAACAATACCCATTTTTCTTCTGGCCCTTGCTCGAAGCGCCCCGGTTGGTCGCTCGATGCTCTCTCCGATGCACCGCTCGGTCGTTCGCACCGTGCCAAGATCGGCAAGACGAAGCTGAAGCAGGCCATCGATCTTACCCGTGACATTCTTGAAGTGCCGGCCGACTACCGCATCGGCATCGTGCCTGCTTCCGATACCGGCGCCGTCGAAATGGCGCTCTGGTCGCTGCTGGGTCAGCGCGGCGTCGACATGGTCGCCTGGGAAAGCTTCGGCGCCGGCTGGGTGACGGATGTCGTCAAGCAGCTGAAGCTCGCCGACGTTCGCAAGCTTGAGGCCGGCTACGGCGAACTTCCCGACCTTTCCAAGATCGACTTCGACCGTGACGTGGTCTTCACCTGGAACGGCACGACCTCGGGCGTGCGCGTGCCGAACGCCGACTTCATCCCGGCCGACCGCAAGGGCCTGACGATCTGCGATGCGACCTCTGCCGCCTTCGCGCAGAACCTCGATTTCGCCAAGCTCGACGTCGTCACCTTCTCCTGGCAGAAGGTTCTCGGCGGTGAGGGCGCCCACGGCGTCATCATCCTGTCGCCGCGTGCCGTCGAACGTCTCGTGACCTACGTTCCGGCCTGGCCGCTGCCGAAGATCTTCCGCATGACCTCGGGCGGCAAGCTGATCGAGGGCATCTTCACCGGCGAAACCATCAACACGCCGTCGATGCTCTGCGTCGAAGACTACATCGATGCGCTTCTCTGGGCTCAGCAGGTCGGCGGGCTCAAGGGGCTGATGGCCCGCGCCGACGCGAATGCGGAGGCGATTTTCGACTTCGTTGCCGCCAATGACTGGATCGCCAACCTGGCGGTCAAGGACGAGACCCGCTCCAACACGTCGGTCTGCCTGAAGATCGTCGACAGGGACGTTCTGGCGCTCGACGCCGACGGACAGGCGGCCTTTGCCAAGGGCGTCGTTGCCCTTCTCGAGAAGGAAGGCGTCGCCTTCGACATCGGTCACTATCGCGATGCGCCGTCGGGTCTTCGCATCTGGGCGGGTGCAACGATCGAGGCAGCCGACATGAAGGCGCTGATGCCGTGGCTGACCTGGGCTTTCGAGACCCAGAAGGCGACTTTGACCCAGGCCGCGGCCTGATCAGACAAGGGGTGAGGGACAATGGACTTCGCCCGTATCTCACACTGATTTGAGTGATCCGCTTCGCTCCCCATGGGAGCGAGGCTTGGCTACCGCATTCCCATTCAGACCTGATCTTTAAGGAGGCCTCTCATGGCACCTCGCGTTCTCGTATCCGACGAACTGTCGGAAACCGCCGTCCAGATCTTCCGCGACCGCGGCGTCGAAGTGGATTTCCAGCCGAAGCTCGGCAAGGACAAGGACAAGCTCGCCGAAATCATCGGCAACTATGATGGCCTGGCGATCCGTTCGGCCACCAAGGCGACGGAAAAGCTGATCGCGGCTGCGACCAACCTCAAGGTCATCGGCCGCGCCGGCATCGGCGTCGACAATGTCGATATCCCGGCTGCCTCGCGCCGCGGTATCATCGTGATGAACACGCCCTTCGGCAACTCGATCACAACAGCCGAACATGCGATCGCGCTGCTCTTTGCCGTTGCCCGCCAGCTTCCCGCCGCCGATACCTCGACCCAGGCCGGCAAGTGGGAAAAATCGCGCTTCATGGGTGTTGAAATCACTGGCAAGACGCTCGGCGTCATCGGCGCCGGTAACATCGGCTCGATCGTCTGCTCGCGCGCCATCGGCCTCAAGATGCACGTGCTTGCCTATGACCCGTTCCTGTCCAAGGAGCGCGCCGAGGAAATGGGTGTCACCAAGGTCGAGCTCGAAGAGCTGCTCGCCCAGGCGGACTTCATTACCCTGCACGTGCCGCTGACCGACAAGACCCGCAACATCCTGAGCGCCGAGGCACTTGCCAAGACCAAGCCGGGCGTGCGCATCGTCAACTGCGCCCGCGGCGGTCTCGTCGATGAGAAGGCTCTCGCCGAAGCGATCAAGTCGGGTCATGTAGCCGGTGCCGGATTCGACGTCTTCGAGGTCGAACCTGCGACGGAAAGCCCGCTCTTCGGCCTGCCGAACGTCGTCTGCACGCCGCATCTCGGCGCTTCGACCACGGAAGCCCAGGAAAACGTCGCGTTGCAGGTCGCCGAACAGATGTCGGACTACCTGGTCAAGGGTGCCGTTTCCAACGCCATCAACATGCCGTCGATCACCGCCGAGGAAGCGCCGATCCTGAAGCCGTTCATCCGGCTTGCCGACGTGCTCGGCGCCTTCGTTGGCCAGGTGACCGAAAGTGCGATCAAGGAAATCGAGATCCTCTATGACGGCTCGACCGCCGGCATGAACACCAAGGCGTTGACGAGCGCCGTGCTTGCCGGTCTGATCCGGCCGCAGGTCGCCGACGTCAACATGGTTTCGGCGCCGGTCATGATCAAGGAAAAGGGCATCATCCTGTCCGAGGTCAAGCGCGACAAGACCGGCGTCTTCGACGGTTACATCAAGCTGACGGTCAAGACCGCCAACCAGACCCGCTCCGTCGCCGGCACGGTGTTCTCGGACGGTAAGCCGCGCTTCATCCAGATCAAGGGCATCAACCTTGACGCGGATGTCGGCAGCCACATGGTCTACATCACCAACACCGACGTTCCCGGCATGATCGGCTTCATCGGCATGACGCTTGGCGATGCCGGCGTCAACATCGCCAACTTCCAGCTCGGCCGCGAGAAAGAAGCCGGTGACGCGATCGCGCTGCTCTACGTTGACGGGGCCGTTTCCGATGCGGTGCTTGACAAGCTGCGCGCCAATCCGGCAATCCGCCAGGCAAAGCCGCTGGTCTTCAACATCGATTGATGCCCGCATGACAAGCGGCAGCGCAATCTGCCGCTTTGTCGACCCAATCTTGGGACAATGCAGCACGCATCGGCGAACCGCCGGTGCGTTTTCCTGTTTTAGACCGCTTGTGACTTGAGATGACCGACATGACGTTCCGCTGGCGCGAAGCCAGCTTGCCCGACCTGGCCTCCGTATCGGAGATCCAGCTCGTGGTGCACCAGGCCTTCCCCGAGGATGACAGTGTGCTTGCCGATCGCATCGCTCTCAGCCCCGCCGGCTGCTTCATGCTCGATTCCAAGGGACAATCGCGGGGGTATGTGCTGAGCCACCCGTGGCTCAAGGGTGCGCCACCGTCGCTGAACACCATGCTTGGTGAAATTCCTGATACTGCCGACACCTGGTACATCCATGACCTTGCTCTGTTGCCGGAAATGCGTGGCACCGGGGCAGGGGGCGGCGTGTTGCCGGTGCTTGAGGATGTTGCCCGGACTGAAGGGTTCCGGTCGATGTCGCTCGTTTCGGTCAATGGATCGCGTGGCTTCTGGGAGAGGCAAGGTTTCGAAGTGCGCATGGACGAGCGGCTGGCGCTGAAGCTCTCGAGCTATGGCGAGGACGCGCTCTACATGGAGCGGCTGCTTGCCTGACCAATGAAAAATGGCGCCGGAAACCGGCGCCATTTCTTTTGTCTCAGCCGACTGGCCTCAGGCCGCCCGCCGTGCCGCCGGACGCCACTCTCTCTCCTCGACGGTAAATTGGGCGAGCCGACCGGAAAGCACGTTGCTTTCGCCGGCCAGCGCCTGGCTCGCCGCTGACGTCTGTTCGACCATGGCAGCATTCTGCTGCGTCATCTGGTCCATCTGGTTGACAGCGGTGTTGATCTCACGCAGTCCGACCGACTGCTCCCGGGCAGCGGTCGCAATGGCGACGATGCGGTCGTTGATCTCGTTAACCCGCCGCTCGATATCGCCGAGAGCCGATCCTGTCGCTTCGACGAGGCGCACGCCGGCCGAAACCTCAACGCCGGACGCTGTGATCAGTCCCTTGATCTCCTTGGCGGCGGTTGCCGAGCGTTGCGCCAGCTCGCGCACTTCCTGCGCGACGACGGCAAAGCCCTTGCCGGCATCGCCGGCGCGCGCCGCTTCGACGCCTGCATTCAGTGCCAGCAGATTCGTCTGGAAGGCGATGTCGTCGATCACGCCGATGATCTCGCCGATCTTCGAGGATGAATGTTCGATGCGCCCCATCGCGTTGATCGCGTCGCGCACCACTTCGCTCGAGGTTGCCGCCCCCTTGCGCGCTTCGGCGACCATGCGGCTTGCCTCGTCCGCGCGATTTGTCGAGTTCTGAACCGCAGAGGTGATCTCGTCGAGAGCGGCTGCCGTTTCTTCAAGGGAGGCCGCCTGCTGCTCGGTGCGCTGCGACAGGTCGTTGGCCGCCTTGCTGATCTCGTTGGCATTGCCGGTGACCACAGAGGTGGAGTCGGCGATCGCGCTAACCGTCGAACGCAGCGCCGCAACGGCGGTGTTGAAGTCCTGACGCAGTTTCTCGTAGTCGGCGCCGAGATCGGGAACGTGCATGGTGAGGTCGCCACTCGCGAGCCGTTCGAGCGCGCCGCCGATTGTGCTGACGACATGAGCCTGAACGCGCGCGGTCGCCTGCTGCATTTCCTCGTTGGCGCTGCGCTCGCTGTCGAGCGCCACCTGTTGCTCGCGCTGGCGAACTTCGAGTGCGTTGCGTTCGATCACCGAGGCACGCAGGACAACGAGGGCGTCCGCCATGTGGCCGATCTCGTCGCGGCGATCGGTATCTGGAACCTCCGAACGGGTGTCGTTGTTCGATACTTCGAGCATGACGTCCTTCAACCGGTTGATCGGCCGGCTGATTGAGCGGCCGATCGCCATGGCGGCTGCAAGCGTCGCGATCGCGGCAATCGCCGTGGTGATGATCGTCATCAGCAGCGAAGCGTTATATTTGGCGGCGAGATCATCGGCGTAGACGCCGGTGCCGACGCCCCAGCCCCAGGGCTTGAAACCCTGGATGTAGGAGTACTTCTCGACCGGTTCCTCATGGCCGGGCTTGTCCCAGTAATAGTTGACGATGCCGCTGCCCGGGTTCTGGGCAAGCGCGATCAGCTCGACGTTGAAGGCCTTGCCGTTGGTATCCTTGAGGCCGCGGATGTCGGTACCAACAAGTTTCTTCGCCAGCGGATGGGCGATCATCATGCCGTCGAAGCTATTGATGAAGAAGTAGCCGTCCTGGCCGAACCGCATCGCCATCACGGCCGAAATAGCGCGCCCCTGGGCTTCTTCCCGGGTCAGCGCACCGTTGCGCTCCTGTTCCTCGAAGCTTGCGATCGTCGAGATCGCCGCTTCGGTGATGTTGCGCAGCATCTGTTGTCGCTCCTGGCTGACTTCCGAGTTGGCAACCTGTGTCTTGTAGGCCATGGCTGTCGCCATGAAGACCAGCGCCATCGCCGTCAACAGATAGATACGTGTCGAAATTCTAATATTTTTCACTGCCTTAGCCCCAGGGAGAATATCCTGGCGGCGACAGAAACACCCATCTGCTAATCAAGCCTTAAGTCGCCTCCCCAGTTCTAGCGATTGCATCGCGCGACGCCTGCCCGGCAGGCGCGAACACGGCTAGCGCGGGCGACCCCTTTCGGCAATCGCGATCCCGCCGAGCACCAGGAGCAACGCGGCGAGGTGGAAGAGATGGAAGGTCTCGCCGATCAGCAGCACCGAGAGCAACGTCCCGAAGACCGGAATGGCGTTGATGAAAAGGCCGGCGCGGTTGGCGCCGATCATCTCGACCCCGCGCACATAGAGCACCTGCGACATCAGTGACGGGAAGATCGCCGCATAGAGAACGATGACCCAGCCGGTGGTATCCGGCGCGATCGCCGTGCCGGTGCCGATTTCCCAGAACAACAGCGGTATTGCGCTCAAGAGCGCGCCGAAGGCCGGCGCTGCGATGAAGCTTTGCCAGTGCATCGTTGGCTTGTAGCGAAGCGCCACGGTATAGCCGGCATAGACGACACAGGCGATGATCATCAACGCGTCGCCGAAATTGAACTCAAGCGACAACAGGCTCGAAATGTCGCCATGGGCCGCGGTCACCAATACGCCGATCAGGGTCACGGTGAAGCCGATCACCTGGGCGATCGACGCTCGCGTGCGGAACAGCACGAAGTTGAACAGGAAGATCAGCATCGGAATGCCGGCCTGGAGAATGACGGCGTTGATCGCGCTCGTATATTTCAGCGCCGAATAGAGCAGGGCGTTGAAGGTGGTGAAACCGATCGCGCCATAGGCGAGAAGCTGCAGCCAGTGCTTGCGGATCTTGTCCCAGTCGCGGCGGATCTGCGGTGTCATCAGCACCAGGATGACGATCAGGGCGAAGACCCAGCGCAGGGTCGTCAGCATCATCGGGCTTACGTGCCCGACCGCTATCTTGCCGGCGACGGAATTGCCGCCCCAGAACAGCGCGGTGATGCAGAGATAGAAGTAGGCCCTGGAATTCACGATGCTCTGACCTGTACGGGGATGGGCGCCCTGTAGGCGCGATGGCGGGAGAGACGAAGATATAGGCGCTAAATCCCGGCCTTGTCATGCAAAAAGGGCGGAACGCCGGACATAACGGGGTCGCTTTCCAGATGACAACACAGTATAGATGCGCGGGTTTGAGAACAGCGCAGCCTCGTTTGCGCGCCTGCACAGGAAGAGAATTATGACGAATGTCGTAGTGGTCGGCTCCCAATGGGGTGACGAAGGCAAAGGCAAGATTGTGGATTGGCTCTCCGAGCGCGCCGATATCGTCGTGCGCTTCCAGGGCGGTCACAATGCCGGCCATACCCTGGTGATCGACGGCGTCAGCTACAAGCTGTCGCTGCTCCCCTCCGGCGTCGTGCGTCCCGGCAAGCTTGCCGTCATCGGCAATGGCGTCGTCATCGATCCGCATGCGCTGATCGCTGAGATCGACAAGCTCGGCAAGCAGGGCATTGCGATCACGCCGGACAATCTGCGCATCGCCGACAATGCGACGCTGATCCTGTCACTGCACCGCGAGCTTGATGGCATCCGCGAAGATGCGGCCTCCAACAGCGGCACCAAGATCGGCACCACGCGCCGCGGCATCGGCCCGGCCTACGAAGACAAGGTCGGCCGTCGCGCGATCCGCGTCATGGACCTCGCCGATCTCGATACGCTGCCGGCCAAGGTCGACCGCCTGTTGACGCACCACAACGCGCTGCGCCGCGGCCTCGGCGAAACGGAAATCAGCCACGAGGCGATCATGCAGGAGCTCTCTTCTGTTGCCGCCAAGGTGCTGCCGTTCATGGAAACCATCTGGGTTCTGCTTGACAAGGCTCGCCGCAGGGGCGCACGCATCCTGTTTGAAGGTGCGCAGGGCACGCTGCTCGACATCGACCACGGCACCTATCCCTTCGTCACTTCGTCGAACACGGTTGCCGGCCAGGCCGCTGCCGGTTCGGGCATGGGCCCGGGTTCGCTCGGCTACATCCTCGGCATCACCAAGGCCTACACGACGCGCGTCGGCGAGGGCCCGTTTCCGACCGAGCTCACCGATGAAATCGGCCAGTTCCTCGGCGAAAAGGGTCATGAGTTCGGCACGGTCACAGGCCGCAAGCGCCGCTGCGGCTGGTTTGACGCGGCCCTGGTGCGCCAGTCTGTTGCCGCCAACGGCATTACCGGCATCGCACTCACCAAACTCGACGTGCTCGATGGCCTCGACGAACTGAAGATCTGCGTCGGTTATACTCTGGACGGACAGCAGATCGACCATCTGCCGGCGAGCCAGGCGCAGCAAGCTTCGGCAAAGCCAGTGTATGTTACACTCGAAGGCTGGAAGGAATCGACGGTCGGCGCACGCAGCTGGGCGGAACTTCCGGCGCAAGCGATCAAATACGTTCGCCAGGTCGAAGAACTGATCGGTGCGCCGGTTGCTCTTCTTTCGACCAGCCCCGAGCGGGACGACACAATACTTGTGACGGACCCCTTTGAGGACTAGTGTCGGCGAAATGACATTGCGTCGCGATCGCAACGACATACCTGGGCGTATGAGAAAGTACTAATGGCGGATTTTGTTGCAGTTATTCGCAGGACCGTTGACGGCCTGTCGGAAAACACACCCGAAATGCGGGACAGGGTATACGAGAAGGCGCGCGCGGCCGTGCGCCGCCAACTCGAAAACATGAACCCGCGTCCGTCGGACGACATGATCAATCGCCAGTTGGCGAAACTCGAAAACGCCATCGTCGAGGTCGACAGCGAATATGCCGAAGCCTTGCCCGCGGTCGAAGAGACGGAGGTGGTGGAGGAAGCGCCCGAAGCCGTAGCCGTCGAGCCGCCCGTCGAGTACGGCCCTTCGGAACCCGAAACGCAGCCTGAACCGGTTGGTGAAAGCCAGCCGGTTGCGGTTGCCGAGGAAGTGGCTCCCGAAGTCGAAAGCACCGCGGCGCCTGACCACGGTGCTGCGGTTCACGAAGAACCGGAACAGTACACCGAACACTACGTTGAAGCCGTTGAGGTCGCCCCGGCGACGCCGGATGCGGAAGAGCCGGTTGCCGAACATGTCGAGGCGACCGAGGTATCGGTCGAGGAGCCGAGCGCCCCCATCGTCGACGAGCCGCAGGCAGACGCCCCGGTTTACGAAGCCGCGGAATATTCTGAGCCCGCTCCGGTCGAGACCCATGAAGAGACCGTCGTTCCTCCGTCGATAGACGAGGAACCCCGGTCCGTCGAAGAGCCGACATGGGATGAAACCCCGGCTGTGGTGGCTGAAGAAAAGTCGGCCGCCTCGGAGTGGGATCTGCCGGAATGGGAGACCGCCTCTCCCGCAGTGACGCACGCTCCTGCCGACCAGCAGGTCGGCGAAGAAGAGCCGGCCCACACGCCCGAGCTCCTCGGCATGCATCCGGTGGAAGAGTTGCAGCAGGATGCGCCGGCACAGATCCCGCGGACCGAAGCGGAGCTCCCCAAGGCTGACACTGCGCGCAACTGGTCGTTTGACGATAACGACCCCTTCGCGCCATTCGAGGAACGGCGAACCGAGAAGAGCGCGGAACCAGAGATTGCCGATTGGTCATGGCCGGTGGAGAAAACCGGACAGGCCGCCTCGACCGATACTGCTCAGAGCCAGCAGGAACGTGCAGGTACGGCCTGGGACCACATTGACGACCTGCTCGGTTTCGAAGGTGCCGCCGCTGCGGCGACGGCGGGTGCTGCAGCATCGACGGCTGCGCGTGAGCCGGAACGTGGCGCCGAGGTATCGGCGCCCACGGCATCGCGGCCGACATCCTACCGGGCCACCCCGAAGCCATCGCGTTTCAACATCAAGCGTCTCGCCATCGCTGCAGTCACCTTGCTGGTGCTCGGAGGCGGCGGCTTCGCCTACTGGCAGAACCGGGAAGCCGGCAATGCCTGGCTTTCTGGCATCGTTGCATCGGTCACCTCGGCCGTTTCCAGCAACGGCGGATCGCCGGCAGAACAGGGCGCCCCACCGGCGGAAACTCAAGGGGAAACGACGCAGCCGGAACCGGCACAGCACGACGACACGGCGGTCCCGGACAACAGCTCGACCAAGTTCACGCAGCGCCTTCTTGGTGACGGCTCCGAAGTTGACAATGGTCCTGCCACCGCAAGCGGCGAAAGCGCTGCGCAGGAGGGCAAGTCCGTGGCGCAGCAGACCGAGGCGAGCAAGCCCGTCGAAACGGCCACTGCCCAAGGTGGAACGGCCGGGCAGACGGCAGGCACACCGCCTGCGGGCCAGCAGACCGGTGGTCAGCCGACGACGCCGGAGATTGCCATCGCCAATGGCGAAAAGATGTTCCTCTACGAAGAGCGTCTCGGCCAGTCATCGCCGACCGCCATTCCGGGAACCGTTGCTTGGTCGGTCAAGGAAGAATCGCCTGGTGGCGACGCCAAGCCTGAACCGGCCATCCAGGCACAGATCACCATTCCGGACCGCGGTCTGACCGCGCTGATGACGATCAAGCGCAACGCCGACGAGTCGTTGCCGGCAAGCCATGTCATCGAATTCGTCTTCTCGCTGCCGCCGAACTTCGAAGGCGGCGCGATCGACAGCGTTCAACGCGTTTCGATGAAGCGTACGGAGCAGGATCGCGGCGACGCGCTGATTGCGGTTCCGGCCAAGATCACCGACGATTTCCACATGATCGCGCTCAACGATTCGAAGGACGCGATCGGCAACAACATCGAACTGCTGCGCAGCCGCAGCTGGATCGACATTCCGCTCACCTACAGGAACGGGCGCCGCGCATTGTTGACGCTGGAAAAGGGGCCGAGCGGAAACGATGCCTTCAACCAGGCACTGCGCGCCTGGGCGGCCGCACCGGCAACGGATGCTGCGACCAACAGTCAGTAAGGCAGCGCCATCCGACAGGACAAAGAAAAACCCGGCGGGGGCTATCCGCCGGGTTTTTTGTTTGGCTTCTATCGATGACGGGCGACCGTTGGCGCCCGGGTACCGCGAAGGGCGTTATGCGCCCTCGACGACCCGCAATGCATTGGCGCGCTCGAGAGCGGCCTTGCGCACGGCGTCCTGGACCTTCTCGAAGGCACGGACCTCGATCTGACGTACGCGCTCGCGGCTGATGTCGAACTCAGCCGAAAGATCTTCGAGCGTCAGCGGGTCTTCGGTCAGGCGGCGTGCTTCGAAAATACGGCGCTCGCGATCGTTGAGTACCTTCATGGCGTTGGCGAGCAGCGCCCTGCGGCTTTCAAGCTCGTCCTGCTCGATCAGGATCTCTTCCTGGTTGTCGTGGTCGTCAACGAGCCAGTCCTGCCACTGTCCGGAGTCGCCTTCACTCGCCTTGATCGGCGCGTTGAGCGATGCGTCGCCGGAAAGGCGGCGGTTCATCGAAACCACCTCGTCCTCGCTCACCTTGAGCGTGGTGGCGATTTCCTTGACCTGTTCAGGCTTCAGGTCGCCCTCATCGAGCGCCTGGATCTTGCCCTTGAGGCGACGCAGGTTGAAGAACAGCCGCTTCTGGTTGGCGGTCGTGCCCATCTTCACCAGCGACCACGAGCGCAGGATGTATTCCTGGATCGCCGCCTTGATCCACCACATCGCGTAGGTGGCGAGGCGGAAGCCGCGATCGGGTTCGAACTTCTTGACGGCCTGCATCAGGCCGACGTTGCCTTCGGATACGACTTCGCCGATCGGCAGGCCGTAGCCGCGATAGCCCATCGCAATCTTGGCGACGAGGCGAAGGTGGCTGGTGACCAGCTTATGTGCCGCTTTGCGGTCGTCATGTTCCTGGTACCGCTTGGCGAGCATGTACTCTTCCTGCGGTTCCAGCATCGGAAACTTGCGGATTTCGTCGAGATAACGATTGAGGCCGCCTTCTCCAGCGGCAATGGTCGGCAAATTGTTTCGGGCCATATGAAGCACCCCCCTTAATAGTCTCCGGCCTCCGGTCGGCAAGCCGGGCATGTGGGTCTTCGTCAAGACCCCACGAGCCTAGAAAATAAGTACGGCGAAAGCATGATTCAAGGAGTCCGGTTTCACCAATCTGTGAGGCCGGGCGACAGGAAAGTCACGAACAGAGACTTGAGCTTAGATTGGAATCCCGACACCGGAATTCAAGGGGCGCGATCACGCTTCGCTGCGAAGGGCCTCGATCAATTGCTCCATGTCGACCGGCATGGGCGCTTCGAAATGCATGGTCTCGCCGGTCGTGGGATGTTCGAATTGCAGCATGAAGGCGTGCAAGGCCTGGCGGTGGAATTGATTGACGACGGCCTTGGCCGCATCCGGCAACAAATTCGCCTTGGTGCGGAAGGCGGCGCCATATTCCGGATCGCCGATCAGCGGATGGCCGATATGGGCCATGTGCACGCGGATCTGATGCGTGCGCCCTGTTTCGAGATGGCATTCCACCGTTGACGCCAGGCAGGTGCCGTCGGGTTTTTCGAGATAGCGCTCGACGACCTCGTAATGGGTGATCGCCTCGCGGGCATCGTCGCTGTCTTCGCGCTTGACCGCGCGCTTCGTCCGGTCGACGGCCCGCCCGAGCGGGGCGTCGATCGTTCCCTTCAACTGGCGCGGGCGTCCCCAGACGACGGCGCGATAGGCCCGTTCAAGTGGACCAGTGCGGCCGTGGTCGGCAAATTGCTCTGAGAGATGGCGATGGGCAGCATCGTTCTTGGCAACGACCATGACGCCGCTCGTCTCCTTGTCGAGGCGATGGACGATGCCCGGGCGCTTGACGCCGCCGATGCCCGACAGGCTGCTGCCGCAATGATGGATGAGCGCATTGACCAGCGTGCCGGTCCAATTGCCGGCGCCTGGATGAACGACGAGACCGGCGGGTTTGCAAAGCACGATCAGGTCGTCGTCTTCGTAGAGCACGTCGAGCGGGATGTCTTCGCCCTTCGGTTCAGGATCTTCCGGCTCGGGCAGGTCGATATCGAAGACATCGCCGGGATGGACCTTCTTCTTCGCTTCGGTCACGGGTTTGCCGTTGATCGACACCGCGCCCTGTTCGATCAGGCTCTTGATCCGGTTGCGAGAGAATTCACCCGAAAGTGCGTCCGTGAGGAAGGAATCCAGGCGTCCCGAGGCATCCTCGCCCGCGGTCAGGACTTTCCTATTGGCCGTCGCTTGTTTAAAGGGGTCGTTCATTCCGTTCCAAATCCGAAAAAAGGCCAACCATGACCGCAATCGAGCCCGATGACCAGGAAGACAAGCCGCTAGATCCGGCCATGGAAAATGTCCGCCGCAAGATGGTGAAGCTTCAACTCGTCTCGGCCGGCGTCATGTTGGTCATGCTTATGGCCGTCCTTGGGACGATTGTCTACAAGCTGACGCGCACGGACGCCAAGGCGCCCGTCCAGGCTGCCACTGCCGTGGTCCCGAGCGAAGCGCCGGTCAATGCGGTGGCCGCACTGCCCGCCGGCTTCACGGTCACGAATGTGGCGCTCTCCGGCTCGCAGGTACTCTTCTACGGTCACCTTCCGGGATCGGAGCCGCGGGCCATCGTGTTCGACATCGCTGCCGGCCGCATCGTCGCCGACATCACCGTCAGAACCAATTGACGGCATGACGAGCGCCCTCCCGTCCGTCCAACGCGTCGATGACCCCGCCGATCCCCGGATTGCCGGCTTCATCTCGATCAAGGAGCGCGACCTGACCGGGCGGCAGGGCCGCTTCATTGCCGAAGGCACGGTGGTGCTGCGCATGTTGGGGGCGGCGCACGAAGCAGGGCGCGGCTTTGCCGCCGAGGCGATCCTGCTGCTCGAAAACCGCCTAGACGGCGTTCGGGATATTCTCGAACGATTTCCCTCGGCGGTGCCCGTCTATGTGGCGGAGGCGCAGGTGTTCGACGCGATCGCCGGCTTCAACATGCACCGGGGCGTGCTCGCGCTCGGCCGCCGGCAAGGCGAGCCCGGCCGCGATGCCTTGATCGCGTCGCTGCCGGCGTCGAGCCTGGTGCTTGCGGCCTGCGGCATCTCCAACCACGACAACATGGGCGCGCTCTTCCGCAATGCCGCGGCCTTCGGCGTCGATGCCGTGCTGATGGACGAGACAAGCTGCGATCCGATGTATCGCAAGGCGATACGCGTCTCCGTCGGCTCGGTGCTGACGGTGCCCTTTGCGCGTGAAGGTTCGGTGGCTGCCATGCTGGAGCGGCTGCAGGGCGCAGGCTTTGCGATCTGGGGGCTCTCGCCCGCCGGTGAAACCGATCTTGGTGCAATCCCCCCGGCGACGCGCACAGCGCTTCTCATGGGAACCGAAGGTGAGGGGCTGCCGCAATCGGTGCTAACCTCGATCCGCACGGCGCGCATCCGCCAGCGCCCGGGCCTCGATAGCCTCAACGTCTCGACGGCTGCCGGTATTGCCCTGCACCAGGTGGCGTTGGTCAACGGCCGTATCTGATACACAAGATTCCAAGACTTCTCGGTGGGCAACAGCCGGCTCGGCCTTGTGATCTGGTGACCGGCGCGTGCGTCAAAGGTGTCGACGGTCTGTCCGCCCAGCGGCCCCTATTCGCGCGGCAGAATGTCTTTCGCCCGCTTCGCCAAACTCTCCCGCTTGGTCGTGCCTTGCTCTTCACCTGCCAGCAGATTGAGGATGGGGGAGGAGGGGCCTTCGTTCGTCGCCGTCAAGGCAACCATGCCGGCGGCAATTGCCGCAACCTCGTCGCGCAGAGCGTCGTCATGGGCGGCAGATTTCGAATTGGTCAAGCGTTCCGAAAGTGCGGTGGCGCGGTTGCGCAGATCATCGGCGGCTGCAGAACCAGCAATCTCGCTGGCCGGCTGATCGGACGGGGATACGGAACCATTGGCAGCCTGTTCGGTGGCCGGCCGGCGTTCCTTCCTCAGCGGGAAGGCGATGCCTGCGGCGCGCAGGGCTTTGGCTGCATCGCGCATTTCCTGATTGGTATCCTTGACCTTGGTCTTCAACCGTTCGATTTCTCCCGCGCGCCGTTCGAGCGCGCTTTCGCGGTCAGCGCTGGTTGCCATCTCGCGCGCGAGCTTGTCCTCCAGCCGGTGTAGCCGCGTTTCATCGCGTGAGAGCCGGAGTTCCATTTCCTTGGCATGGGTGGTCTCGGCCTTGAGATCGCCACGCAAGGCCTCGCGCTCGTCGCGCAGCGTGGCTATCCGGCTCTTCAGATGCTCGATCTCGGTCTCGCGCGCCGCCAGGGTGATCTTGAGATTGTCGATGTCTGCGGCATGCTGACTGAGGTGGACGCCAAGCTTCTGTATCTCGTCGGATTTGCTGACATTGTCGCGCTCGACGCTGTCGAGCGTTGCCTTCATCCGTTCCAGGCGCTGTTCGAATTGCCGGATGGCGGAGCGCATGTCTGCCGCTTCCACGTTCATGTCGGCGAGTTGCGCATGCAGGTCGGCATTCTCGCCGCTAAGGCGCCGTGCCTCGTGCAAACTCTTCTCGTTGGTAAGCATCAGCGACACGCCCTTGTCGCGCTCGCGCTTCAGGGCCTGCTGCGTGCGCGCGTTTTCAGCGGCGTAGGCGGCGCGGGCAGCGTCCTTCTGCGCGCGCACCTCCTGCGGGCTGAGGGGCATGGTGGCCTTCAGTCGATCTTCGGCAAAGCGCACGATGCGGCGGTGGATCGCCGGCGCGACCAGCAGACCGATGATGATCGCCGTCAGAAAGCCCAGGGCAAAGAGAAGCGCGAATTGGATCACAAGCTGGCCGTTTCAAAACTGTGTCGGAACCGGAGCGTCTGCCGGACCTCTGCAGCGCCGCGCGTTCCATTGGACGCACAAAAGGTCGCTGCAGCACTTTCGACGCTGCATGTCCTGTCCTCAGATCGCTCCAAGGACACGTGCAGCAGGTCCGGCAGGCGCTCCGTATTTCCGCTTCCTTGCACTAAACATGACGTTTCGTGCGCTGCAAGTGTTTGGCGCCGGATTTTGCCTGCGCTCACCCGACCGGGAGCTCAGAAAGGGTTCCAGGTGGGGGTCTGGGTCATCTTGAGGTAGCCGACATTGACGCCGAGCCGCGCACCGATACCGGTGCGGATCGGAACGACGACGATCTGTTCGTCGGTCAGTACCGTCATGCCGACGCCGGCGACGACATAGGCCGAACCGGAGACACCGCCGAAGCGCTTGTAGAGCGCCGGAACGCTCGGCAGATTGTAGACGAGCATCATGGCGCGGCTGCCCTGGCCGCCCCAGTCGATGCCGAGCGACGGGCCCTGCCAGAAGACGCTGTGCTGGCCGGCATTCTTGGTGTTGAGTTCGCCTTCGCCGTAGGTCAGGCCGGCGATGAATGCGCCGGAGCCTTCCTGGCCGAGAATGTAACCGTTCGGCAGGCCGTAGCGCTCGAAGGCGCGTTCGACGACCTTGGCCAGGCCGCCCGAAGTTTCGCCGAAGAAGCCGTGACCGGCATCGACGATTTCCTGCATCGTATATTGGCTGTTGTTCGCGGACTGGGCATGCGCTGTCGTTTGGGCAACGGCGACCAGCAACATCGTGGACAGGACAACACGGCAGGCCTGTGTGGCTGCCTTCATGATCTGATGCATCGTTTCCTCCGTCAGGCGCGAAAATTGCTCGCTTGCGGGTTTGCAGTGGCCGCCAGTCAGATCACTGTGCGACCAGTGAGGGGTCTGGACCAATTCCATGCAATTTGAACCGATGGTCTTAACAATCGGTTTACCAAATGTGGTGTCATTATGATGCACTGATGAACGGCTGCGCCGGGCAGCCCATGACTTGCGTCTTTTCGCGTGAGGCTTTACCGGCGTCACGATGGCGCGTGCCCCCAAGCGGCGGGCCGGCGGAACCAACAAGGATACACGATGGCAACGAATCCGAACCTGACACTGACGGGACCCGATCTGGCCGCGCTTCTGTGCAGCCGGGTTTGCCACGACATCATCTCGCCAGTCGGTGCCATCAACAACGGCCTGGAGCTGCTGGACGAGGGCGGCGCCGACGCTGACGCGATGGACCTGATCCGGACGAGCGCGCTCAACGCGTCGGTCCGCCTGAAGTTTGCCCGTCTCGCATTCGGCGCCTCCGGCTCGGTCGGTGCCTCGATCGACACCGGTGAAGCGGAGAAGGCCGCCAAGGACTTCGCGGCCGCCGAGAAGAAGACCGAGGTCAACTGGCACGGCCCGCGCGCGATCATCGCGAAGAACCGGGTCAAGCTGCTCCTGAATCTCTTCCTCATCGCCTACGGCGCGATCCCGCGTGGCGGTTCCATCGACGTCACGCTGGAGAACCCGGAATTCGACGCCGTCTTCACCCTGGTTGCGAAGGGTCGCATGATGCGCGTGCCTCCCAGGCTGACGGAACTCTTGTCCGGTACGCCGGAGGAAGCCGTCGACGCGCATTCGATCCAGCCTTACTACACGGTGCTGCTTGGCGAGGAAGCCGGTATGACGATCGAGGTTGCATCGACCGGAGAAGAGATCATCTTCACCACCCGCGTTGCAGCCTGAGGTTTCATTTCCGGCTCAGATTACTCCATTCGAAAACCCTAAAACGTGCGGTTCCGCGCCCTGGCGTGGGGCCGCTTGCGTGCGTTTTGTTTACCTTCTGCTAGCGTGCATTCGTAGAAAACTTAATGTTTTCAAAAGGTTGTCGTGATGAAGAAAGACGTCGTTAAGCAAACTCCGTAACGAAATCTTTCCCAAATTTGTATAGAGTTGTTTCAAGCCTGCGAGTACGCGTATAGGTAAGTTGCGAAGGGAGTTGGACATGCGGCGCTTGATGATTGCCGACGGCTCGGATGTCGTCCGGAAAGTTGGGAAACGTATCCTGTCCGGCATGGGCTTCATGGTTTACGAGGCATCGAACAGCCTCGAGGCGCTTGTCCGCTGCGAAGCTGAACTCCCGAACATCCTGGTCATCGACGCCGGACTGGATGGCGCGCTCGAGCTCATCGGCAACATCCGCCGGCTTCCGAACGGCCCGTCGGTCCGGATCTATTACTGCGTCGTCGAGGCGGATCTGAAGAAGATGATGGCCGGCAAGCGCGCCGGCGCCGACGATTTCCTGCTGAAGCCTTTCGACCGCAAGATCCTGACCAGCGTTTTCGCAAGCCAGTCGATGGCGGCCTGAACCGTCTCGCTCACAAGCAGCGCGTGAAACGAAAGCCGTGGCCAATGCCGCGGCTTTTTCGTGTCTGCCGCTGGTCGGTGCTTCTTCATGCGCCGGGGGAGGGGCGACGCCTCTTGAGGAGGGCGACGTGAGGTAAGGCTGGAAACAACAAAACCCGCACATGGCGGGTTTTGTGAGCTATCTGGGCCCGCATCATGCGGGTTAGGTGCAAGCCCGGACGGGAAATCAGGCGGTTTCGGCGTACTCGGCGCCATCCGGCTCGCGCAGCACGTAGCCGCGGCCCCAGACGGTCTCGATGTAGTTGGCGCCGCCGGCAGCGTTTGCGAGCTTTTTGCGCAGCTTGCAGATGAAGACGTCGATGATCTTCAGTTCCGGCTCGTCCATGCCGCCGTAGAGATGGTTCAGGAACATTTCCTTGGTCAGCGTCGTGCCCTTGCGCAGCGAAAGCAGCTCGAGCATCTGGTATTCCTTGCCGGTCAGGTGGACGCGCTGTCCGCCGACTTCGACCGTCTTGGCATCCAGGTTGACGATCAGCTCGCCGGTGGAGATGACCGACTGGGCGTGACCCTTGGAACGACGGACGATGGCGTGAATACGGGCGACCAGCTCGTCCTTGTGGAAGGGCTTGGTCATGTAATCATCGGCGCCGAAGCCCAGGCCGCGGACCTTGTCTTCGATGCCGGCCATGCCCGACAGAATCAGGATCGGGGTCTTCACCTTGGAAAGACGCAGCGTTCTCAAGACTTCATAGCCGGACATATCCGGCAGATTGAGGTCGAGAAGGATGATGTCGTAGTCATAAAGTTTGCCGAGATCGACGCCTTCTTCACCGAGGTCGGTGGTGTAGACATTGAAACTCTCGGACTTGAGCATCAGCTCAATGCTCTGAGCCGTTGCATTGTCGTCTTCAATTAATAGAACCCGCATATTCTTCCCCTTTTCCGCCGCCCAAGGTCGTCGTGGCACCCTTACGCGATACGGATCCAGTCGTTGCCTGATTTGGAGGCTGCCACCAAATGGTTAACAAATTCTGATTCCCTCTGGCAAGGTGTATCGAGATTGTTAAATATTTTTAGCAGTCTCCTGATTTCAAACGTGAATCCAGAACGGCTAATCTCATGTGAAACATGAGGAAATACCGCTATCTGACTCTTCCGACTCGTTAATGCCGGGGCGGTCACATTTCGTGCCTCAGCATTTACGGAGCCTTAAATCATCACGCCTATGATTAACGATGCCCGTAAACGAAAGGTTACCAGCGGTAGGCTTTTGTTAATATCGCTGAAGATTTTTCGTTGCCGGTCCCGTTTGGGCCGGCTTGCGGGCAAATCAGTAACCGGGGTCTCGTTATCCACGGGAGTATTGCGTATGAAAGCACGTGAGAGCCTTGTCCGCCTGAAGGAGTTTCAGGTCCGCGAGAAGCAGCGTCAGCTGAACCAGCTTCAGATGATGATGGCTGAGTTCGAACGGATGACCAAGGATCTGGAAAATCAGATTATTTTCGAGGAGAAGAAGTCGGGCATCTCCGATCCCCAGCACTTCGCCTATCCCACCTTCGCCAAGGCCGCACGTCAGAGAGCCGACAATCTTCAGGTTTCCATTCGCGAACTGAAGGCGCAGCAGGATGCTGCCGAGCTCGCGCTCGAAGAAGTGCAGGCTGAATACGCGAAGGCGGCGGCCCTCGAAGAGCGGGACACATCGACCCGCCTGCGGGCATAAGCTGCGGTTCTTGCGCCCCGACCGGGCGCTGACGAGTCGCAAGCCTTTGATCCAACGGACGATTTGATCTCCAGGTCGATTCCGGTCTGGGGAATTTGTGCGCTGGTCAGACGGGTAGCCCGTTTCGGGGCAGATATTTCCAGCCTTGTCGGATCATGCGTTTGGCATGACCCGATCCGGCACGATCGTGACAGGACGAAAAGACCCGCCCGATGCCTTGGCGTTCGGGCGGGTCTTCTCATTTTGAGATCGGGATGGGTTTGACGGCCGACAGCCGTGTCTCATGCCTGGATGACGTCCTGCCATTCGGGGTGCCGCATCGCCTGCGACTTCATGAAGGGGCAGAGCGGAATGATCTTCCAGCCGCCCTTGCGGGCTTCCTCGATCGCATGTTTGGCGAGCGCCTGGCCGACGCCCTTGCCGCGCAGCGCATCCGGAACGAGCGTGTGATCGACGATGATCAATTGCGCAGATGTGCGCGAATAGGTCATTTCCCCGGTATGCCCCTCGACAACGGTCGAGTAGCGGCCGTGCGATCCAGTTTCCTCGTGTGCGATTTCCATGACAGCCTTCCTTGGCGAACCGGTTTACCTTGTCCGAAAGCTAGCGCAGAAATCCGGAAATCGAAATCCACGAAACCGGTACTGCCGGCACACAGACTGTTCCCGAAACAGCACCAATCGCCTTTCGCCGCGAGGCTCAAACGACGGCGGCGGCCCCGGGAAACCCGAAGCCGCCGCTCGACCTATGGCCCTGCAATGGGCGAACTAGTGGCGATACTGCTGGATGCGAGTGGTGCGCAGGCCGGCAAGACCATGATCGTTGATCGAGGACTGCCAGGACAGGAATTCTTCGACCGTGAGGGTATAGCGTTCGCACGCCTCCTCAAGGCTCAACAGGCCACCGCGTACGGCGGCAACCACCTCTGCCTTGCGGCGGATCACCCAGCGCCGGGTATTGGCCGGCGGCAGGTCCGCAATCGTCAGAGGGCTGCCATCGGGGCCGATGACATATTTTACGCGTGGTCGCATCATTTCGGTCATGGGACTCTCTACACAAACTCAAGACCATATGACCGAGACCTTAGCCTGCCACATTTAACATTTGCCTAAGCAGGAAGTAACAATTTGCTCATAATTTGAGACACTTCGGCGGGGCGCCATATCGACGATCCGCTTCCATTCAATTCATGGGGCTGTGCGCCCTATCCTTGTGATTGCTTGAGAAGAGCCTGGATTATCCCGGAATTGTCATGGGAGCCATGCAATTACCACATTTCACTTTAACTAAAATTCTTGGTAACGAGGCGCCGAAATAAGGATGAGCGTCGTATGTGCGCTCCCGCAATCATTCTTGGTGCATCGTCATAGTTTTCACAACCGGACGCGTTTCTTGCGCGGACAGGCCGGTAGCGGCGGCTGTATTTTGTTCGCCGGGGTGAAGTTCATGCTTCAGGTGATCTGAAGCGTTTTGTATTCTCTCGACCGGGCGCGGTGGCGCCTGGGGATGTGGTGATCGCAGATGAAGGAATCGAATGAACCGGCCTTGCTGCGCGAGGCTGAAGCGGCAGATATTTTTTCGGATGTCGACACGGCTGCCGTCCGCACCGAGTATGAACTTCTGCATCTCATGCGGCGGCTGATCGCCCGCTATGGCTTCGGCCATTTCATGATCGCGCGCATGCCGCTCGCCGAACAACAGCGTTTTTCCGAGCGACTGGTGCTCAGCAACTGGCCGTCGGAGCTCGTCCGCCAGTACGACGCCTGCGAAACCTTCCAGTCGAGCACGTTGGTCGAGCGGCTGCGGTTTACGAAGCTGCCGGTAACCGGCGGGCCCGAACTCCTCGATATCGCCGCAAAGCCGGTGGACGAGGCCATGGTGCACCGGCTGCTCGCTCACCCGGAGATGGCCCGTCACTTCGCCGTGCTCCTGCACACGAGCAATGGTGATCCCTTTATCGCCATGTTGTCCGGCCGCCGCGAGGCACCGGCCGGCGTCGAATGCGCGACACTCTATCTGACGCTGGTTCAGCTTTTCGAATGCCTGGAGCGCACCTTCGACACCGGCAATTCGGCGCGCGAGAAGCTGTCGAGCCGCGAAGTGGAATGCCTGCGTTGGGCGGCCGCGGGCAAGAGCAGCGACGAGATTGCCATCATCCTGGGCATCTCGACCTATACGGTCAGCAGCTACTTCAAGAGCGCGACCCGCAAGCTCGACGCGGTCAACCGCATGCAGGCGATCGCCCGCGCCATGCGGCTGAAGCTGATCTGATCCGCGTTGCGCTGTTCAGTGGCGGGCGCGACGGGCCTTTAGGTGCCGGCCTTGCCGCCGGACGGACAAGTTTCTATATGTCGCCACGAGAACCCGCCGGGCCGAGATGGTCTCGCGGCAGTGCATCGCATGAAGCGTGAAACAGGGCAGGCGCATGGATTGCCGCCCGAAGGCCGGATTGGATCCCGTGAACAGTCTCGATTTTGACCGCAAGCCCGAAGATACGCGTGTCGTCGTTGCCATGTCTGGCGGCGTCGATAGTTCCGTCGTTGCCGGCCTGCTCAAACGCGAGGGCTACGACGTTCTCGGCATCACGCTGCAGCTTTACGATCACGGTGCTGCCGTTCACCGCGCCGGCTCCTGCTGCGCCGGCCAGGACATCGACGATGCCCGCCGCGTCTGCGAAACGCTCGGTATTCCGCATTACGTGCTCGACTACGAAGCACGCTTCCGCGAAACGGTGATCAATCCGTTTGCCGAAAGCTACATCGCCGGCGAGACGCCGATCCCCTGTGTTGCCTGCAACCAGACGGTCAAGTTCGCCGATCTGCTTGCGACCGCCAAGGAACTCGGTGCCGATGCGCTGGCGACCGGCCACTACATCCGCTCGCGCCCGAGCCCGAACCCGCGCTATGCCGGCCAGCGGGCGCTTTACCGGCCGACGGACGCCGACCGCGACCAGAGCTACTTCCTGTTTGCAACAACCCAGGAACAGATCGACTATCTGCGCTTTCCACTCGGTGGCTACTCCAAGGCCGAAACGCGCAAGTTTGCCGAAGAAATGGGCCTCGTCGTCGCCCAGAAGGCTGACAGCCAGGACATCTGTTTCGTGCCGCAGGGCAAGTACAGCGATATCGTCGCGAAGCTGAAGCCGAACGCCGCACTTTCCGGTGAGATCGTGCATCTCGACGGCCGCGTGCTCGGCACGCACGAGGGCATCCTGCACTATACGATCGGCCAGCGCCGCGGCATCGGCATTGCCACCGGCGAGCCGCTCTATGTCGTCTATCTCGATGCCCGCTCGCGCCGGGTGATCGTCGGCCCCAAGGAGGCGCTCGAAACCCGCCGCGTCTATCTGCGTGACGTCAACTGGCTGGGCGATGAGGACGTCGAACTGGCGGCTGCGCGCGGCTTCGACTGTTTCGCCAAGGTGCGCTCCACCCGCCAGCCGGCGCCTGCCGTGCTCGCGATGGACGACGAGGGCATCTATGTGGAGCTTGCCGAAGGCGAGGCCGGCATCGCGCCCGGTCAGGCCTGCGCACTCTATTCCGGCGTCGGTGAGGATGCGCGCGTCTATGGCGGCGGATTTATTCGCAAATCGGAGCGCGAAGCCAGTGCGGAAGCGGCCCTGAAGGCGCTGCTTTCGGCGCCGGCGGCGGCCTGAAGCCGTTGATATCCGGGCTGTTGTGAAAACTTCACATTTTCCCGGAGACTTGGCTTGACACTGGCGGGAACGGCGCCTTATAAGCCGCCCGTCCAGTCAAGACGGCTTCCCCTTCGAAGCCCTGACGCGGTACCCGGCGGAGTAGCTCAGTAGGTTAGAGCAGAGGAATCATAATCCTTGTGTCGGGGGTTCGAATCCCTCCTCCGCTACCATTTTTCCTTCTCAGTCCGAGAGCATCGATAAAAAAGTCCGCAAGACGCGGGTGATGCACTTTGTCCTGTCCTCCTGAGTTTCGGTTCGCGAGGCGACGGCAACGAGCCTAACGCCTTCACGTTATCACCGTCATGCGGTGCCCGACCTAGCCTCGCTCTCCGTCACGTCAATGCTTCGTCGGCTTCAACGGTAACGTCAGTGCCGGCCCGCTTCTGACCCCGAACTGCCTTCTGAACTGCCGTGATGCACTGCCGTCAAACAGCGATTGCGGCAGCGGCGCGCCGATCGCCCATTTGTACTTGGCTTCGGGATCGCTGTTGAGCGCCTGGTGCGTAACCGCGCTCAAGGGCAGGACATATTCCGGCTTGCGCAGCCCTCGCTCGGAATTGCCGAGCCATGTGAGCACGACCAGGATTTCGCCGCCGAGTTCGAGGGCATCAAGCGCCAGCTGCTTGCCGCCGACGGAGGCGCGGACCGCCTGTTCGTGGAACGTGAAGGCGCTGAGCTTCAGTTCGTTTTGCGATTCTGCCATTTTGTCGGCCTTTCTCAATGTCCTGTTCGGCGCTCTCTCAAGCGCTCATTCGTCGATCGGCGTTTCGTATCATAATCCTTCGCTCAATCCACGTTACACAGTGCTGACGGCACTGGCGGCCAAGTCGAAAGCTTTGTAGCGTGATTGCAACCGTGGATATTCGATCGAATTGGGGAGATAAGAATGCGTGCGACGATCAGCCTCCGCTCGAGTATGATGGCTGCAACCGCGATGCCGGGCAGCCTTGCCGGTCTGCCGGCCGCTGCGCAAGAGATGGGCGATCTGACTGGCGTGGCGATGGTGACGGGCATCTGTGAGCGTTTGGTCGTTGCAGGCGAAGACATGACGAATACCTGCGACGGTCGGCTTATCCAGTCGATCTACCGCACCGGCCGCACGGGATTCACGGTGAATATCGGCTCCGGTGGCGCTGTTACCTTCAGCGGCATCGAAGGCAAGAAGCCGGACGCCGATAGCCAGCTTCAGAGTGTAGACAGGGTCATCGTGAACCGTGGGCAAGATGGTGGGCCGATCAGCTCGAAAGCGGTGACGGGTGGCTGTTCCTACGGGAACCCTTTCAAAGGACCGGCGACGACCAAATGTGAAGGAACCGATGCCGAGAAAGGTGCCTACGTCTTGCAATTCAGGACGGATGGTACACAGCCCAACCTCCTGAACTATGGGATCGAGGAGACTGCCAACGACGCGGATCGCGCTTTTAGGTTCGGCGTTTGGAGTGGTTCGCGCCTGAAGGGCGACAGCGCGAATGGCTGCGTGATGTCGCGAGACACCGAGGGAGCGACAACCTTCATGGTCCATGCGAACGTCAACGAGGCATTTGATCTTGGATTCTACAACGAAGCCTGGTCGTTCAAGACTGAGACACCTCCCAGCGCCGAGTTGCTTTTCGATGGCAAGCCTTATCCCGCAGTCAGTGTCGAGGTTCTCACGCCGCAGCAACTGGTCGTGCGCGGCGGGGGTGAGGAAGGTGGCTTCCAAGCGCCAATCGAGCAAAGCGTCGAACTCATGCTTCGTGTCGATGACACTGAGGTCAGGGTCGACCTGAAAGGCGCGCCAGCGGCGGTTGCAAGGCTCTGGGATTGTGTCGGCGGAAGGTAAAGGACGCCGGTCGACCGCTCATAGGGTCGACGTTGCGTTCGCCGGGACTTGGCGAACGCCCAACTGAGAAAACGAAAAGATCACCTGCTGATCGATGATGTGATCGTCGAGTAGTCGGGTAGGCTGATGTCGGCGATTTCGGCTGCGCGATATTGGGACAGGGCGAAGTGCATGATCGCGATCACGGTGATCGAGAAGACCAGTACGGTGACGTTGACGCCGAAAGCGGTTTTGATCATGTCCTTGTCCTCCGAGCCCTGCGTTTGTTGGCGTGTGTCGGTAGAAACCGTGACATGGAGACTATCGTGTGGCGTCAATTGCGCTGTTCCCCGGGGAACATGAGATATGGTTACTGGAAACTTAATCAGCGTTGCATGAAAAGCGCACCTGGCCAAACGGCTTGCGATCGGCGCTCTCGATTAAGGTGCGCGCCTCTCGCCTGGCCGGATTCGTGCCCGGAAATCTTCGTCCTGGCGTCCTGTTTCGTACCTGCGCGTGAGCTGCAAGCTCTGCAGTCCGCAGCGACGCCGTATTTTCAAAGTGATTGTTTCATGACCATTTCCATTCGCCCCTCCCGTTCGTCCGATTTTCCGCGCACCTTCGAGATCTGGCGCAGCGCCGTCATCGCCACGCACGACTTCCTGACGCCGGAGGATTTTGCGGCTATCGAGGCGCTGGTGCGCGACCAGTATCTGCTCGCCGCCGAGTTCTGGATCGCAGCTGACGAGCATGATCAGGCGCTCGGCTTCATGGGTATGAGCGATGCACAGATCGATTCGCTCTTCGTCCACGCCGATGCGCGCGGCGTCGGTGTCGGCCGACGGCTCGTCGAGCACGCAATGAGCCTGCATCCGGTTCTGACTGTCGACGTCAACGAGCAGAATGCATCGGGCGCGGGATTTTATGAGCGTATGGGTTTCAAGACAGTCGGCCGTTCACCGGTCGATGATGCAGGGCGCCCCTATCCGCTCCTGCATTTGCGCCGCGGATGAACGGCGCAAGCCGGCCCCGATCAGGCGGCCGGCTTGTCGATGGTAATCACGAACAGAACGGCAGAGGCCGCCGGTTCGATCGTGATGGTGGCTGGGCCTCCAAGGACTGCCGTGTCGCCCGTTGCGAGGTCGGCCGTGGCTTCTGCCGCGGACAGGCGCACCGCGCCGCCATGACAAAGGACGAGGGTCGTTCCTGCCGAGCCTTCCACTGTTTGCGGACGGTCGATCGCCAGACGCTGGACCGAGTGAGCAAGGCGGCCGCGCCGTGTCATGACGTTGAGGTCGACGATCGGACCGTCGACCAGCGTCGCCGAGGTCGCGACGTCGGCGGGGAAGGGGAGCGGCGGTGTTTCTCCGGTCATCACCACAGGTTCGCGCCCATCGATCATCAGCCGCATGCCCTTGCCCTGCAGGATCGAGAGCGTGCGGTCGATGCCGGGGAAACTGGAGAAGGGGCCGTCTGTGGCCACCGTCGCCATGCTCACACGCCAGTCGAAATCGCCGAGCGACGCTTTTTCCGGGAAAACGGCGATCTCCACGGTCTCGCCGCCGCCGTTCTTCCACGGCATGCGCTTGTAGTTTTTCGCGCGCAGGATCTTCATGGCAGGTTCTCTTCGATGATTGCGCGCATGCGCGCAAAGTCGCCGTTCAGTGGCCGGTCGTCGGCATAGGTCGGGATAGCTGCGCGGATGCGCCGGTAGAGCGCGTCGGTGCGCTCCGCGCGGCCGCGTGGCTGCAGGTCATAGGCCTGCGATGCGGCGAGCAGTTCGATCGATAGGATCGTTTCGAGATTGTCGGCGATCGACAGCGCCTTCCAGGCGGCCGGCGTCGCGTGGGTGAGGATATCCTCCTGCAGCGCCGAGGTGATGCCGCCGTCGAGGCTCGCGGGTGCCGCCAGACGCCGGTTTTCAGCGGCAAGAGAGGCAGCGGTGTACTGCGCGATCATGAAGCCGGAGGAGACGCCGCTGTCGCCGGCAAGGAAGGCCGGCAGACCGCTGACCAGCGGGTTGACCAGCCGGTCGATACGGCGTTCGGAAATGGCGGCGACCTCGGCAACGGCGACCGAAAGGCTATCCATGGCAAGGCCGAGGGCAGCACCCACCGCGTGGGCCTGTGAGTGGACTTCCGGCGCATCTGGTGTGCCGGATACGGCGGGGTTGTCGGTGAGGCTTGCAAGCTCCCGGTCGACGACTTCGGCAACTTGGGCCAGCGCATCGCGGGCGGCGCCATGCACATGCGGCACGGCGCGAAGGCTCAAGGGGTCCTGCGTGCGCGTGCCGGCAGTCTCGGCAAGCATCGGGCTTTCGGCGAGATAGGCGCGCAGCGATGCCCCAACGTCTTCAAGCCCCTTGGAGCGGCGAAGCGCCAGCGGGACGGCGGCAAAGGCGTTGGCCTGGCTGCCGAGGTTTTCGTAGGTCATGGCGGCCGCCGCATCCGCCCAGTCGAAGAGGCGGGTCGCGCGTGACAGAGCGAGGGCCGCAAGTCCCGTCGCGCAGGGCGTGCCGTTGACCAGGCTCAGCCCTTCCTTCGCCTCCAGTTGCAAAGGCTTGAGGTCGATGCGGGCGAGGGCTTCCGCACCGCTGATCTTGCCCTTGCCGTCGTCGACCGTTCCGTGGCCGATCAGTACGAGGCCGATTGCCGCGGCATGGGTCAGATAGCCGACCGATCCGCGCGAGGGAATGTCGGGGATGAGGTCGGCATTGAGCAGCGCCAGCAGTGCCACGACCGTTTCGATGCGCACGCCGGAATAGCCATGGGCGAAGTTGGCGATCTGGGCCGCCATCACCGCCCGGGCTTCCGGCCGGGCAAGCGGCTCGCCGACGCCACAGGCGTGGCTGAGGATGATGTTGCGCGACAGCGCCTGCTGGTTCTTGCGGTCGATGATGACATCGCACAGCGCGCCGACGCCGGTGTTGATGCCGTAACCGCGGATGCCGCGCTCGACCAGGGCATCGACGATCCGTCGGGCATTGACGATGCGTTGCCGGGCGGTATCGGAAAGGGTCAGGCGGGCGCCATTGGCGACCGCCGCGATTTCCGGCCACGTCAGTGGTGTGTCAAGTATTATGCTCTCAGTCATGGGCTTCCGGTCGTCCCTGGCGGCGTTGCACGAAGCGGGCAACATAATCGTTGGCCGGCCGCTCCAGAATATCGTCCGGCGTGCCGACCTGCACCACCTGGCCATCCTTGAGGATGGCGATCTCCGAACCGATGCGCAGCGCCTCGCCGAGATCATGGGTGATGAAGACGATGGTCTTTGCAAGGTTCTGCTGCAGTTGCAGCAACTGGTCCTGCATGTCAGCGCGGATCAGCGGGTCGAGGGCCGAGAAGGCCTCGTCCATCAGGATCACGTCGGTATCGGCGGCGAGTGCCCTAGCCAAGCCGACGCGCTGCTTCATGCCGCCGGAAAGCTGGTGCGGAAACTTGGCGTCGTAGCCGGCGAGACCCACGGTCTCGATCCACTTCATGCCGATGTCGCGGGCTTCGGCCTTGGGAAGACCGCGCACGCGCTGGCCGTAGACGACGTTCTGCAGCACCGTGCGATGTGGCATCAAGGCAAAGCTCTGGAACACCATGCTGACGCGGTGCATGCGGAAGGTGCGCAACGCCTTGGCGTCGAGGTCCAAGATGTTGTTGCCGTCGAACGCCACTTCGCCGCTCGTCGGTTCGATCAGCCGGTTGATGTGGCGCACCAGTGTCGACTTGCCGGAACCGGAAAGCCCCATGATCACGAAGATCTTGCCGGCGCCGATCGTCAGGCTGACATTGTTGAGGCCGACGCTGCAGCCGGAGCGGGCGAGGATCTCGGACTTGTTGAGCCCCTCCTTGGCCATGGCGAGTGCGGCTTTGGCGTCCTGCCCGAAGATCTTGTAGACGTTGCGGATCTCGATATCAGCCATTGCGGGGATCCTCCGTCCGGCTCTTGCCGAAGCCTTGCGTGATGCGGTCGAGAACGATCGCGAGAATGACGATGCCGATGCCGGCTTCGAGCCCCTTGCCGACGTCGAGCGTCTGGATGCCGTTCAGCACCTGCTCGCCGAGGCCGCGGGCGCCGATCATCGAGGCGACGACCACCATCGACAGCGCCATCATGATCGTCTGGTTGAGGCCGGCCATGATCGTCGGGGTCGCGAGCGGCAGCTCGACGCCGAAGAGGATCTGGTTGGGGCTGCCGCCAAAGGCTGTCGCCGCTTCCACCACCTCGTGGTCGACCTGGCGGATGCCGAGATCGGTGAGGCGAATGAGCGGCGGCACGGCGTAGATGATGGTGGCGAGGATCGCCGGAACCTTGCCGAGGCCGAAGAGCATGAGCGCCGGGATCAGGTAGACGAAGCTCGGCATGGTCTGCATGACGTCGAGCACCGGGAGCGTGATGTTGCGCATCACCCTACTCTTTGCGACGAGGATGCCCATGGGTACGCCGATGACGACAGAGACAATGGTTGCCATCAGCATCAGGGCCAGCGTCTGCATCGTCAGGTCCCAGAGGCCGAGCACGCCGACGAAGAACAGCAGAACGCCGACGGCGACCGTCAGGGTCCAGCGCTTGGAACTCTGCCAGGCGAGCGCCATGAAAATGAGGATGACGACCCACCAGGGCAGGCCACGCAGGATCCATTCGATGAACAGAACGGCTTTCAGGATAACACCGCTGATCGCCTTGAAGACCCATCCATAGCCGCTGACCAGCGCCTGGATGAAGTCGTTCACCGGCCCACGGATGGAGAGATTGAGAGAATCCGGAAACATCGGAAACGTTCCTTGCTCGGACCAAAGGCGGCCGCCTCCTGCGGCCATCAATGGCGCTTGCCTCGGGTATGGTCGCAAGAGGCCGAGCCCGGCCCCGCCATGCGTGCGGCGGAGCCCGGACCTGGCGATTGCGGGATTACTTCAGGCTGGCTTCGATCTTGCCACGGGCTTCATCGGAAACCCACTTGCCCCAGACATCGGCCTTGGTCTTCAGGAACTCGGCGGCAGCAGCCGTCGCGTCGACCTTGTTGTCGGCCATGTAGGCAAGGCTGCCATTGACAGCGTCGAGCGGGAAGGTCGCCTTTTCGAGGATGGCGACAATCTCGGGCGCCTCCTGCGCAAATGTGCTGTTGAGGCCATAGGAGACGTCGACCGACGGGAAGGCGCAGCCTTGATCGCGCTTGCCGGTCGCGCTCGAAAGCTCCTTCCAGCAGGCTTCGTTGTAGGCCGGCTCCTCGAGCTGAACGAGCTTGAACTTGCCCATGATGGCGGTCGGCGACCAGTAATAGAAGAGGATCGGCTCGCCCTGGAGATAGGCGGACGTGATGGCGGAATCGAGCGCCGTGCCGGTGCCTGGGCGGAAGTTCACGTAGGTCTCGCCGAGCTTGTAGGCTTCGAGCTTGGCGGAGCTGACACCCTCGCAGGTCCAGCCCGACGGGCAATTGAGGAAACGGCCCTTGGCCGGCTCTTCCGGGTCGGCGAAGAGTTCGACGATCTTGGGGTCGGAAAGCTGCGACACGCTCTTCAGGTCCGGGGCTTTGGCCTCGATGTTGCGGCTGGCGTCACCCTTGATGACGTATTCCGGCACGAACCAGCCTTCGCTTGCGCCGACGAAGGTCTTGCCGACGGCGACGACCTTCTTTTCCTCGACGGCCTTGTTCCAGATATCGGAGCGGCCCAGCCATTCCTCGGCAAAGATCTGCACGTCGTTGTTGGCCGTTGCCTGCTCCAGCGTCACCGAGTTGCCGGGGATCGAATCAACCTGGCAATCGTAGCCCTTGGAAAGGATGGTCTTCATCACTTCAGTGATGAAGGCGCCGCTCTCCCAATCGATGCCGGCGAAGGTGACGGTCTTGCCATCACCGCAATAGGAGGCGCTGGCGCTGCCGGTGGAGGCGGCAAGCACCAGGCCTGTGGCCGCAAGCGTGAGTTTCAGTTTGTTGATCGACATTAAGCTGTTCCCTGTATTGATTTTGGCTTTGACGACTATTTGAGTTTCATCAGCACCCGCGCGAAGGCGCGGTCGATTTCTTCCTCCCGGTCGTGGCGTCCGTTCCGGATCTTCCACTCGCCCGCGACCATCACGTCGCGAACGCTCTCGCCGCCGAGTGCAAAAAGCCAACGGTCGAGGATCTGGTTGTCAGTGGCGGCGGCGATATAGGGATTGCCGCCGTCGAGCACGACGAAATCGGCGCGTGCGCCGACGGTGATGCCCGCGGTCTTCTGGCCCGCCGCCTGGGCGCCGCCCTTGAGCGCTGCGTCGAAGATGGTCCGGCCGATCGAGGCGCCCGGCCCGGTGGCAAGCCGGTTGCGGCGGCGGTCCCGCAGCCGCTGGCCATATTCGAGCAGGCGCAGTTCCTCTGCAACGCTGGTCGCCACGTGGCTGTCGGTGCCGATGCCGAAGGTGCCGCCTTCGGCCATGAAGTCGACTGCCGGGAAGATGCCGTCGCCGAGATTGGCTTCGGTCGCTGGGCAGAGACCGGCGACGGCGCCGGAACGTGCCAGGCGCTGCCGTTCGCTTTCCGTCAGATGCGTGGCGTGGATGGCGCACCAGCGCTGATCGACCGGCATTTCGTCAAGCAGCCATTCGACCGGGCGGCGGCCGCTCCAAGCGAGGCTGTCGTCGACTTCCTTGGTCTGCTCGGCGACGTGGATGTGAATCGGACCGGCGACGGGCGCTGCCTCAAGGATCGTGCGCATTTCCTCGGGCGTTGCTGCGCGCAGCGAATGGATGGCGTAGCCGAGCGTGTGGTCGGCCTCGCGGCAAAGCGGCTCGAGACGCTGGAGGAGGGCGAGGAACCGATCCGGATCATGCAGGAACGGCCGTTGGCCCGGATTTGGCGCGACACCACCGAAATTGGCGTGGGCGTAGAAAACCGGAAGGTGCGTGAGGCCGATGCCGGTGGTGCGGGCAGCGGCGAGAATACGCAGCGACATCTCGGCCGGGTCAGTATAGGGCGTGCCGTCGGCCTGATGGTGCAGATAGTGAAATTCGGCCACGTGGCCAAAACCGCCCTTCAGCATCTCCATATAGAGCTTGGCGGCGATCGCCTCGACATCGTCAGGGGTTACAAGGCCGACGGTGCGATACATTTCCTCGCGCCAGGTCCAGAAGCTGTCGTCGCCGCTGCCGGCCACTTCGGCAAGGCCGGCCATGGCGCGCTGGAAGGCATGGGAGTGCAGATTGGCCATTGCCGGAATCAGCGGTCCAACCGCGCGCTCGCCATTGGCGGCGCTGCTGCCGGTTTCGATCGCTGCAATCCGCCCGGACGCATCGAGCGTTATCGCGACGTTTTGGGCCCAGCCGCCGGGCAGGAGCGCCCGTTCTGCAAAGATCCGGTTGACGGGAAAAGTTGCCATGTGCATTTTCCTGTACGTAGTTGTATATGGAACTATAGATATTTTACGCTGGCGCGCAAGCGTGAAATGAACGAAAAGATTCGAGGGTGAATGCGCATGATTTGTTCGGCATTCCGGAAAGGCGGGGCGTGAGTTGATGACGGCACTCAGAAAACGGAACGATACGGCCGGCTTCGAGGATGGTCCGGTGCCGCGCTACGAAGCGGTCAAACAGTTCATCCGCAGCCGCATCGAGAGCGGTGAGTGGCCGGCCCATCACCGCATCCCCTCGGAAAACGAGATCGTCGCCGACCTCGGCGTCAGCCGCATGACTGCCAACCGGGCGCTCAGGGAACTGGCGACCGAGGGTGCAATCACGCGGGTGCAGGGCGTCGGCTCCTTCGTGGCCGCCCACAAGGGCAGCACCGCACTTCTGGAAGTCCGCAACATCGCTGACGAGATTCACGAGCGCGGCCATACGCACACGTCGTTAATGACGCTTCTGCAGGAAGAGGTGGCTACGCCGGAGATCGGCTACGCACTCGGCCTTGCCACCGGCGCGCGCGTCTTCCATTCGATCATGGTGCATTCGGAAAACGGCCTGCCGATCCAGATCGAGGACCGTTTCGTCAATTCGGCAATCTGCCCGCGTTATCTGGAGCAGGATTTCCAGGCGATGACGCCGAATGCCTATCTCACTGCGGTCGCGCCGATCACGCGCACCGAGCAGATCGTCGAGGCGGTGTCGCCGCAGCCGTGGGAATGCAAGCTGCTCGGAATTGACCGCAACGAACCCTGCCTGATGATCCGGCGCCGCACCTGGTCGGAGACGGCCAATGTGACGACCGCGCGGCTGCTCTATCCCGGCACGCGCTATCGCCTTGAGGGCATGTCGCAGTAGATCGGGATCGGGCTTCGGCAGAAAACCGCACATCTTTTCCTATCCCGCTCTAATCTCGACAATATTCCGGTCGATTCGGAGGATCGACCGCCGAATGGGAGGATGACGAGATCATGGTTGAGGACGCGCTGAAGCTTCGCACCGAGCTGCCCAGGCCCGATGTCAGTGCCGATGAGGCGCGGGTGTTGCTGGCCGAGCATTACGGTCTCTCAGGCACGATCAACGAACTCGGCAGCCAGCAGGATCGCAATTATCGCATCGATACCGGCGAGCGACGCTACGTGCTGAAGATCTGCCGTGCGGAGTATGGGGCGCTCGAATTGGAGGCCCAGAATGCTGCCTTGGGGCATCTTTCCGAGCGCCTGACTTCGGCGCGTGTTGCGGAAGTCGTGCCTTCGCTCAAGGGCGAGGCGATCGAGAGCGTCACGGTTCGCGATCAGGACTACCGGATCCGTCTGCTGAGTTTCCTCGATGGCGAGCCGCTGACCCGGCGCAAGCATCTCTCGCGGGAAGCGGTTGCCGCGCTCGGCGCACTGGCCGGGCGGCTCGCCGCGGCGCTGCAGGACTTCGAGCATCCCGGGCTTGAACGCGAACTGCAATGGGACCTGCGCCGCGCCGGTCCCGTCGTGCTGCATCTTCTTACCGACATGGCGGACCAGCAGCGCAAAAAGCGCATCGCCGAGATCATGGTCGGCGCCATGCGGCGTTTGCAGCCCTTGATACCGGATTTGCGCATTCAGGCGATCCATCATGATGTCACCGACGACAACGTGGTGAGCCAACCGGATGCGGCCGGCCGGCCGATCCCGGACGGCGTCATCGATTTCGGCGATATCCTCAAGGGGTGGCTGGTCGCCGAACTTGCCGTGACCTGCGCCTCTTTGCTGCATCATGCTGATGGCGACCCCTGGTTCATCCTGCCGGCGGTCAAGGCGTTTCACGCCGCGTGCCCGCTGACCGAGGTGGAGCTGAAGGCGCTCTGGCCGCTGATCGTCGCCCGCGCCGCCGTGCTGGTGGCGAGCTCCGAGCATCAACTTTCCCGCGAGCGCGGCAACACTTACGTCGAGGGCAACGCTGCGCACGAGCGGGAGATCTTCGACGTCGCGACCTCGGTTCCGCCGGTGCTGATGGAGCACGCCATTCTGGCGGCGGTGGCGCTCGCGCCCGTATCGCAGCCGGTGGCCGGAGATAGCCTCATCCAGGGGATCGGACCGACCGACGTGCGCCAGATCGACCTCTCGATCCTCAGCCCGCTGTTGCCGGAGGAACGCTGGCAGCATCAGGGCCTGCCGATTTCCGTGCTGCAGCACGCCGCCCATGCGATCGGTGTCGCGACCACCCGCTACGGCGAATACCGCATGACCGAGACGCAACTGCGATCGCCGAAGCCCGACGCGACGCTGGCGCTGCATGTCGACATCTGCCTGGAAGCGGGCCGCGAGATCAATGCCCCGTTTGCGGGGCGCATCCTGCGGCAGGATGGGCTGCTGGTTCTGGAGGGAGCCGAGGCGAGCCTCTTCCTTGAAGGTGTCTCGGTCGCTGGCGATCTCGGGGAGACCGCGGCTGATGGCGCGGTACTCGGTGTCGTCTCCGGCGAGCAGCAGTCCTATGGTCTGATTCGTGTCCAGCTTTGCCGCGAGCACGGCCTCGTTCCGCCGCTCTTCGTGATGCCGCATCAGGCGGAGTCGTGGAAGGCGCTGTGCCCGTCACCGGCCGGCGTCCTCGGCTTCGAATGCGATGCGCCGGAACTGCACAGCGAAGCGTTGCTAACCCGACGACAGCAGCACTTCGCCAAGCCGCAGAAGAACTACTACCTGAAACCACCGCAGATCGAGCGTGGATGGAAGGAATATCTCTTCGACGTGGAGGGTCGCAGCTATCTCGACATGGTCAATAACGTGACCATCCTCGGCCATGGGCATCCTCGGCTGGCGTCTGCCGTCGGGCGGCAATGGTCGCTGCTCAACACCAATTCACGCTTCCACTACGCCTCCGTCGCCGAATTCTCGACGCGGCTGGCGGCGCTTGCGCCCGAAGGGCTCGACACGGTGTTCCTGGTCAATAGCGGCTCGGAGGCCAACGATCTGGCGCTCAGGCTCGCCTGGGCCCATTCCGGCGCCCGCAACGTCGTGAGCCTGCTCGAGGCCTATCATGGCTGGACCGTCGCCAGCGATGCGGTCTCCACTTCGATCGCCGACAATCCGCAGGCGCTTGAAACCCGCCCGGCCTGGGTGCATCCGGTGCCGGCCCCCAACACCTATCGCGGCGAGTTCCGTGGCGCCGATACGACAGACAGCTATGTCCGCTCCGTCGTCACGAAGCTTGCCGAGCTGGACGCTGCGGACGAGAAGCTTGCCGGGTTCATCTGCGAGCCCGTCTACGGCAATGCCGGCGGCATCCCCTTGCCGAAAGGCTATCTCGACGCCGTCTATGCCATGGTGCGAGCCCGCGGCGGCGTGTGCATCGCCGATGAGGTGCAGGTCGGGTATGGCCGCCTCGGCGACTATTTCTGGGGCTTCGAAGAGCAGGGCGTCGTGCCTGACATCATCACCGTCGCCAAGGGCATGGGCAACGGACATCCGCTCGGCGCCGTCATCACCCGCCGCGAAATCGCCGATGCGCTGGAGAAGGAGGGGTACTTCTTCTCGTCCGCCGGCGGCAGCCCCGTCAGTTCCGTCGTCGGCCAGACCGTGCTCGACATCCTGACGGAAGAGCGGCTTCCCGAAAATGCGCGCGTCGTCGGCGGCTACTTGAAAGCCCGCCTCGAAGCGCTCGGACAACGTTTCCCGCTGATCGGCGCTGTGCACGGCATGGGGCTTTATCTCGGTGTCGAATTCGTGCGCGACCGGGAAACCCTGTTACCGGCCACGGAAGAGACGGCGGCGATCTGCGATCGCCTGCTCGATCTCGGCGTCATCATGCAGCCGACCGGCGACCATCTGAATATCCTGAAGATCAAGCCGCCGCTCTGCCTCAGCAAGGAGAGCGCCGACTTCTTTGCCGACATGCTGGGCCGCGCGCTGGAGGAAGGCTGGTAAGGTCGTCGGCGGCAGCGCTGCCGCCGAACCAGGCCTACCAGCCGGCGAAATCCGCGAGCACGGCGTCAGAAACGCGACCGCCGATCACGTCGTCGAAGGCCCGGTCCAGGATTTCGAGCGCTGCGTCTATGTCCGCGTCGGTGATCGTCAGCGGCGGGGTCATCTCCAGCACGTTCGAATTCATCCCGACATAATAGAGGACGAGCCCGAGTTCATAGGCGCGGTAGATGAGCTTGGCCGTTTCACGCGACGCCGGCGTCCGGTTCTCATGGTCGGTGACGAGTTCGACACCGCAGGCAAGGCCGCGCCCGCGAACGTCGCCAATCAGGCGATGGCGCTCGGCGAGGCGCTGCAAGCCCTGACGTAACCGTTGGCCCTTGCGTTCCGCCTCCTGCGAGAGTTGCTCACGCTCGATGGCATCGAGGACCGCCAGCCCGGCGGCGGCGGAGATTGGATTGCCGTGTAGCGTCTGCATGGCAAAGGCGCTGGCGCAATCCAATATGCACGACGGACCGATCACGGCAGAGAGCGGCAGTCCGCCGCCGAGCCCCTTGCCGATGGTCAGGATGTCAGGAACGAAATCCTCGTGCTCGAAGCAATGCAGCCGACCGCTGCGGCCGAGCCCGACCTTCACCTCGTCGCAGACGACGAGCACGCCGTATTGACGGCAGATTTCGGCAAACGCGCGGAAGAAGTCGGGCGGCGGGACGATCAGGCCGCCATCGGACTGGATCGGCTCGATGAAGGCGACGGCGAAATGGTCCGGTGCCGCTTCGAGGCGCGCTCGCAACTCGGCGAGGATTGTGCCGCCCGTCGGGTCGTCGCGGTAAGGGCGGAATGGATCAGGGTAGGGGAGCAGCAGCAGACCTTCGGCCTTGGTAGCATCCGCCTGGACGCTGTGGCCGGAGAAGGCCATCGAGCCGGTGGTGCAGCCGTGGTAGGCGCCGACAAAGGCGATGACGCCCGACCGTCCCGTCGCTTTCGTGACGGCGCGGAATGCGGCCTCGTTGGCGTCGGATCCGGAATGGCCGAACCAGACCCTGTTGTCGCCTGAGCCCGGAAACGCTGCGAGCAGTTTTTCGGCAAGCGCCGTCGCCGGTCCATTGGCGGCAGAGAGTACGCTGGCGCCGGCCGGATTTGCCGCAGCGCCGGAGATCGCCTCGACAAGCGTGGGGTGGCCATAGCCGAGGCTTGCCGCACCCCAGGCGCCGGATAGGTCGATCAGTTCACGGCCATTCTCCTCTACAAGCCTGGCACCCCGGCCCCCGGTCACGGCGAGCGGGAAGAAGCGCAGTTTCTGCAGGTTCGCGATCGCCGCCCTGTCTCTTTCGTAGAGCGTGGTCACAACTCTTGCTCCCCGATGCTGGCTTTAAGACACCGGGTGAGCCGCTCGCCCCAGACGGCGACGCCCGCATCGGTGTCGATCAGATCGTGCCGCACCTCGACCAGAACCCCGGGAAGTCCGCGCGCGTCGGCGTGGACGGGCACGGTGTAATCCTCGTCCGGATGGATGTTGTAAGGCTCGTTGTCGCCGATCGTCAGCTGCGGCTCGCTCGAAAGTTCGCGGATCAGCGAATGGGCAAAGCCAACCGCATCGCGGTAGAGAATGCCAGCCTGCCAGGGACGCGGCTTGCCGAAATAGACAGGCGTGAAGCTATGGATGCCGACGACGAAGGGTCGTTTTCCTTCGCCTTCCAGCCGGTCGAGCCGGCGGGTGACGGCATCAGCGTATGGCCTAAACAGCGTGTCGATCCGCTGCTGCCGCTCGGCGTCGCTCAGATTGCGATTGGCTGGGATCTCCGTCGTCTCGCTGATCTCGGGGATCATCGAGGGTGCGGCCAGTGGCCGGTTGCAGTCGATCACCAGGCGCGAATAGTTGGTGAAGAACAGCGGCGCGTCGAGGCTGACGCTCAAGCGCTGGGCGAGCGCCATGGCGCCGATATCCCAGGCGATGTGGCGCTGGCGCTCGTGAAGCGGCAGGCCCATGTCGCCGAGTGCGCGCGGCATGCGGTTGGACGCATGCTCGCACAGGAGCAGGATCGGCGAGGCGCCGTCCGGGTTGAAGACCGCATAAGGCGGCAGTTCGTCGATCGCAAGCAGCGGCGCGCTCGGGTCAGGTCGCACGCCGTGTTCGGGGCTCTTGATGGCCGTTGTCGAGGTCATGGGCTGCCCATCCGTCAATCAATAGACCGCCGCATAGCGGGCACAGAGTTCGTCCGGGGAAAGCCCTTCAACGATCTCGATCTCCTTGCGCTTCATCGCTACGTAGCAGTCGAGGAAATCCTTGGAGAACCAGCCGGTAACGACAGGGTCGGCGGCAAGCGTATCGAGTGCTTCCGGCAGGCTGGCAGGCAGGCGGCGGATGCCGAGCTTCTTCTGGTCTTCATCCGAGAAATCGGACGGGTCGGAGTTGATCAGCGGCGGCTGTTCGAGCCCTGCCTTGATGCCTTCGAGGCCGGCCTTCAGCAGCACCGCCAGCGACAGATGCGGGCTGGCGCAGGCATCGGCGGCACGATACTCCATGTTGAACTGCTTGGCTGGATTGCTGCCCGGCAGGTCCAGCGTCGGGCAGATGCGGAGCGTCGCTTCGCGGTTCTTTTCGCCGAGGCAGGTATAGGCGGCACTCCAGTGATGCGGCACGAGCCGCATGTAGGAAAGCACCGACGGGGCGGTGAACGCGGTCAGCGCCGGCAGATGCCTGATGACGCCAGCGGCGAAGGAACCAGCGACCTTCGACAGGCGGCCCGGGCGCGAGGCGTCGAAGGTCACCGGATTGCCGTCGAGATCGGTGAAGCTCACATGCAGATGCACGCCGTTGCCGACGCCGTTGGACGCCGTCTTCGGGGCGAAGCTCGCGTTCCAGCCAAAGAGGGCTGCAACTTCCTTGGTGATCGCTCGGATCGTGGCGCCGCGGTCGGCGGCGGTCAACGCGTCGGCCGGGCGGCAGGTGATTTCGAATTGGTCCTTGCCGTATTCCGGCAGGAACATTTCCGGTTCAGCATCCGCCTCCTGCAACGCGGTCATCAAAAGCGAGCCGAAGGGCTCGGCCCGACGCTGAGCGCGCAGGCCGAAGGAGGGGGCGTCCGGCCAGTCGACGCCGAGAAGCTGGAATTCCTGCTCGACCGCCGAGACAACCTTGAGGCCGATCTTTTCGTACTCCTTCAGCGTCTGTTTCAGGAAGCTGCGCACGCAGCAGTCCCAGGCATTGCCCTGAAGGTCGGTGATATCGGAATGGTAGAAATGCAGCGGCGTTTCATCGGGCAGGCAGGTGACGCGCGCCTTGCTGGCGGGATCCGCCATCAGCCGGAGGTCGCCGGCCGAGCCCCATGGATTGTTCTCGGCAATCAGGTCGAAGGGCGTCAGCGCCAGGTTGGCCGGCACCCAGCCCACGCCCTTGCGCAGATAGTCGTCAATCTGGGAGGCTGCGAAGCTGCGGCCGCGGGTGATGCCGGCGATATCTGTCGTGACGAAGGTGGCGAGCTCCGTCAGTTCGGCGGCCGCCTTGCCGTTGTTGATTTCGGTCATGGGGTTTCCCTCTTGTCTCTGTTTTCCGGGCGGCGATTCAAGCTTGGCGCAGGGCGCCGAGGCGGCCGACAACGGTGTCGGTGTCGGTCGTCCAGCAATAGCCCGAGTAGGCGCGCAGTGCCGCGTCGTGCCGCTGCTCGCTGTAGGTGGCGCAGGCGTCGTTGACGACGGTGACGAGGTAGCCGCGGTCGGCCGCATCCCGCACCGCCATGTCGACGCACTGGTCGGTGATGACGCCGGCAATGATCAGGTAGCGAGTGTTGAGATTGCGCAGGATGTAGTCGATGTTGGTCGAGTTGAAGACGCCCGACGACGTCTTCGGCAGCACGATCTCGTTGTCGATCGGTGCCAGTTCCGGAATGACTTGCCCCTCGGGCGAGCCCTTCGGCACATGCATGTCGGAGAGCTTGTGGTCGAGGGAGCGATCGCGACCGTCGAGCGTCAGGCTTTCGATGATCGTGTGCAGCACTTCGCAGCCGGCCTTGCGCGCCGCTTCCAGGATGCGGACCTGGTTGGGAATGACTGTCTGGCGCAGGCGCTTGTGGTAGTAGCTGTCGGCATCCTGCGGATGGGTCGGGTCGAGGTTCGGCTCGCACCAGATGCGCTGCATGTCGACGAACAGCAGCGAGGTGCGGCCGGCCTCATAGGCGCTGTCGCGCCTCAAGAGATCGTCGCCAACCTTTACGGTAACTGCACTCATTCGGATTCTCCTCGGTTTGTCTGGTTCGCCATGCGGCGGTAACGGTCAGCGGTCGTCCTCGACCTGCGGATTGAAGGCGTCCTCGGTGATCTGATAGCCGCGGCGCAGTTCCTCCATGCGCTCGATGCGGCCCCGTGACTGGGTGGCAAGGCGGGCCGTCAGCGCCGCGATCAGCGCTTCGGTCTGGGCGATCGCCGGCACCATGGTGTCGTAGGGCGAGACGGTGTCGACGGGTGCTGTCAGCGTCACGGTGGCGAAATCGGCGATCGGCGAAACCCAGCGGTCGGTGAAGAGCACGATGCGCGCACCTTGCGCCGCTGCCTGGCGGGCGAACCGGATCGTATCGTTCTGGTAGCGGCGGTAGTCGTAGACGAAGAGCACATCGCGCTTGCCGAGATCGACGAGCTGGTCGACCTGGTCGGCCTGGCTGCCGTTGATCCAGCGCGTCTCGCCGCGCAGCTGCTTCATGTGCGACCAGAGCAGTCCGGCGAGGAAGCCGCTGAAACGGCCGCCGAGGCAGTGGACGCGGGCACCCATGTCGGCCGCGGCATCGACCGCAGCCTCGAAATCTTCCGAAGGCAGCATCTGCATCGAGGATTCGAGCGCATGGATGCTGGCGCGCAGGAAGTACTGGTAGAAATTCTCCTGCTCCAGCGACGGGCGCCGCTCGTCGAGCATGGAGAGCGGCGAGCTCATGCGCTCCTGCACTTCGCTGAGCAGCGCCTTCTGGAACTCAGGATAGCCCTCGAAGCCCAACGTGTTGGCGAAGCGCACGACGGTTGGATTGCTGACGCCGGCGGCGGCGGCGAGATGCGCGACCGTGTTCAGCCCGGCTGCCGGATAGTTCGACAACAGCTGCCGCACGATCTTCAGTTCCGAGCGCGTGAAGGTGATGGCGCCGTCTGTCAGTCGATCCCGGATTGCCACGATTTCTGCCTCCCAAAAATGATGGCGTGAACCCCAATTTCTACTTTTTGTTACAGAATTGCTAGCAGATAATGTTTTTTGAAACAAGATTGACATTTGGTCGATCTGCGATAACGTTCATTTCGGGAACGGGCCCGAGCCAAAAACATGAGGCGGGCCGAAAATCTGGGGGAATGCAGATGGTGCGCGTCAGGCGAGAAACCGTCGTTGGTATCCTTGTAACGTCGCTGCCGATGCTGGCAGCCGCCGTCGTCGCCTCGCTGTTCTTTCCGGGCAGCGGCGAGCGCCTCGTGACGTTGTTCATGATCAACGTCATCGCCGTGCTCGGCATCGGCATCTATGCCGGCAATTCCGGTATCGTTTCCTTTGGTCACGTCGGGTTCATGGCGATCGGCGCCTATGCGTCGGGCCTGCTTACGCTCAACCCGATCATCCAGAAGACGGCGCTGCCGCATCTGCCGGAATGGTTGGCGGGTATCGGCATGCCCTTCTTGCCGGCACTTGCGCTTGCGCTTTTGGTTGTCGCCCTGGTTGCGGTGTTGATCGGCATTCCGGTCGCGCGATTGGCTGGCTCGTCAGCCTCGATCGCCACCCTCGGCTTTCTCGTCATCGTGCACGTCGTGCTCGTCGCCTCGACCGATTTCACCCGTGGCAGCCAGACCTTTTTCGGCATCCCGCGCGCCGTCAATCTCTGGGTGGCGCTGCCCTTTGCCATTGCGGCCGTTGCCGTTGCCCGCCTTTATCGGGATTCAAGCGCCGGCCTGAAGCTTCGGGCCTCGCGTGAAGACGAGATCGCCTCGACCGCCGTCGGCGTCAACGTCAAGCTGCACCGTTTCTTCGGCTGGGTTCTCGGCGCCATACTTGCCGGGGCCGCCGGTGCCTTGCTCGCGCATTTCCTCGGCGCCTTCTCGCCCAAGGATTTCTACTTCAACCTCACCTTCATGCTTTTGGCGATGCTCATCCTTGGCGGCATCACCACGGTTTCGGGTGCCGTCGGTGGCGCTGCCGTGATCATGCTGATCGTTGAGCTCTTGCGTAAGCTTGAAGGTGGCGTCGATCTCGGCTTCCTTAAGCTGCCAACCGTCTTTGGCCTCACCGATATCGGCATCGGCGTGGCGATCCTCGTCGTCATGTACCGTCTGCAGGACGGTCTCTTCGGCGTGCGCGAGCTCGACGAGCGTTTCGGCTGGTTCAAGCGCGCCGCTGCGAAGGACGTTGCGCCGGTGAGTAGCACGCCTGCGGCCGTTACAGCTTCAGCGGGCCAAGGCACGCTCCGGGTCGAAAATCTCGGCAAGAGGTTTGCCGGTCTCGTCGCGCTGGAAAACGCCAACTTCGAGATCAAGCCCGGCCTTGTCACCGGTCTCATCGGCCCGAACGGTGCCGGCAAGTCGACGCTGATCAACAGCGTGTCCGGCGTCGTGCCGCCATCGATGGGGCGCGTGCTGATCGACGGTCAGGATGTCGCTTCGCTTGCCGTTCATGCCGTCCCGGTTGCGGGCCTGGCGCGCACCTTCCAGAACATCCGCCTGTTCAAGAACCTGACGGTCCTCGAAAACGTCACGGTTGCGGCAAGCGCGTTGAAGGCCAATGGCGAAGATCCGGCCGCCCGCGCCCTGACCGTGCTGGCCGAGGTCGGCCTTGACGGATTTGCCGACCGGCTGGCGGGCACACTTTCCTACGGCGCCCAGCGACGGTTGGAAATCGCCCGTGCGCTGGCGCTGAAGCCGCGCTACCTGCTGCTCGACGAACCGGCGGCCGGCATGAACCCGGCCGAGACCGAAGAGCTGATGCATGTGCTCGACCGTATCCGCACGAAGTACAGACTCGGTCTGCTCGTCGTCGAACACGATCTGAAGCTGATCATGCGGCTTTGCGACGTCGTCGTCGTGCTCAACAAGGGCCAGCAGATCGCCATCGGCACGCCGGCGGAAATCCAGGCGAACCCGGATGTCATCGAGGCCTATATCGGCCGTCGCCGCTCATCGGCCCGGGCACGCAGTGAAACCGCCGCCGCCTCAGATTTTCCGTCCGGTGCGCCGGGCGTTCACAAGCCTGCATAATCAAAGAGGGAACTTTTCAGATGAAATCGAACGTCAGGGCCCTGTGCCTCACCACCATTCTTAGTGGCATCGCGCTTTCGCCGCTGCCGGCCCTTGCCGAAGACCTGGTCATCGGCCTTGCAACCGCCCAGACTGGCGGCCTTGCACCCTACGACCAGCCGTCGCTGAAGGGCCTGGAAATGGCCGTCGAGGAAATCAACGCCGCCGGTGGTGCGGCCGGCAAGTTCCCGATCAAGCTCGTTGCCAAGGACACCCGCTCGGATGCGGCCCAGACGGCCCTGGTGGCCCAGGAACTGGTCGACCAGGGCGTCAAGATCGTGATCACCCCCTGCGACGCCGATCCGTCGATCGCTGCCGGTCAGGTGACCCAGGCAGCCCAGATCCCGGCCTTCTCCTTCTGCGCCACGACCCCGACTATGCCGCTCGCCGTCGGCGACTACATGTTCGGCAACTACCCGGCCGACAACGTCCAGGCTTCGGTACTCGCCACCTACGCGACCGAAAAGGGCTACAAGAAGGCCTACATTCTTAAGTCGCCCGACAGCGCCTATACGCTGAAGCTGCCGGAATATTTCGCCGCCGCCTTCACCGCCAAGGGTGGCGAGTTGCTCGGCGAGGGCACCTTCAGCATGGGTCAGCAGGATTTCGGCGCCGAGGTCACCAAGATCAAGGCGATGAACCCGGCACCTGACGTCATCATGACCGCAGCCTACGAACCTGATTTCCCGGCCTTCATCCGCCAGTTGCGCGGCGCCGGCGTGACGATCCCGATCCTCGGCAGCGACGGCATCGACTCGCCCACCACCTTCGGTCTCGGTGCGACGGTTGATGGCGTCGTCTTCACGACAGCAGGTTTTGCCAGCGAAGGCAGCCCGCTCGCCGACTTCAATGTGAAGTACAAGGAGAAATTCGGCCAGGTGCCGGACACGGTCTATATCGCCAACGGCTACGACCTCGGCAAGGTGATCGACGCGGCGGTAACGGAAGCCAACAGCATCGATCCGGTCGCCATCCGCAACGCGATTGCCTCGCTCGAAAACGTCCAGGGTGTGACCGGCCCGATCAGCTATGCCGGCACGCAGGGCATGCCGCTGCGTTCGGTGTCGCTGGTGCGCATCGAAGGCGGCAACCGCGAACTGATCAGCCAGGGCGTCCCGGCCGCTGCCGACATTCCGGCACCCTGATCGACCTTTGGCGGCGATCTCCGGTCTGTCTGGGATCGCCGCTGCTGCCGCCGGCCGTTGGCGCTCCGCAATTCATGGCAAGGACTTTGCCCCGATGATGATGAGTGAAATTCCCGTTCCAAAGCCGCTTCTGGAAGTCAGCGGTCTCAAGGTCGCCTATGGCGCGGTCGAAGCGCTGAAGGGCGTCGACCTCACCGTCGGCAAGGGGCAGATCGTCACCTTGCTCGGCGCCAACGGTGCCGGCAAGAGTTCGACGTTGAATTCGCTGGTCGGGCTGGCAGCCAAGAAGGCGGGGCGCGTTTCGTTCAACGGGCAGGACATTTCCAGCCTTGCGCCGGAACAGATCGTCCGGCTTGGCATGACGCTGACGCCCGAGGGACGGCGCATCTTTCCGAGCCTGACGGTTGACGAACACCTGCTTCTTGGCGGCGCCATGCACAAGGCGCGCGGTGCGATAGCGGAAGTGCGGGAAGACATGCTGTCGCGCTTTCCGATCCTGAAGGAGCGGCTCACCCAGAAGGCCGGCTCGCTGTCGGGCGGCGAGCAGCAGATGCTGGCGATCGCCCGCTCCATGATGTCGTCGCCGGATCTCCTGTTGCTGGACGAGCCATCGCTCGGCCTTGCGCCGCAGGTGGTGGACCTGATCTTCGACCTGATCGCTGGCCTCCGGCAAAAAGGCCTGACGATCCTGCTCGTCGAGCAGAACGTCTCGTTGTCGCTCGAGATCGCCGATGCCGGCTACGTCATGGCCAACGGCCGGATCGTGTTGTCGGGGACGGCCGCCGAGCTTCGCAATTCAACCGAAATCCAGGGCGCCTATCTCGGCGCCTGAGGCCCCGCGGGCAAGAGGTCAAAACCATGGACATGTTCCTGCAGCAGCTCGTCAATGCGCTCAGCCTCGGCGGCACCTATGCGCTCCTCGCCCTTGGCCTTGCGGTCGTCTTCTCGATCATGGGGCTCATCAATTTTGCCCATGGCGAGCTGATGACGGCGGCCGGCTATGGTCTCTGCTTCGCCTTGTTGCTGGGGCTGCCGTTTCCGTTGGCCGTCTGCGCCGCACTGACGATCGCAATCGTGCTCGCCATGCTGATGGAGCGTATCGCCTTCCGGCCGGTACGCGGCGCCAGCGGCACGACGCTGCTTCTGACGAGCTTTGCCGTCAGTGCCATCCTGCGCGTTCTCTTCCAGAACTTCATTTCCGCCCGGCCGAAACCGGTGCCGATGCCGGAGAGCTTTTCCGGCACGATCGAGATCGGCGGCCTGCATCTCGGCCTCATCCAGGGAACCTCCATCCTGGTGACGATCATCATGCTCGTCGGCCTCAATCTCTTCCTGCGCACCAGCGTGCTCGGCCGGGCCATGCGCGCGGCCTCCGAAGATTTCGCCATCGTCCGGCTGATGGGCATCCGCGCCAATGCGGTGGTTGCCACCGCCTTTGCGATCTCTGGCCTGCTCGCGGGCGTCGCTGGCATCCTCTGGGTGGCCCAGCGCGGCAGCGTCGATCCGTTGATGGGTTTCCTGCCGGTGCTGAAGGCCTTCATCGCCGCGATCATCGGCGGGCTCGGCAGCCTGTCGGGTGCGGTCGCCGGCGGCTTTCTGCTCGGCTTCATCGAGGTGTTCCTGCAGGCCTATCTGCCGGAAAGCCTCTTGAGCTATCGCGACGCCTTCACCATCCTGCTCGTCATCGGCGTGCTGCTCTTCGCGCCGCAGGGGCTGCTTGCCCGCAAGACGATCGTCAAGCTCTGACGAGCCAGCGGCCGCAAGATCGGCCAACCTTCAAGCTTACAGTAAACGCCGCGACGGATATCCGTCGCGGCGTTTTTGCTTGTTGGGTTGGGGGCCGGTGGCCAGTGTGGAGCCAATCGGGTGACCCGCCTGACTGTTGAACCGCCGGGTGGCGAGTGCGCGTGCTTCCCGGGCGGCCCAAAAAACGAAGACGCCGCGGGGAGGGCCGCGGCGTCTCGTTGGCGCTTTTCCATGGTCGAGCAATTCCAAACGGAGACCCTTGCTGGAATTGCTCTGGGGATCAGCGTGCCGGCGGAGCGTACATCAGGCCGCCATTACTCCAGAGTTTGTTGAGGCCGCGATCGATCTTGAGCGGGCTGTCCTTGCCGAGGTGGCGTTCAAAGACTTCGCCATAGTTGCCGACGGCGGAAACCGCCTGGTAGGCCCATTTCGGATCAAGCCCGAGCGATTTGCCGGCCTCGTTCTCGATGCCGAGGAAGCGCTTCTGTGCGGTTGTGCCGCTTTCGAGGAGCTTGGCGGCATTGTCCTTGGTGATGCCGAGCTCTTCGGCCTCGGTGAGCGCAAACAGTGTCCAGCGCACGATCTTGAACCACTGGTCGTCGCCCTGGCGAACGGCCGGGCCGAGCGGTTCCTTGGAGATCACTTCCGGCAACACGACGAAGCGGTCCGGGTCGTTCAGCGTCAGGCGCTGGGCATAAAGCGCTGAGGCGTCGGTCGAATAGACGTCGCAGCGGGCGGTGTTGAAGGCCTGGATCGTCTGGTCGGCCTTTTCGAAAGCGACCACCTGATACTGGATGTTGTTGGCGCCGAAGTAGTCCGCCATGTTCTGCTCTGTCGTCGTGCCGGTCTCGGTGCAGACGGAGGCGCCCGAAAGCTCCTTGACGCTCTTCACGCCGAGATCGCTGCGCACCATGAAGGCCTGGCCGTCGTAATAGTTGACGCCGACGAAGCTCATGCCGAGATCGGTGTCGCGCGACAGTGTCCAGGTAGTCTGGCGCGACAGCAGGTCGGCCTCACCCGACTGCAGGGCTGCGAAGCGCTCCTTGGTCGAGAGCGGCACGTACTTCACCTTGTCCGGATTGCCGAGGGCCACGGCTGCGACGGCGCGGCAGAAATCGATGTCGAAGCCGGTCCATTCGCCCTTGTCGTTGGGGGCGGAAAAGCCGAGCACGCCCTGGCTGACGCCGCAGCGAAGCTCGCCGCGCTCCTTGATGACGTCGAGCATGCCGGCGTTGGCGGCTGTGCCGGCGAGAAACGCCGCGCTCGCAAGTGCTAGAATTCCAAATCTCATTGTCCTGTTCTCCTCTTCCAGTGTTTTGGGCATGCGTCTTCGCTGCCGGGATGCGTGTCGCGCATCCCGGCCAATCCGTTCGGTTTTGCTGCTGTTCGGCCCGGTGCTAGCCGAGCGTCTTTGCCACGTCTGCGAAGGTCTCTTCGAGCACGGCGATCAGATGATCGGCATCGCGTTTCGAGAAGATCATCGGCGGACGCATTTTCAGGATGTTGTCATGCGGACCTTCGGTGCCCATCAGGACGCCCCGCCGCCGCGCGCCGTTGGAGACGGCCCGGGCGAACTCGGTTGCCGGCGCCTTGGTCTTGCGGTCGCCAACAAGCTCGATGCCGAGGAAAAGGCCCATGCCACGCACGTCGCCAATCACCTCGTAGCGGGCCTGCATGGCGCGGAAGGCGTCCATCAGGTAGTTGCCGATCGTAAGCGCATTGCCGCGCAGATTCTGTCCCTCGATCACGTCGAGCACCGCAAGGCCGACGGCGCAGGAAACCGGATTGCCGCCGAAGGTGTTGAAATACTCCATGCCGTTGTTGAAGCTGTCTGTGATCTCGCGGGTCGTAACGACGGCCGCCAACGGATGGCCATCGCCGATCGGCTTGCCCATGGTGACGATGTCCGGCACGACGCCTTGGGTCTCGAACGCCCACCAATGGCTGCCGACACGGCCGAAGCCGACCTGCACCTCGTCGGCGATGCAGACGCCGCCCGCCTCGCGCACGAGCCGATAGACTTCCTTCAGATAGCCCTCCGGCAGGAACACCTGGCCGGCGACGCTCGGGATCGATTCCGCGATGAAGAAGCCCGGACCTTCGCCCTTGGCCTGCATCGCCGCGATCAGTTCGGCGACGCTTTCGGCGAAGCGCTTGCCGTGTTCCTCTGCCGGCCAGTCCGTCGGCGCGTGGTAGCTGTCGGGAATGGTTGCCACATGGACATGCGGCTTCGGTCCCTTGCCGCCCTTGCGGCGGAACTTGTAGGGGCTGATGTCGATCAGCTCCTGCGTCGTGCCGTGATAGGACCAGTCGAGCGTGATGGCGTTTTCGCGGCCGGTATGGGCGCGCATCAGCCGGAGTGCCAGGCTGTTGGCCTCCGAGCCGCTGTTGACGAAGCCGGCGACCGTCAGCTCCTTCGGCAGCGTCGCGGTCAGCCGCTCGGCATAGGCGACGATGTTGTCGTGCAGATAGCGGGTGTTGGTGTTGAGGATCGCGGCCTGCTTGGCCATCGCCTCGACCACCGCCGGATGGGCGTGGCCGATGTGGCAGACATTGTTGAAGCAGTCGAGATAGGCGCGGCCGCTGTCGTCGATCAGCCAGACGCCTTCGCCGCGCACGAACTTGATCGGCTTGTCGTAGGAGATCGAGAGGTTCGGCAGCAACAATTCCTTGCGCCGTTTAACGATTTCCTCGTGCGAGCGGCCCTTCTTCTCGTAGAATTCCTCCGCGATGCCGGCGAAGGTGCGGGCATCCGGGAAGAGCTCGGCCCAGACGTCGAGAAATTGCGGCTCGCCGACGCCAAGGATTTCGGTTGCCGAAAGAGTGGTGTCGGTCGAAAGCTGCAGATGCAGATGCGGCGCCCAGCCGCCATTTTCCTTAGGCGCCCCCATCTCGCCGACGAGCGCGCCGGCCTCCAGTCGGTCGCCGGCCTGGATGCGGTCCATCGCTTCATGCGCCATGTGGCCCCACAGCGTGACGAAGGGCGGGCAGCCCTCGGGCTCATGGCGAAGCGCGATCAGGCAGCCATAACCGAGCGGATCCTTTTCGATCTCGACACTGACGACGGTGGCGGCTAGGGGAGTGTAGAGCCTGGTGCCGGCAGCCATGAACAGGTCGAGGCCGAGATGGCGGGTGCGGCGGGTGTGGTCGATAAAACGGGAGACGAACATCTCGCCGGCATAGACGGTGCGTTCTTCACCGAAGGGGCCGATGCCGAGTTCGATGCCGCGCTCACGGCAATAGTCTTCCCAGATCGCCTGAGCTTCGTCCGGCTGTTCGCCAGCCGATTTCACCGTCATCGGATGGGTGGGGTCGCCATAGGGCACCAGCGCTGCCGGGTAGGTGGCGGCCGGGCGTTCGAGCAGCGGCTTCAGCGACTTGCGGTTGGCGCCGATCCAGGCGGCGACCTTGCGGGCGCCGGGGGTCGCCTCGAAGCCGCAGGCCTTGCGCAGGATGGCGGTGGCGAAACGCGGGTTCATCCGGTCGAGCTTGCGCAGCAGCGTCCAGGCTGGCCGCTCACTGATCGCGAGATAGGGATTGTCGTCGGTGTGGGCGCGGCGTGAGGCCGAAATGGTGACCGACGTCACAAGCCGCATGGCGATGAGATCGAACAGGAGGTCGATCTCCTCTTCCGTCAGCGGATACTCGGCATGGAAGCCGCGGGCGATCACGGCGGCAGCGCCGATCGGATCGGGATGATCGAGCCCGGCATAGGCGGCGGCAATCGCCACTTCGGCAATGATAGGCGCATGCAGCGCGTCGCCGAAGTCGATCAATCCAGAGATCTGGTCGTGGTCGGCCTTGGCGACCAGCACGTTCCAGTCGTTGGCGTCGTTGTGGATGACGGCGGCGCGAAGGGTTGCAAGCCGCGGTGCGACTGATGTTTCGAAGCGGGCGAGGAAGCGCTCGAGCAGCGCGCGGTCTTCGGCAGCGGCGACGTGATGCAGGCGGTCGGCCGAACGGCCGGCATGGCGGATGTCCCAGTCGAGATCGCGCAGCGCGCCCGGATGCATGAATCCTTTGAGCGAGGCGTCGAAGCGGCCGAGCATGTGCCCGAGCGACTGAAGGGCCGCGTCGCTGCGTCCGGTTTCGGCGAGTGGCAGGCCCTCGACCCAGCTGACGAGCCGCAGGCGATGGGTGACGCCACGCGCACTCGTGGTCGAAGCGAGGCTCGCGCCTGATAGCGTTGGGCGGATATGCGGCACCGGCAGATCGGCGGCGTGGGTGCCGACGTGGCCGAGCAGCGCCGTCTGGAAATCGCTTTCGGCTTCGGGTTCGGCACCATTGATGATCTTCAGGATGTAGGTGCCATCGCCCTTGGTCTCGACCTTGAAATTCTGGTCGCGTTCGCTGGCAAGCAGCGACAGCGCGCCTTGGAGGCCGTAGTGCTCCTTCAGCAGTGCGGCTGCGGCATCGGTCGAAAAGTCAGGCGTCGTCTTCAGCATATCGTTCATGGGACCCTCATCTCAAAAGCGAGAGTTACATGAGCGGTGATGGGATGCATCCGGCAATATGCCGGTTGCACCGGCACTATGTTTATAATAACCGTCATCTTGTCGGCGGGCCTCGTAGGAGCAGAGATGCAGGACATAGACGCGATCGACCGCACCATCCTCAGCATCCTCTCGCAAGAGGCGCGCATCCCGATGAAGTCGCTGGCGGGCCGGATCGGGCTGTCCCGAAGTGCGACGACCGAGCGGGTCGGCCGGCTCGAAAAGGCCGGCGTCATCCGCGGCTATCGCGCCGATATCGGGCAGCTGGACGAGGGAACGATCCAGGCCTTCCTGCTGGTCACGCTGCAGCGGACGCCGTCAATCGGCGTGCTCGACCGGCTGGCCGGCTTTTCCTCCGTGCGTAAGGTGTCGTCCGTCAGCGGCCAGCTCGATCTCGTCGTCGAGGTGGAGGTCGGGTCGATCAACGCCCTCAACGAGTTGCGCAACGAAGTGGCGACGATGGACAATGTCGAGGATCTGACGACCTCGATCGTGCTCAGGCGCGATATCGAACGGAGCTGAAACCGGGAATTCGGCCGAACTCGGTACCCCGGCGAGTATACGCTGGAGCTGACGTTTAGCCTTCGCTGAGCAATTCCGCTTCGCCGCCGAAGCGTTCGAGCAACGAGCGGCGCACCCGGCCGATGTCGCGCATCGGCGGCTCGCCGAAGTGGCGGGCATATTCGCGGCTGAACTGTGACTGGCTTTCGTAGCCGACCTGATGGCCGGCATCGCCCGCATCCAACTGTTCCTCCAGCATCAGCCGTCGCGCTTCCTGCAGACGAAGCTGCTTCTGGTATTGCAGCGGGCTCATCGCCGTGATCGCCTTGAAGTGGTGGTGCAGCGACGAAACGCTCATGGAAACACGGTTGGCGAGATCGTCGATCCGCAAGGGGCGCGAGTAATGTTCCTTGAGCCAGGCGACGGCACGGCCCACCTGGTGCGGCTGGCTGTCGGTCGTCGCCATCTGCCTCAGGCGGTGGCCGTGCGGTCCGGTCAAGAGGCGATAGAGGATCTCCTGCTCGATCAGCGGCAGCAGCGCCGGAATGTCGTCCGGACGTTCCAGCAGACGCAGGAGCCGAAGGGCGGCATCTTCGAGTTCAGAGTTGATCTTGCTGACCGTCATGCCGCGAGGCGAGGCGGCGGGCTGCGGTAGTTGGGGCAATGAGGCGAGCAGCGCCTGGATCTTGCCGGGATCGAGCGTGAAGGCCATGCTGAGGTAGGGCTCCTCTGCCGAGGCCTCGCAAACCTGGGAGAGAACCGGCAGATCGATCGATGTCAGCAGATAGTCCGAAGCGCCATAGATCAGCGTCTCTTCACCGAGCACGACGCGCTTGGCTCCTTGCACGATGATCGCGAGACTTGGGCGGTAGGCGGAGCAGTTGACCGGGGCGTCGCCGCCATGGCGATGAAGGGTCAACCCGGAAATCCCGGTCATGTGGTCGCCGTCGCGCTCGGCGAACCGGGCAATCACATCGATCATCTGGTGGCGGGCGGTCTGTCGCGTGACTGTCATATTCTATGGCCTTTCCAGATGCTTAGCATTGTGCGAGGTGCTGCGCAAATAAGGCTTCGACGCGTCATCTCCAGGGCCCCTGCTGCAATCTCGGAGGATCGTGCAAAAACTTTGCAGGATCGCTCTAACGCCTTTGCCTTCAGCGCGCCCATATTCGGCGGTGCGTCAGGCCGGGCTCCCTCCGGACCTGCACCCTTTCCCAAAATGAGGACAGACTGATGGCCATTGCAAGAGGATATGCGGCGACCGATGCGTCGAAGCCGCTGACGCCCTTCACCTTCGAGCGTCGCGAGCCGCGCGACGACGACGTGGTGATCGAGATCAAATATTGCGGCGTCTGCCACTCCGACATCCACCAGGCCCGCAACGAGTGGGGCAACTCGGCATTCCCGATGGTCCCCGGCCACGAGATCGTCGGCATCGTCACAGCGGTCGGCTCCAAAGTCACCAAGTTCAAGGTCGGTGACCGCGCCGGTGTCGGCTGCTTCGTCGATTCCTGCACCACCTGCGCTAGCCGCGATGTGGATCTGGAACACTACATGCCGGGCCTGATCGTCACCTATAACGGCGTCGAAGCCGACGGCAAGACGCCGACCCAGGGTGGCTATTCCGATAGCATCGTCGTCAAGGAAGGCTATGTCCTTTCGATTCCGGAAAACCTGCCGCTCGATGCTGCGGCACCGCTTCTTTGCGCCGGCATCACGCTTTATTCGCCGCTGCGTCACTGGAAGGCCGGTCCCGGCAAGAAGGTCGCGATCGTCGGCATGGGTGGTCTCGGTCATATGGGCGTCAAGCTGGCACATGCCATGGGCGCTGACGTGACCGTTCTCAGCCAGACGCTTTCCAAGAAAGAAGACGGGCTGAAGCTCGGTGCCGACCACTACTATGCCACCAACGATCCGGAGACCTTCAAGGCGCTGGCAGGCACGTTCGATCTCATCATCTGCACCGTTGCTGCCGAGATCGACTGGAACGCCTACGTCAATCTGCTCAAGGTCGACGGCGACTTCGTGCTGGTCGGCATTCCGGAAAATGCCGTGCCGGTCCATGCCTTCTCGCTGGTACCGGCGCGCCGTAGCATTTCCGGTTCGATGATCGGCTCGATCAAGGAGACCCAGGAAATGCTCGACTTCTGCGGCGAGCACGACATCGTCTCGGAAATCGAAACGATCCGCATCCAGGAGATCAACGCGGCCTATGAGCGCGTGGTCAAGAGCGACGTGCGCTACCGTTTCGTGATCGACATGGCGTCGCTGCAGGACGCCGCCTGAACTGAAATGAAGCGGCCCGGAATCCGATGGTTTCCGGGCCGATTTCTGTTCGCGGCAGTGAGATCAAACGAGCGGCAGCGGCCCGTCGTTCTTGATCTCTTCCATGACCGCGTAGGTGCGGGTTTCCTTGACGCCCGGAAGCGTCCAGAGCACCTGGCCGAGGAAGTTGCGATAGGCGGCCATATCCTCGAACCGCGTCTTGACGAGGTAATCGAACCCACCCGCCACCATGTGACATTCGAGCACGGCCGGCGCCTGTTTGACGGCAGCGGCGAACTGGTCGAAGACGTCGGGCGTCGTCTTGTCGAGCATGACCTCGATGAAGACCAGCAAGCCGAAGCCGAGCTTGTGTGGGTCCAGTCGCGCGCCGAAACCCGAGACGTAGCCTTCCTTCAACAGCCGACGCAGGCGCTCGCTGGTCGCCGTCGGCGACAGGCCGATGCGATCGGCGAGCTCCAGATTGGTGATGCGCCCATCCGCCTGGAGGATGTTCAGAATTCTGCGGTCAATTTTGTCGATCTGATGCATGGTGCCTCCCGCCCGTGCCTCAGGCGGCAAGTCGCGTTTCCGCGAGCTTGACCCAGTAGGAAATGCCGTGCGGGATCGCCTCGTCGTTGAAGTCGTAAGCCGGGTGATGCAGCCCGGCAGTGTCGCCATTGCCCATGAACACGAAAGCGCCGGGGCGGGCGATCAGCATGTAGGAGAAATCCTCGCCGCCCATCATCGGGTCGAGCGACGGCTTGACGTTGCTTGCGCCGGCGATCTCGGCCGCTGCCTGCAGCGCATAGCCGGTCTCGTCGGTATGGTTCACGGTCACCGGGTAGTTTCGGTTGTAGGCAACCTCGACCGTCGCACCGTAGATGCCGGCGACACCCTCCGCGATCGTGCGGATGCGAGCCTCGCCGATGTCGCGCACCTCAGGCATCAGCGTGCGCACGGTGCCGCCAAGAACGGCGTCTTCCGGAATGACGTTGTGGGCAAAGCCGGCATGGAACTTGGTAACGGAGACGACGACGGAGGCAAGTGGATCGACCGTGCGCGAGGCGATGGTCTGCAGCGCGGTGACGATCTGCGTGCCGACGACGATCGGGTCGATTGTCTTGTGCGGCTGGGCCGCATGGCCCCCGCGGCCCTTGACGGTGATGGTGAACTCGTCGGTCGAGGCCATGATCGGGCCGACGCGGCTGCCGAAGTGACCAATGGGCATGCCCGGCATGTTGTGCATGCCGTAGACTTCGGCGATCGCAAAGCGCTCCATCATGCCATCCTTGACCATCTCGTTGCCGCCGCCGCCGCCTTCTTCGGCCGGCTGAAAGATGACGGCGACACTGCCGGTGAAGTTGCGGGTTTCGGCCAGATACTTTGCCGCGCCGAGAAGCATGGCGGTGTGGCCGTCATGGCCGCAGGCATGCATCTTGCCGGACGTTTCCGAAGCCCAGGGCTTGCCGCTGGTCTCGGTGATCGGCAGCGCGTCCATGTCGGCGCGAAGGCCGATGGTGCGGCCTGCGCCGAGATTGCCGCGGATCAGGCCGACGACGCCGGTGCGGCCAAGCCCCGTCACGACTTCGTCAACGCCGAACTCCTTGAGTTTCTTTTCGACGAAGGATGCCGTATTTTCGACCGCGAACAGGAGCTCCGGGTTCCTGTGCAGGTGGCGCCGCCATTCGGTGACTTCGTTCTGGAGTTCGGCGGCACGGTTGAGTATCGGCATCGGTTCGTCCTGTCGGTCTGTTCGATCACTGTTGTATCTGCGGTGGATTGGCAGGGGTGCCCGTGAATGGGCTTTGCCATCTCCTCGCCATATAGGCTAAATAGCCGGACGAGACGAGGCAACAGCGGAATTTCGAGGTTCTATTGTGGTGACAGCAGGATTTTTCATGCGTGGCAAGATGAAGGCGCTGGGAGTGACGGCGGCAACCTGCGCGACGCTTCTTGCGGCGCTGCCGGCTGCGGCCAATCCGCGGCTCGTCGTCGACGTCAATTCGCTGAAGGTCTACGAGCACCAGGACATCTTCCAGAAATGGTATCCGGCGTCGCTGACCAAGCTGATGACGGCTTATACGGCCTTCCGCGCCATCAAGTCGGGACAGCTCACGCTCGAAAGCCCGGTCGTCATGACGAAGAATGCGGCGTCCGAGCCGCCGAGCAAGATGTTCTACAAGCCCGGCCAGGCGATGACGCTCGACAGCGCGCTGAAGATGATGCTGGTCAAATCGGCAAACGACGTCGCGGTCGCGATCGCCGAGACGGTCGGCGGTTCCGAGCCCGCCTTCATCGAGCGCATGAACGCCGAGGCACGCCGCATCGGCATGATGTCGTCGAACTTTATCAATCCCAATGGCTTGCCCGGCCCCGGCCAGTATACGACGGCGCGCGATCTTGCGGTGCTGGCGATCACGCTGAAGCGCGAGTTCCCGCAATATGCTTCCTATTTCTCGCTGGAGGGCATTACCACCGGCAAGAAGGACTATCCGAACTACAACAAGCTGATCGGCCGCTTCGAAGGGGCCGACGGCATGAAGACGGGCTTCATCTGTGCCTCCGGCTTCAACCAAGTTTCGTCTGCCACCCGAGACGGGCGCAGCGTCGTTTCGGTCGTGCTCGGCGAAGATAGCCTCGGCGCGCGTACCGACGAATCCGCGCGGCTGTTGCAAATGGCGCTGACGACGAATGGCACCGGAAAACCGTCGCTGGTGCAGATCCCGCCCTATGGCGAGACGCGAGACATGGTGGCCGACGTCAGCAAGCAGATCTGCTCGAAGGCGGCCGCCAAGGTGCGCAGCGAAGGCCGCGATGAGGCCGGGCGCCAGAAGCTGCTTTCGCCCTATATCCACGAAATCAACCGGCCGCTGAAGCTCGCCTTCGCCGGCCTGATCGCCGGCAGCGGCGAGAAGGCGCCGAAGATTGCCGGCGACCCGGTCGGCCAGGGCGATGCCGCCAATGTGCCGATCCCCGTGCCGCGGCCGACCTTCTGATCGGAGTTCATGATGGCTAGTCCCTTGCCGGCGGTGCCGGTCTCGATCCTCACCGGCTTCCTCGGTGCGGGCAAGACAACGTTGCTCAACCGGTTGCTGAAGGATCCGGATCTCTCGGACACTGCGGTTATCATCAACGAGTTCGGCGATGTTTCGATCGACCATCTGCTGGTAGAAGCCTCCAGCGACGGCGTCATCGAGCTTTCCGACGGTTGCCTTTGCTGCACCGTGCGCGGCGAACTGGTCGATACGCTTGCCGATCTGATGGACCGGATGCAAACCGGCAAGATCAGGCCGCTGAAGCGCATCGTCATCGAGACGACCGGCCTTGCCGACCCGGCGCCGGTGCTGCAATCGGTGATCGGAAATCCGGTCATCGCGCAGAACTTCCGGCTGGACGGCGTGGTCACCGTCGTCGACGCCGTCAACGGCCTGCAGACGATCGCGAACCACGAGGAAGCGCTGAAGCAGGTTGCGGTCGCCGACCGCATCGTCGTCAGCAAGGCCAGTCTCGCCGATGCATCCCAACGCGACGTTCTGACGGCACGGATCCGGGCGCTCAACCCGCGTGCGCCGCTGATCGACGGCGACAGTGACGAGGCGGGGCGCTCAGCGCTTTTCGCCTGCGGCCTCTATGATCCATCCTCGAAGATTGCCGATGTCGGGCGCTGGCTGCAGGATGAGGCGCACCACGACCATCATCACCATCATCATGATGATCACCACCACCACCACCACCACGACCACGACCACGACCACGATAATCACCATCATCATCATGTGAACCGGCACGGCGGCGACATTCGCTCGTTCAGCATCGTGCACGATCGGCCGATCGAGCCGATGGCACTTGATATGTTCATCGACCTCCTGCGCTCGGCGCATGGCGAGAAGCTGCTTCGGATGAAGGCGATCGTTGCGGTTGCCGACAGGCCGGACCGGCCGCTGGTGCTGCACGGTGTGCAGAATGTCTTCCACACGCCGGAGCGGCTTTCCGCCTGGCCGGATCCGAACGATCGGCGCACTCGCATGGTGCTGATTACCAAGGGGCTGGAAGAAGCTTTCGTCCGCGACCTGTTCGATGCCTTTACCGGCAAGCCGCGTATCGACCGGCCGGATGCGCAGGCACTCTCCGACAACCCGCTCGCTGTGCCCGGCATGCGGTTCTAAGCAACTCCAGGAAAAGTGCGAAGCGGTTTTCTGTCCGGAGTTGCGCCCGCTTTCGGCCAAGCTCCAGGAAAAGTGCGAAGCGGTTTTCTGTCTGGAGTTGCGCCCGCTTTCGACCAAACTCCAGGAAAAGTGCGAAGCGGTTTTCCGTCCGGAGTTGCGACGGCACAAAACTCGCCAAGCTGCGTGGTGGCTCGGGGCGTCTCAGGCGCCCTTACGGATGAGGAACCGGTGGCCGCCGTCGGCGGGCGCCGCCTCTTCGAGCGTGTGGCCGTCCTCGTTGCAGAAATGTGGGATATCGATCACCGCCAGAGGATCTGTCGTCTCGATCTCCAGCAATGCGCCCGGGGCCAGCGAGGCCATGCGCTTGCGCGTCTTCAAAACGGGAAGGGGGCACTTAAGCCCCCTGAGGTCGTAGATGATCCTGGTCTCGTCAGGCATCACTTGCCCCAGATCTTCCAGAAGGGGCGCTTCTTCGGCGGCTCTTCGGTGAGGACAGGCGTTTCCGCCACCGCATCGGGTGCCGGTGCCGCTGCAACTGCGGCCGTCTGCTGCTCGGCAGATGCGGGCGCTGCAGCACGTGCCTGTTTCGTCGTCTTTGCCGGCTCCTGTGCCTGCGGCGGAACGGCGGCTTGCTGTCCGCTTGCCGGTTGATCCGGCGTCACGACGACCGGTGCGGGCATCTGCAACTCAGGCTCGCTCTTCGAGAACAGGCTCCAGAAGGATTTCTTCTCGGGCTCGACGGCCGCCTGCATCACCAGCTGCGGGATCGGGTTGGCGGCCGGGACCGGGACGTGCTTGCCGCCGTCGGTCGCCTTTTCGAACTCCTTCTTCTGGATCTCGACGGCCTGCTTGGTTTCTTCCGCTTCCTTTTGCAGGGCGATCTTCTTCTCGAGATCGCTCGCCTTCATCATCTTGCCTGCGTCAAGGGAGTTGCCGGTCGGCGCATAGGCGAGTTCGCGGCCGACGCGCTGCTTGGCGACGATCGCCTTGCGCTCGGCTTCGCTCGGCTCGTACCAGACCATGCCGTCATACTTCTTCATGGCCTTGTCGTAGTCGGTCTGGTAGCTCTTCTCGAAGCTTGCCATCGCCACCTGCAAGGCGGGCGGCGTCGACATGGCCGGGCACTGGCCACTCGGATTGAACGGGCTGGAGGCCTGCTGGTTGAAGACGTACTTCTTCTCGCAGACCTTGACTTCAGGCGGACGCTTGGTGACCTCGAACTGGTCGTAGCCGACCTTCAGCATCTTCCAGAAGTCGATGTTCGGGTTGTCTCGGTGGCGCGCCATGTTTTCCGCGGTCATGCGGAAGGGGAAGGCCTGGAGCTGAACGCTTTCCTGGCCGCCCTTGAAGCTATCCCGCGCGAGCGCGAAAATCTCGATCATCTGCTCGTCGGTCATGGAGTAGCAGCCCGACGACGAGCAGGCGCCGTGGATCATCAGGTGCGTTCCCTGACGGCCATTGGCCTTGTCGAAGGCGTTGGGATAGCCGGTGTTGATGGCCAGATAATAGTTCGAGTTGGGGTTCATCTGGTGCGGGAAGAGCGGGTAGAAGCCTTCCGGCGCCTGACGGTCGCCTTCCTTCACCTTGGGGCCAAGCTTTCCGGACCATGCGCAGATCTTGTAAGTCTTCAGCAGCTGGAAGCGGTTGGCGGTGTTGGCCTTCCAGACTTCGAGCGTACCCTCTTCCTTGAAGATGCGCAGCGCGATCGGGGCCTGCTTCTGCATCCCGAGTTCGCTCATCTTTTTGACCATCGGAGCAGAGACCTGGTATTCGGTCTTGTTCTTGACGGACTTGATGTCGACCGATGTCGTCGTGTCCAGCGCTTCATTGGTGCAGCCGGCAAGCGCGGCGACAATGGCGGCGGAAGCTACAAGGTTCCAGAAACGCATCAGCAGAGGCCCGTTCAAACCCAAACTCGACTAGGAGAGCCCTTGTCCGCGGAGGTGGGCTCTTTAGAGAATCACTAAGCGATTATACTTCACGAATTCTTAACCCTGCAGGGCGTCCCTGCCGATGCGCTGTTCATGACCTCATGAATATGGCCAAGATTTGGCCACACTCCGATTTGCGGTTGCGAAATCCGCTTGCGCAATCGCGAACCATCAAAGGCGAGAGGGGACAGAGGGCGAGGGATTACCTGCCCGCATCCCGTTCCAGCTTAGAGGTTGCGGCCGATATTGAGGTACTTCTGCCGGCGATCCGTGCGCAACTGGTCGCCGCTGCGTCCGGAAAGCTCCTTCAGCGCGTCGGCGATGACAGTGCCGGTGCGGCCGATGACCGCGTTCGGATCGCGGTGCGCGCCGCCGACCGGCTCCTGAATGACGCCGTCGATGACGCCGAGCGCCTTCAGATCCTCAGACGTGATCTTCATGTTGCTGGCCGCTTCCTTGGCGCGGGTGGAATCGCGCCACAGGATCGAGGCAGCGCCTTCCGGCGATATGACGCTGTAGATCGCGTGCTCCAGCATGTAGACGCGGTTGCCGGTGGCGATCGCGATCGCGCCGCCGGAGCCGCCTTCGCCGATGACGACGGTGACGATCGGCACGCGTACGTTGAGGCACATCTCGGTCGAGCGGGCAATCGCTTCCGCCTGGCCGCGTTCCTCGGCGCCGACGCCCGGGTAGGCACCTGCGGTATCGACCAGCGTGATCAGCGGCAGGCCGAAGCGATCGGCCATTTCCATGACGCGGATTGCCTTGCGGTAACCTTCAGGACGGGGACTGCCGAAATTGTGCTTGATGCGCGACTTGGTGTCGTTGCCCTTTTCTTGGCCGAGAACGGCGACCGGCATGCCGCGAAAACGCGCAAGGCCGGCCTGGATGGCGTCATCGTTGGCGAAGTTGCGGTCGCCGGCAAGCGGCGTGAACTCGGTGAAGAGCTCGGCAGCGTAATCCAGGAAGTGCGGGCGCGACGGGTGACGGGCGACCTGGGTCTTCTGCCAGGGCGTCAGCTTGGAATAGATCTCGACCATCGCGTCGCGGACGCGCGTCTCCAGGCGTTCGATCTCATCCGAAGTGTTCACGCTCTCGTCTTCGCCGGCGAGCTTCTTCAATTCGAGAATCTTGCCTTCGAGGTCGGAGATGGGTTTTTCGAAATCGAGATAGTTGTGCATGAGATGCGTTTCCGATCATTTTGCGACAAGGGCCAGCGGGCCGAAACCAGCGTGCCCGGCCGTCCTAATCCTGTTTTTTCGCCTGTTTGGCAAGAGGGTGATGGTTTTGCACGAGGTTGTGCAGCCGTTCTTCCAGCACATGCGTATAGATTTGTGTCGTTGAAATGTCCGAATGTCCCAGCAGTTCCTGCACGGCCCGAAGGTCGGCGCCATTGGCGAGCAGGTGGCTGGCAAAGGCATGGCGCAGCACGTGCGGGGAGATCGTGGCGACCCTTATGCCGGCGCGGGCGGCGAGCGATTTCAGATCGCGCGCAAAAACCTGGCGCGGCAGGAAGCCTTGCTTGCCGGAGGAGGGGAAGAGCCACGGACTTTCGCGGCCGCCTGCCTCTTGCCTCGCCATCTCCTCGGCGAGCGCCTCGCCGTAGGCCCGCATCGCCCGGATCGCCGCTTGCGAGAGCGGTACAAGCCGCTCTTTGTTGCCCTTGCCGCGGACGACCAGGAAGCGGCCGTTCTGCTGAAGCACACTTGCAGGAAGGGAGACCAGCTCGCTGACACGCATGCCGGTGGCATAGAGCAGTTCGATCAGCGCATGCATGCGCAACTTTGCGAGGCGATCCTGGCCGCCAGCGGCGGCTTCGGTCTCTGCCTGGCCGATCAGCCGGGAGACGTCATCGACGCTCAGCGTCTTCGGCAGGCTGCGCCCCTTCTTCGGGGCGTCGAGGATGCCGGTCGGATCGTCGCCGCGCATGCCTTCGGCGTAGAGGAACTTGTAGAATTGCCGCAGCGCCGAGAGGCGTCGTGCCTGTGAGGAGGGCTTGAAACCCTGGCCCGAGAGATGCGCGAGGTAGGTTCGAAGGTCGTCCGGGGTTGCCGCCGTCAGCCCGGTTCCGAGCGTGCGCAGGTGCGAGGCGGCATCCTCCAGGTCACGCTCATAGGATTGCAGCGTGTTGACCGCAGCACCGCGCTCGGCGCTCATCATTTCGAGGAAGGCCTCGACATGGGCTGCGGAAAGATCGCTCATTGGGCCTTGTTCACCCGCTCGGACGGGATTTTCACGGTCACGTCCCGCTCTACGGGCTCGACGAAGGTGACGAGAGAGACCATCGTGCCGTAGACTATTCCGGCGATAACGACGCAGAAGAACAGGAACCGGAATAGGGTCGGCATTTCAATCTCCTCTGCATGTGCCCTTGGATCGAAGCGGAGACCAGGATACGCATGCAGGCGTTCAAACGGCCAGCGCTGTTGACGCGTTCGAATGAACACGCGGGCGCGATGGCGGGTGCCAGACCTATATGAACGCCGCTTCGGCCGAGTTCAAGAACCGTGAGCGGACGCGCGCGACGACTTGACGCTACACCCCGATTTGTCGATACCGAAAGGGAATGGGGAATAAGAAGTCCAATGAACGACGTGATCGAACCGGTTTCCGCAACGCTTGCCGAGCGGGCGAAGCTTGTACTCGGTAAACGCAATCTCGTGTTCATAGGCCTCATGGGCGCCGGCAAGTCGGCAATCGGACGATTGACCGCCCAGGCGCTCGGCATACCTTTCGTCGATTCCGACCACGAGATCGAGCGCGTTTCGCGCATGACGATCAGCGACCTCTTCGCCCGCTACGGCGAGGAGGAGTTCCGGGCGCTGGAAACGCGGGTGCTGAAACGGCTTTTGCGCAGCGGGCCGCGCGTGGTCTCGACGGGCGGCGGTGCCTATATCAACGAGCGCTCGCGCCGACAGATCAAGAAGGGTGGCCTGACGATCTGGCTCAATGCCGAACTTGACGTGCTCTGGGAGCGGGTCAACAAGCGCGATACCCGGCCGCTCCTGAAGACGGAAAATCCCAAGCAGACGCTCCAGAACCTGATGAACGCGCGCTACCCGATCTACTCGGAAGCCGATCTGACGGTACTGTCACGCGATGTGAAGAAAGAGACGATGGTGGAAGACGTTCTCACCGCCGTCATCGAATACCAGGACAAGAGAAACCATGAATAGCCATGTTGCGCCCGCCGCAGAACGCAAGGTCCGCGTCGATCTCGGTGACCGTTCCTACGATATCCTGATCGGCCCCGGGCTGATTGCCGCCGCCGGCCAGGAGATCGCAGCCCGCCTCAAGGGGCGCAAGATGGCCGTCATCACCGACGAGAACGTGGCGCCGCGCTATCTCGAGCCGCTGATGGCGAGCCTCAAGGGACGCGACATCGACGCTGTATCGCTCGTGCTGCCGGCCGGCGAGAAGACCAAGAGTTATGAGCATCTGATCACGGTCTGCGAGACCGTGCTCGGTGCCCGCATCGAGCGCAACGATGCGGTCATCGCGCTTGGCGGCGGCGTCATCGGCGACCTCACCGGCTTTGCCGCCGGCATCGCGCGTCGCGGCTCGCGGTTCATCCAGATCCCGACCTCGCTGCTGGCGCAGGTCGATTCCTCGGTCGGCGGCAAGACCGGTATCAATTCGCCGCACGGCAAGAATCTGATCGGCGTTTTCCATCAGCCAGACCTGGTGCTGGCCGATACCGACGTGCTCGACACGCTGAGTGAGCGCGAATTCCGCGCCGGTTATGCCGAGGTTGCGAAGTACGGACTGATCGACAAGCCGGATTTCTTTGCCTGGCTCGAAAAGAACTGGCAGGCGGTCTTTGCCGGGGGCGCGGCTCGGATCGAGGCGATCGCGGTCAGTTGCCAGGCCAAGGCCGATGTCGTTGCGGCGGACGAGCGCGAGAATGGCTTGCGCGCGCTGCTCAATCTTGGCCACACCTTCGGCCATGCACTCGAGGCGGCGACCGAATATGACAGCGCCCGGCTGGTGCATGGCGAGGGCGTTTCGATCGGCATGGTGCTCGCGCATCAGTTCTCGGCACGCATGAACCTTGCGAGCCCGGACGATGCCGCCCGTGTCGAAACCCATCTGAAGACCGTGGGCCTGCCGACCCGCATGTCGGAAATCCCGGGTATCTTGCCCCCGGCCGAACGGCTGATGGATGCGATCGCCCAGGACAAGAAGGTCAAGGGCGGCAAGCTCACCTTCATCCTGACGCGCGGCGTCGGACAATCCTTCGTCGCCGATGACGTTCCGGCATCGGAGGTATTGAGCTTCCTGAGGGAAAAACATCCGCAATGACCGGCGAAGCCTTTATAGCTTTTCTGGCTGAATACTGGCTGTCGATCCTCTCGGTCTTCGGCCTGCTCGTGCTGTCGGCGTTCTTCTCGGGATCCGAGACTGCGCTGACGGCCGCGTCGCGCTCGCGCATGCATACGCTCGAAAACAATGGCGAGGAACGCGCTGGCGTCGTCAACCGGCTGATCGAACGGCGTGACCGGCTGATCGGCACGCTCCTGATCGGAAACAGTCTCGTCAACATCCTTGCGTCGTCGTTGACGACGAGCCTGCTGATCGGTCTTTTCGGCGATAGCGGCGTGGCGATCGCGACGCTGGCCCTGACGGTGCTGCTCGTGATCTTCTCCGAGGTTCTGCCGAAGAGCTGGGCGATTGCTTCGCCGGATCGCTTCGCGCTCGCTGTTGCGCCCTTGGTTCGGCCCTTCGTCGCGATCGTCGGGCCGGTCTCCAGCCTCGTCAACGGCATCGTCCGGCGTCTGCTCAATCTCTTCGGTGTCAATCTTGCCGCCGATATGTCGATGCTTTCGGCGCACGAGGAACTGCGCGGCGCGGTGGATTTCCTGCACCGGGAAGGCTCGGTGATCAAGGCCGACCGCGATCGGCTGGGCGGCGTGCTCGATCTCGGCGAGCTCGAAGTCTCCGACATCATGATCCACCGCACCAGCATGCGCGCGATCAACGCCGAGGAACCGCCGGAGGTCTGTGTCCGCGACATCCTCGAAAGCCCGTTTACGCGGCTGCCGCTCTGGCGTGGCTCGACCGACAACATTATCGGTGTGGTGCATTCCAAAGATCTCCTGCGAGCGCTCGCAGAGCCGAATGTCGAGCCGGAGAACCTCGACATCGTCAAGATCGCGCAGAAGCCGTGGTTTGTGCCCGATACGACCAACCTCAAGGACCAGCTCAACGCGTTTCTCCGCCGCAAGCTGCATCTGGCGATCGTCGTCGACGAGTACGGCCAGGTTCAGGGCCTTGTGACGCTGGAAGACATTCTGGAGGAAATCGTCGGCGACATTGCGGACGAACACGACCTCGATATCCAGGGCGTGCGCCAGGAGGCCGACGGCTCGATCGTCGTCGACGGCTCGGTGCCGATCCGCGACCTCAACCGTGCGCTCGACTGGTCATTGCCGGACGAGGAGGCAACGACGGTTGCCGGTCTGGTGATCCACGAGTCCAAGAGCATTCCCGAGGAGCGCCAGGCCTTCACCTTCCACGGCAAACGCTTCATCGTGATGAAGCGGGTGAAGAACCGCATCACCAAACTGCGCATCCGCCCAGCGGAAGACGGTGCCGCTCCGACGGCTTGATTGCTACCAGCGGGTCGCTTCGCCGGGAGCCGCGGGCTCGACCGCAAGGGCGTGCAGGCCGGCATCGAGTTCCGGCTTCAGGAGATCGTTGATGGCGCGATGACGGGCGACGCGGCTCATGCCGGTAAAGGCGCTCGAAACGATGCGCACGCGCATATGGGATTCGCCGCTGCCATCGAAACCCGGCTGATGGCCGGCATGCATGTGGCTCTCGTTGATGACCATGAGCCGTTCAGGATGGAAGGCCTCGATCAGCTTCTTTTCGATCGTTTCCGTAAGCGACATTCTTCCGTCCCAATTTGCTGTTTGCTTGACGCCCCCTCGCAATTCAGCAGAACCCGGCAATCGCGGGCCAGGCGGCGCAAAATGCCCGCACAAAGCCAGCAACATTCCGCTTTGTCAATTCTTGTTGTGGCCTCGGCCAAACCCCATAATGAGCGCCATGAGACTCGATTCAAAATACTTCGATCGCATTCGAACCCGGCGCAAGGTGGAGCCGCAGGCGGAACCGGCTGCGCCCATCTGTCAGTGGGACGGTTGCGATCAGAAGGGCGTGCATCGGGCCCCCGTCGGTCGCAATGCCGAGGGCCAGTACTTCATGTTCTGCTTCGAGCACGTGAAGGAATACAACAAGGGCTACAATTTCTTCTCCGGCCTCTCCGACAGCGAAGTTGCCCGCTATCAGAAGGAAGCGATCACCGGCCACCGCCCGACCTGGACTGTTGGTGTCAACAAGAATGCCAAGAACGGTCCGACGCAGTCGCAGATGCGATCCGGCACCGCGGGCGCCCAGGCGCGCATGCGCGATCCCTTCGGCTTCGTCAGCGAGGCGCGGGCGCGCTCCGGCCGGCCGGAGCCGCGCCAGCGCAAGTTGAAGACGCTCGAGGCGAAAGCCTTCGATACGCTCGGTCTCGGCGCTTCGGCGACGGCGGCCGATATCAAGGCGGCCTACAAGGATCTGGTCAAAAAGCATCACCCGGATGCCAATGGCGGAGATAGAGGATCGGAAGAGCGTTTTCGCGCCGTTATTCAAGCCTACCAATTGTTAAAACAGGCTGGTTTCTGCTAACAACCCGGATTATTACAGAAGCACTTTTGCAGGCGAATGCGCGGGTGCCGTCCGGTGGCCGCTCTGGAGACATGATGAGCAAGATTGACCTCGACATTTCCAACCTCCCCGACACCACGATTTCTGTCCGGGAGGTTTTCGGCATTGATACGGATTTGCGCGTTCCTGCCTATTCGAAGGGCGACGCCTATGTGCCTGACCTTGATCCGGACTACCTCTTCGACCGCGAAACGACGCTCGCCATTCTCGCAGGCTTCGCCCACAACCGACGCGTGATGGTGTCGGGCTATCACGGTACCGGCAAGTCGACCCATATCGAGCAGGTCGCTGCCCGCCTCAACTGGCCGTGCGTGCGCGTCAACCTCGACAGCCATGTCAGCCGTATCGACCTCGTCGGCAAGGACGCGATCGTCGTCAAGGACGGTCTGCAGGTCACCGAGTTCAAGGACGGCATTCTGCCCTGGGCCTACCAGCACAATGTCGCGCTCGTTTTCGACGAGTACGATGCCGGCCGTCCGGACGTCATGTTCGTCATCCAGCGCGTTCTGGAATCGTCCGGTCGTCTGACGCTGCTCGACCAGAGCCGCGTCATCCGTCCGCACCCGGCCTTCCGTCTGTTTGCGACCGCCAACACCGTCGGTCTCGGCGACACGACCGGCCTCTATCACGGCACGCAGCAGATCAACCAGGCGCAGATGGACCGCTGGTCGATCGTCACAACGCTGAACTATCTGCCGCACGACAAGGAAGTCGACATCGTCGCTGCCAAGGTCAAGGGCTTCACGGCCGACAAGGGCCGCGAAACCGTTTCCAAGATGGTGCGCGTTGCGGACCTGACGCGCGCGGCCTTCATCAACGGCGACCTTTCGACCGTCATGAGCCCGCGTACGGTCATCACCTGGGCTGAGAACGCCCACATATTCGGCGATATCGCCTTTGCCTTCCGCGTGACCTTCCTCAACAAGTGCGACGAGTTGGAGCGAGCGCTGGTCGCCGAGCACTACCAGCGCGCCTTCGGCATCGAGCTGAAGGAAAGTGCTGCCAACATCGTGCTGGAAGCCACCGCCTGAGCCATGGCGGAGGCGAAGGGCGCAGCGGCGCTTCGCTTCGTTGAGGAGAAGAGCGTCACGAAGACCGCCAATGCGGTCTTCAAGGGCCTCAAGGCCTTCAACCTCGAAAAGGCAGGAAGTGCCAAATACAAGCGCTTCGCCGTTTCGGTGCGTGATGACAGCGACGAGATCGTAGGCGGCATCGTCGCCTACACCGCTTGGAACTGGTGCTTCATCGAACTGCTCTGGGTAGACGAGGCGCTGAGAGGATCGGGCAGCGGGCGCGAGCTCGTTGCGCGTGTCGAAGCGATCGCCGCAAGTCGCGGCGCCCGCTACATCTATGTCGACACGTTCAGCTTCCAGGGCGACGGCTTCTATCAGAAGCTGGGTTATGACGTTTATGGCAAACTCGATGATTTCCCGCCGGGCTTTCATCGTCTCTGGCTGAAGAAGGAACTGTCGTGAGCTCGAACTCGAAGGCAAAGCCAACCACGCGCGAGAATGCTGCGGAGCCGTTCAAGCGGGCGCTTTCCGGCTGCATCCGATCGATCGCGGGCGATGCCGAGGTGGAAGTGGCCTTTGCCAACGAGCGACCGGGCATGACCGGGGAGCGCATCCGCCTGCCGGAGCTTTCCAAGCGCCCGACACTGCAGGAGCTTGCCGTCACCCGCGGTCTCGGCGACAGCATGGCGCTGCGCAAGGCCTGTCACGACGCACGTATCCACGCGACCATGTCGCCGCAGGGCGCGGACGCCCGCGCGATCTTCGATGCCGTGGAACAGGCGCGCGTCGAGGCGATCGGCGCGCTGCGCATGGCAGGCGTTGCCAAGAACCTCAACGTCATGCTCGAGGAGAAATACGCCAAGGCGAATTTCGCAACGATCGAGCGGCAGGCCGATGCGCCGCTCGGCGAGGCCGTGGCGCTTCTGGTGCGCGAGAAGCTGACTGGCGAGAAGCCGCCGGCCTCTGCCGGCAAGGTGCTCGACCTCTGGCGGGAGTTCATCGAGGGCAAGGCTGCCGGGGACATCAAGAACCTGTCGTCGGCCATCAACGACCAGCAGGCTTTCGCCCGCGTCGTGCGCGACATGCTGACGTCGATGGAGGTCGCCGAGAAGTATGGCGACGACGACAACGAGCCGGACGAGCAGGAAAGCGAGACCGACGAGGACCAGCCGCGCAGCCAGGAGCAGGACGAGAACGCCAGCGACGAGGAAGCCGGTGACGACGCCGCACCCGCCGACGAAAACCAGGCTGCCGAAGAGCAGATGGAAGAAGGCGAGATGGACGGCGCGGAGATCTCCGACGACGACCTGCAGGACGAGGGCGACGAGGACAGCGAGACGCCCGGCGAAGTCAAGCGCCCGAACCAGCCGTTTTCCGACTTCAACGAGAAGGTCGACTACGCCGTCTTCACCCGCGAGTTCGACGAGACGATTGCTTCCGAAGAGCTGTGCGACGAAGCGGAACTCGACCGTCTGCGTGCCTTCCTCGACAAGCAGCTTTCGCATCTCCAGGGTGCGGTCGGACGGCTTGCCAACCGCCTGCAGCGCCGGCTGATGGCGCAGCAGAACCGTTCCTGGGAGTTCGACCTTGAGGAGGGCTATCTCGACACGGCCCGCCTGCAGCGCATCGTCATCGACCCGATGCAGCCGCTTTCCTTCAAGCGCGAGAAAGACACCAATTTCCGCGATACCGTCGTGACGCTGCTGATCGACAATTCCGGCTCGATGCGTGGTCGTCCGATCACCGTTGCGGCGACCTGCGCCGATATCCTGGCGCGCACGCTTGAGCGTTGCGGCGTCAAGGTCGAGATCCTCGGCTTCACCACCAAGGCGTGGAAGGGCGGGCAGTCGCGCGAGAAGTGGCTGGCCGGCGGCAAGCCACAGGCACCGGGCCGGCTCAACGACCTGCGCCATATCATCTACAAGTCCGCCGACGCTCCGTGGCGCCGGGCGCGCCGCAATCTCGGCCTGATGATGCGCGAGGGGCTGCTGAAGGAAAACATCGACGGCGAAGCACTGATGTGGGCGCATGAGCGGCTGATGGCGCGGCGCGAACAGCGCCGCATCCTGATGATGATCTCCGACGGTGCGCCGGTCGATGACTCGACGCTTTCGGTCAATCCCGGAAACTATCTGGAACGGCACCTGCGCGCGGTCATCGAGCAGATCGAGACGCGCTCGCCGGTCGAACTTCTGGCGATCGGTATTGGTCACGACGTGACGCGCTACTACCGCCGTGCCGTGACCATCGTCGACGCCGACGAGCTTGCCGGTGCAATGACCGAGCAACTGGCGGCGCTCTTTGAGGACGAGAGCCAACGGCGTGGTTCCTCGCGCCTTCGTCGCGCGGGGTAATCTGTTTCGTTCGGAGGTGGCGTGTGCCGCTTCCGAACGCCAACCGGCGTCAGCACGTTGCGGCCCTGCTCGAAGTCAATTTACGGACAAAGTTTTACAGTCTACCAAGCTGCAGCGATGGTCTCGGTGCGCCTTGGCAGGTGTTTCGCGTCGTCGTGCTCTGCTTCATTCATGATGCTGTTCTCCTGAAGGTATTTCTCCCTATGCTCGGTCGTGGACTTCTAGCCCTCCTGCTTCTGTCGTCGACCGGCTCGGCATGGGCCGCCTCGAATAGCGAAACGCTGCCGATCCGCAGCCGTCAGATCGGCAGTTTCGCGGTTGGATCGAACGCCACCCGGTTCGGCGCGTTGGAGTTCGTCGGCGGGCTGGAAATGACCTCACCGAATTCCCTGTTCGGCGCCGTGTCGGCGATCCGTTTTCGACCGGATGGCAACAGTTTCATCGCGATCATGGACACCGGGCATTGGCTCGAAGGTGCCGTCACCCGCGATGACGACGGCCGGCTTTCCGGTCTCGCGGATCTCACTGCCACGCCGATGGCCGACCGCAACGGCGACGTTGGCCTGGCGAAGTGGAAGGTCGATGCGGAAGGACTGGCGCTGCGGGCGGGGCAGGTGGTCGTCTCCTACGAACAGGCGCATCGGATCGACATCTACCCGGACCCTGGCTTTGCGGCATCGACGCCGATCGGGAGCCTGCCATTGCCGTTTTCGATCAAGGAACTGCGCAACAATGGCGGCATCGAGACCATCGCGGTAGCGCCAAAGGACAGTCCCCTGGCCGGCGCAACGATCGCCGTCGCAGAACGCAGCGTCGACAAGGCGGACAATTTGCTCGCGGGCATTCTCGACGGGCCGCAGCGCGGCGCGTTTGCTGTGGTGCGCAAGGATCCCTATGCGGTAACCGACGGCGCGTTCCTGCCGAACGGCGACCTGCTGCTTCTGGAGCGGCGCTTCTCGTTTGGTTCGGGGCTCGGCATGCAGATCCGGCGTATTGCCGGCGATGCGATCAAGCCCGGCGCCGTGGTCGATGGTGAGGTCATCCTTGAAGCCGATATGCGCCACCAGATCGACAATATGGAAGGGCTCGACGTCGTTGCGCGGCCGGATGGTGAAGTTCGGGTGATCGTCGTTTCGGATGACAACCACTCCATCCTCGAGCGTAATTTGATGCTCGAGTTCCGTTTCACGACCGTGCTGACGCAATAGCCTCTTGTTTGGCCCAAGGGGCCAGTGATCCGGGCTCTCAAAACGAAAGAGCCGATGATTGCGGTCGTCTGACCGCAATCATCGGCTCGATCCTTTTTCGGCAGACTTTGCTTAGACGGATGCCTTGGCTTCTGCTGCCGGCATCGGCTTGACGATGCTCATCAATGCGCCATAGGGCAGCAGCATGACGAGGCCGCAGAGGATCTTGACGCTCAAGTCGCCGATTGCCCACGAGATCCAGCGCGGAGCTTCCGTCGTGAGCACGCCGAGCAGGGGCGCGGTTTCCAGAGCGAAGCTGTCGTTTGCGCCGAAGAACACGAAGAACGGCGCAAAGGCGAAGGAGAAGAACATCGCGGTGTCGAGCGCCGAGCCGATCAGCGAGCCCGCAAGCGGCGCATGCCACCAGCTTTGACGGCGCAGCCTGTTGAACACCGAGATATCCAGGAGCTGACCGAACAGGAAGGCTGAGCCAGAGGCGATCGCGATGCGCGGCGTGGCGGCGACGAAGGACAAGAGGATCGCCACCATAAAGCCGACAACCACGACGCGGCGCGCAATGCGCGGGCCGAACTGGCGGTTGGTAAGGTCGGTCACCAGGAAGGCGAAGGGATAGCTGAAGGCACCCCAGGTGAGCAGATCGCCGAGCTGCATGCCGGCAATCGAGCCCGGCAGGGGGTATTGAACGAGGAAATTCGAGGCCACGACCACGAGGGTCATCAGCGCGACATAGACGAAGAACGTGCGGTTGATCAGCATTTTTTTATCCTGGGAGATGCCACCAGCTAGAGGGATGAAAGCCGGAAGCGAGCATCCGGCCGACGAATGTAAAATATGCGCACGAGAAAAAGGCTTGCCGGATGAACCCGCAAGCCTTTTAAACGCGTGTCGAAGACAGGACGCTGGCGCCGATCAGGCGGCTTCAGCAACCTTCTTGACGATCTGGCGACGCAGCAGGCGAGCGCGCATGCTCAGCTCGTTTTCGTCCGACTTCAGCAGGAAGGCGTCGAGGCCGCCACGGTGTTCAACCGAGCGGAGAGCTGCAGCGGAAACGCGCAGACGGTAGCGCTGGCCGAGAGCGTCGGAAATCAGCGTGACGTTGCAAAGGTTCGGAAGGAACCGACGCTTGGTCTTGTTGTTGGCGTGGCTTACATTGTTGCCCGACTGGACGCCCTTGCCGGTCAATTCGCAACTACGGGACATGGTACACCTATTCTCTTTATCGCCGCCGGACAATGCGGTAGCGGGCCCAGAGCCCAGGCCGCGTTCCTAGGCCATTATTGGAAAGTCGCGGTTCTATAGTCAGAGACGGCCCGCCCGTCAAGCCAAACCTCTTGCATTCTGGGAAAACCCGCGGTTTTTCCCGACCGATCTTCAGATGTGACGCTTGGTTCTCTGAAGAATAATGCCTTGCGAGACCCATTCCAAGCGGTTTTGCTATGCGTTATTTCTTGCATGAGGACGTGTGGCGACCACAGGGTCGGCCCGACGTGCGGCTGCAGCGAACTGGGCGTAGAAAAGCCGCAAAGAGCCTGCATTTCAGGGTATTGCGGCGATGTTCAAGCGATGGATTTTTCAAGGCATGAAGTTGCGAAATGGCTTTCGCGTGGCGGCGCTGCTGTCCGCGGTCTCGTTTTCCACAGTATCATCGGCCGCCGATGTCGAGCATCTGACGGATTACAGCATCTCGCTGGCCGGTCTGCCGGTTGCCCGCGCCTCCTTCCACACCGAACTGCAGAAGAATCGCTACACGATATCGGGAACGCTGAAGTCGGCCGGTCTGCTCGATATCCTCAGCCGGACCTCGGGTCAGACTCAGGTTTCGGGTGTGATCGACAAGGATCACCTGCGGGCGTCGCAATATTCGATGTCCTATCGCAGCGGTTCGAAGGGGCGGGCGATCAGCGTCACCTATCGCAACGGCAATGTCGTGCATGCGAGCATGACACCCAAGCGCACGCCGTTGCCGAAGAACTGGGTGCCCGTCACCTCGCGCGACATGCGCAACGTGCTCGACCCGCTTTCCGGCCTCATCATTCCCGCCGAGGCGCGCGTCTGCCCGAACACGTTGCCGATCTTTGATGGCGAGTCGCGGCTCGACATCAAGCTCTCCCCAAAGGGCACCAGACCCTTCAAGACGAAGGGCTTCGAAGGGGAAGTAATCGTCTGCGGCATCCGTTTCGTGCCGAAGGCCGGATACAAGAAGGGCCGCGAGGACGTCGAGTATCTGCGTCGTCTGCAGACGATGGAGATCTGGTTTGCCAAGGCGCAAGCGGTCAACGTCTACGCCCCCGTCTATGTCCGCATCCCCACCAAGCTTGGGCCGGTCACGGTCTCGGCGACGCGATTTGGTGGTTGACGCGCGACCGCGTGCAACTAAAAGGTTAAATACCACGAAGCACGGTGATTTTATCGGCGCAGGTTTCCGCGAGAGAGGCCGCGCGAGGGGACGACTATGAAATTCAAGGCAACGTTGATCGGCTTTTCTGCCATCCTGATGTGGTCGCTGCTCGCGCTGTTCACGGCAGCATCCGGCAAGATGCCGCCGTTCCAGCTTTCGGCGATCTGCTTCCTGATCGGCAGCCTGCCAGGACTTGTCGTGCTGGCAATGAGGCCGGAGCGCCTGGCGCTGCTCAAGCAGCCCGCCAAGGTCTGGATCACGGGTATCGCCGGCCTGTTCGGCTATCACTTTCTCTACTTCACGGCCCTGCGCAACGCCCCGGCAGTGGAAGCCGGGCTGATCGCCTATCTCTGGCCGCTTCTGATCGTTGTCGGCTCGGCGCTGCTGCCGGGCGAGCGCTTGCGCTGGTATCATCTTGCCGGCGCGCTCGCCGGCCTCATGGGCACGATCCTGATCGTGGCGCGCAATGGCGTTGCCTTCGACGATGCCTATCTGCTCGGCTACGGCGCCGCCTTCCTCTGCGCCTTCACCTGGTCCGGCTATTCTCTCATCACCCGCCGCTTCGAAGCGGTCTCGACGGATGTTGTCACTGGCTTTTGTCTTGCCACCTCGATCCTGTCTTTCGCCTGCCATCTGGCGCTCGAAACGACCGTCTGGCCCGCAAACACCTTCGAGTGGCTGGCGGTCCTCGGCCTCGGCCTGCTGCCGGTCGGGGCGGCGTTCTATGCCTGGGACTTCGGCGTGAAGAACGGCAATATCCAGCTTCTCGGCGTTTGCAGCTATGCGGCACCGGTGCTTTCGACGCTGATCCTGATCCTGTTCGGTTTCGCGGAGCCGTCCTGGCGCATCGCACTCGCCTGCCTGTTCGTGACCGGCGGGGCGGTACTGGCGGCGAAGGACATGATTTTCCCAAAGCGAGCGGTGGTGGCTCAGCCGGCGGAGTAAGCAAGGTCTGCTATCGATTGGTCGGCTGCCAATCGGGAGCCGCCATTTCGAAGGCGGCGAAATCAAATGCCGGCGCGACGGTGCAACCGACCAGGGTCCAATCGCCAAGCGAGGCGGCGGACTGCCACCAGTTAGCCGGGACCACGCCCTGCGGTCGTTCCCCGTTCAGAATGTCGGACCCGAGCCGCAGCGTCTCGGCGGGATGCCCGTCCTCGGCGATGCTGAGTTCGAGCGGCGCGCCGGCGTGGTGATGCCAGATCTCGACCGCATCGCGCACACGATGCCAGTGCGAGCGCTCGCCGCGCTCCAGCAGGTAGTAGATCGCCGTCGAATGCCCACGTGGGCCGCCGGCCGTATCGCGGAAGGTCTCGATGTACCATCCGCCCTCCGGATGGCGCACCAAGCCGAGTGCCTGGATGATCTCCGCCGCCGATTGCGCCTCAGCCACTAGAAATTATCCTTCCGCTTGCGGATTTCGGCGAAAACCGCGGCATCGTCGGCGTTCTGCATGCCGAGATGGGCGCGAATGCCGGGGTCGCTAGCGCGCAGGAACGGGTTCGTGCGCTTCTCCAGGCCGATCGTCGTCGGTGCGGTGAAACCGCCGTCGCAGCGTGTCTCCTCGATTTCAGCCGCGCGCGCCTTGAGTTCGGCATTCTCCGGGTCGACGGTCACCGCGAAGCGGGCGTTGGACAGCGTGTATTCATGGCCGAAATAGACAGCCGTGTCGTCCGGCAACGCCATGAGCCGGCTGAGCGACTGCCACATGGTCGCCGGCGTCCCCTCGAACAGGCGGCCACAGCCGAGCGCGAACAGGGTGTCGGCGGCAAAGAGCAGCTTATCCTGCGGGAAGTGGAAGCAGATATGGCCGGCCGTGTGGCCCGGGGTCTCGACCACCTCGACGGAACGGCCGGCAAAATCGAAACGCTCGCCATGGCGCACGGTCCTGTCGAGGCCCGGTATCTTCGAGGCTTCGCCGAAGGGGCCGATGATCGTGACGCCGAAGCGTTGCTTCAGGGCGTCATTTGCCGCCACGTGGTCGCCGTGATGATGGGTCGTCAGGATATGGGTGAGCTTCCAGCCGCGCCGCTCCAGTGCCTCCAGAATGGGCGCCTCTTCCGGCGCGTCGATCGAGGCGGTCAGGCCGCTTTCGGGGTCATGGACCAGCACGCCGAAATTGTCGGTGCGGCAGAGGAAGAGGTCGAGTTCGAGCGCGGCCATGGCACGTCCTCCGGTCAGGAGAGAGGGAATGCTGCCGAATGTAGCGAGCCTTACCTTGAAGTCTACCGCTTCGAAGCTAACATGTTGCGAATGCACACCGATATCGTCGACCTGCGCGAATTCTATCACTCCGAACTCGGCCGTATGGCGGAGCAATCCGTCACCATGGCGCTTTCGTCCGTCTGGGCGCGGCTTCCGGACGAGCGGCTGGTCGGTCTCGGCTATGCCGTTCCCTATCTCGAACGGTTCCGCAAGGATACCGAGCGCACCTTCGCCTTCATGCCGGCCGGGCAGGGGGCGGTGAACTGGCCGGTTGCCGAGCTCTCCTCGACGGCGCTGGTGTTCGATGAGGAACTACCGCTGCCCGACGCCTCGATCGATCGGGTGCTGATGGTGCATTCGTTGGAATTCGCCGAAAGCCCGCGGGAAACCATGAAGGAGATCTGGCGGGTGCTGGCGCCGGGCGGCCGACTCGTCATCGTCGTGCCCAATAGGCGCGGCGTCTGGGCGCGCATGGAGCATACACCCTTCGGGTCCGGTCGGCCCTATTCGCGCGGGCAGCTGACGGCGCTGCTGCGTGAGACCAACTTCACACCGGGCGCCACGGCGGATGCGCTGTTCTTCCCACCGTCGAAGCTCAGGGCGATCCTGCGGCTGCGTCGGGGCTTCGAGCGGCTCGGTCGATCGCTCTGGCCTGTCTTTTCCGGCGTTATTGTTGTTGAGGCGCAGAAGCGGCTTTACCAGGGGCTGCCAGTCGCCGCACGCGCATCGCGCCGCGTCTTCGTACCGGTGCTGGCGCCGCAGGGCGTACCGAGCACGCGTGAGCGGCCGCATCCCACCCGCTAACCAACACCGGAGCCGCGGCGTACCCTCGACAAAAGCCGCTTGCGCCGCTAATGGCTTGACCTCTTTTCCTGCTTGCAGCGCCGCGCGCCTCCCAAGGCACGTACCCGTCGCTGCAGCACTTTGATGGCCAAAGAAAGCTGACCCTATGAGCCTTGCTTCGAAGAGCCCCGAACCGCGTTCCGGCATTCTGGATATTGCCGCTTATGTGCCGGGCAAGGAGCACGCGCCGGGTGTCGCCAAGGTGCACAAACTCTCGTCCAACGAGACGCCGCTTGGCGCCAGCCCCAAGGCGATCGAGGCTTTCCAGGCGGCTGCCTTCAACCTGGAGCGTTATCCGGATGGCCAGGCGCGGGCGCTGAGAGAGGCGATCGGCGCTGTGCACGGCCTCAACCCGGCCAACATCATGTGCGGCAACGGCTCGGACGAACTGCTGGGGCTCCTCTGCCACACCTATCTCGGCCCCGGCGATGAAGGCATCATCACCGAGCACGGCTTCCTCGTCTACAAGATCCAGATCATGGCTGCGGGCGCGACGCCCATTACCGTCAAGGAGAAGGATGCGCGCGTCGACGTCGATGCCATTCTCGCGGCGGTGACTGAGCGCACGAAGGTCGTCTTCCTCGCCAACCCCGCCAATCCGACCGGCACCTACATCCCCGTCGATGAAGTCCGTCGGCTGCATGCGGGGCTGCCTGAAGGCGTGCTGCTGGTGCTTGATGCGGCCTATGCCGAGTATGTGCGCCGCAACGACTATGCCGCCGGTCTGGAGCTTGTCTCGGCCAGCCGCAATGTGGTGATGACCCGCACCTTCTCGAAGATCTACGGCCTTGCGGGCTTGCGCATCGGCTGGATGTACGCGCCGCCGGAGGTGATCGATGCGGTCGACCGTGTGCGCGGGCCGTTCAACCTCAGTGCGCCCTCGATCGCTGCGGGGGCTGCGGCGATCCGTGATCAGGCTTTTGTTGCGACGGCAGTTGATCACAATCTCACCTGGCTCGCGCGTGTCAGCGAAGCGCTCGAAGCGATCGGGTTGCGCATCACGCCCTCGGTCACGAATTTCGTGCTGATCCACTTTCCGGAAGAAAACGGCAAGCGGGCCGATGAGGCCGATGATTTCCTGACCAGCCGTGGCTATATCCTGCGTGCGGTCCGCAGCTACGGCTTCCCGAACGCACTGCGCATGACCATCGGCTCGGAAGAAGCCAACGAAGGCGTCATCGCGGCGCTGACCGAATTCATGGGACGGAAATAATGGCTCAGCAGTTTGAAACGATCGCCCTCATCGGTATCGGCCTGATCGGCTCGTCGATCGCGCGCGAAATCCGCGAGAAGCAGCTTGCCGGTACGCTCGTCGTTTCCACGCGCAGCGAGGCGACTTTGAAGCGTACGCAGGAGCTCGGGCTCGGCGACCGCTATACGCTGTCTGCGGCGGAAGCCGTTCGTGACGCGGACCTCGTCATCGTCTCGGTCCCGGTCGGTGCCTCCGGTGCTGTCGCGGCCGAGATTGCGGCGCATCTGAAGCCTGGCGCGATCGTGACCGATGTCGGTTCGACCAAAGGCTCGGTGATTGCGCAAATGGCGCCGCATCTGCCGGAGACCGTACATTTCGTGCCGGGCCATCCGATCGCCGGTACCGAGCATTCGGGCCCGGATGCCGGCTTCGTCGGCCTCTTTCGCGGCCGTTGGTGCATCCTGACGCCGCCGGAAGGTGCTGACGGGGAAGCGGTCGCCCGGCTGCGGCGTTTCTGGGAAACGCTCGGCTCGATGGTCGAGGAAATGGACGCCGAGCACCACGACAAGGTGCTGGCGATCGTCTCGCACCTGCCGCACATCATCGCCTACAACATTGTCGGCACGGCCGATGATCTTGAGACAGTCACCGAATCCGAAGTCATTAAGTATTCGGCGTCGGGCTTTCGCGATTTCACCCGTCTGGCGGCCTCCGACCCGACCATGTGGCGTGACGTCTGCCTGCACAACAAGGATGCGATCCTGGAGATGCTGGCGCGGTTTTCCGAAGATCTCGCCTATCTGCAGCGGGCGATCCGCTGGGGCGACGGTGACAAGCTCTTCGACCTCTTTACCCGCACCCGCGCCATCCGCCGCTCGATCATCCAGGCGGGCCAGGACACGGCGATGCCGGACTTCGGCCGGCATGCCATGGATCAGAAATAGCGACTAAGCCAACAAGAAAGCCCGGCTGGCGGAATGATCCGCGACCCGGGCTTTTCTGTTTTTCGCTGCGGGTGCCGCAGAAGGCGGCCTTCGATCAAAGCGTCGGCAGTACACCGATCGGAATGAAGGCGAGAAACGCCGTGCCGTCGCGCACGTTGAGTTTCACGGTCGCCTCGTCCTTGCCGTTGGCGAGCGCCTTCAGCATGTTGGCGGTGTTGTCCACGAGGTTGGCGTCGTCGGGGATCAGCTTGACCAGATTGGCCCGCCAGGCCTCGATATTCGACATCGTCAGCGAGAACTCGCCGGAGATCAGTCCCTGATCGTTGACCGAGAAGGGTCCGGAAAGCTTGGCGTTCATGCCGGAGCCGAGATCAAGGGTGAGCAGCCTGAGTTCGCCCTTGCTGCCGCGAAACATCTCCGGTGTCGGCGTGGTCGCCATCCATCCGGCCTTGTCGGTAAAGGTCAGGTCCGCAGCCACGGCGGCCGGCGGTGCGTAGCTCGGCCCTTCCTCCGGACGCAGGTCGAGCTTGTCGACGCTCAAGGCGGCATCAAGGTCAGCGCCGTTCTGGCGAAGGTGCAGTTCGCCGTGGCTGGCGCCGAAGCCAAGCCCGTCGCCCGAGAGCGGGAGGCGCACCCGGCCGTTGAGATTGTCATAGGTGAGCGAGGTGCGGTCGACACCGGACAAGGTCGCGCGCACGCTCGCATGCAGCAGGGTCCAGTCGGCGAAGACGTTGAGGCCGGGCGACGCGCGGATCTCGGCCGGGCCATCGAGTTCGATCACGGCATGGCCGGGCTGATAGACCTGTGCGGCCGTCCGCAGCGCTCCGAAGGAGGCGGACGTGCCGTGGCGAGTGTCGTCGAGGTGGACCTTGTCGCAGAAGAGGCCGATGCGGAACGGAAAGCCGCGCACGTCCATGTTCGTGCATTCGCCGCCAAGCCCGGCCGCCTGCCCATCGGCGAGGCGGGCCGCAAGACGCTTCTCGATCTGATCGGCGGCGAGGAACCAGCCGGCCGAATAGATGCCGGCGACAAGCACGATGCCTGCTGTCAGCCAGCGGAATTTCCGGCTGACTGACGAGGGATTGGAAACTGCGGTTGCCGACATGGGCGCGGATACCTCACTCTAAACTGGACTGCGGCTGCCTTTCGGGTGGCGCCGCCGATCCGCAAAACTATTCTTGTCTTCGGGTGCACAAGGACGAGCTTGTCTCTTTCGTGCCGAGATGCTGTGCCGTAGAAACCGACATGGCTGACCATTCCTGAGAGCCGATCATGATTCGGTGGCGAGAGCAGACAGCGCGGGTTGAATGACAGTGGATATGGACGAATTTTGGGTCTTTGGCTACGGGTCGCTGATGTGGAACCCCGGCTTTACCTTCGAGGAAAAGCTGACGGCGCGCGCATTCGGCTATCGCCGTTCACTCTGCGTCCATTCCTGGGTGCACCGCGGCACCGAACAGCGGCCGGGACTGGTGCTTGGTCTCGACCGTGGCGGCTCCTGCATCGGCACGGCCTTCCGCGTCGAGCGCGGGCAGGCAACCGATGTCGTCGACTATCTGCGTGAGCGTGAACTGGTCACGCATGTCTACAAGGAGCGCACGATGCCGGTGCTGCTTGCCGACGGACGGCGGGTGCCGGCGCTCGCCTATGTCATCGACCGCGCTCATGTCCAATATGCCGGTACGCTCAGCACCGGCGAGGCGGCCGATATCGTTGCGGTGTCGACGGGGAAATCCGGGCCGAACAGCGAGTATGTGTTCAACACGCTTGCCCATCTGAAAGAAATGGGCATTCGCGATCACTGGCTGGAAGAGGTGGTGAGCCTGCTCGAGCAGACGCGCCAGCGCGCGCGGGCCTGAGGGCTCAGGCCCCGCCCGCCGCCTTCAGTTCCTTCAGCCGTTGCTCGGCGGTTGGCGGCAGCGGCAGGTGCGGATTGTTTTTCACCGTTTCGACGAGCAACTCGTCGCTGGCCTTCTCCGTGACTTCCACCAGCCTGGCAAGGAATGCGTCCGGGTCCATGCCGGCCTCGATCGGCGGCAGGATGCGGACCTTGAAGTGACCGGGAAAACGCAGGAACTTGCGGCGCGGCCAGAAGAGCCCGGGATGCATGGCGACCGGCACCACCGGCACGCCCAGATCGCGGTAGAGGCGTGCGATGCCGTATTTGTATTCCGGCGGGGCGCCGGGCGGCCGGCGCGTGCCTTCCGGATAGATGATGAGCTCGCGGCCGGTTGCCATTTCCTGCTTGGTGCGGTTCATCACGCCGGTCATTGCCTTGCCGCGAGCCGCGCGATTGACCGGAACCATGCGTTGCTTGAGCACATACCAGCCGAAGAGCGGGATCCAGGTGAGTTCGCGCTTCAGGATGTAAAAGGGATCGCTGAGCCAGGGCAAAAGTGCGTAGGCGTCCCAGAAGGACTGGTGCTTGGGGGCGAAGATGTAGGGGACATCAGGGATGTTCTCCAAGCCTTCGATCTCGAAGGTCGTGCCGACCATTTTTTCGAGCAGCCAGTGATTGCTGCGCACCCAGTTCTTGGGAACGAACCAGGCCTTCTTGCGCGGCAGCAGGAAATAGATCGGCGTCAGCACGATCATCTGCACGATCAGATTGGCGTAGAACACCGTGTTGAAAAGGATCGAACGCAAGGCGATCATCAGGCACGCTCTCGTAGGCGAGTTCTCAAGAACCGGCGTCAGGCCGATTGATCGCTGCCTACACGAAACCGTGCCGAAGGAAAACTGCCCTCCCTCACTTTAGGCCGGCGACCTTCTCGATGCCTTCTATTCTTCGGCCGGCGTGGCGCGTGAGGAATCCGTGCGCAGACCGCTCGTCGGCCGGGCGCCGGCGAAATCGCGAACCGATGCGATCGTGTATTTCCCGAATTCCAGCAGGATCGATTTCAGCACCATCGGGTTGCGCAGCCAGTTCGTCGTCTTCAGATCCGAATTGACGACCGGGTAGGGGATGAACTCCGTCTCCGGGCGGGTGCGCCGAAGCTCCAGCAGACTGCGTGGCATATGATAATTGTTGGTAACGACGAGCACGCTCGTATAGCCGCGATCACGGATCCATTGCGCGGTCTCGGTGGCGTTGCCGATGGTATCGATCGCCTCATGACCGATATCGACGCAGCATTTGAAGAGATCGGCGGAGCTCTGGGTGTTGCGGCGAATCTGGCTGCCTGTCGTCGTCGGGTGGACGCCGGAGATGAGCAGGCGCTTGCCCGCGCCGCCTTTCAGAAGATCGACCGCCTGGTCGATGCGCTGGAAACCGCCGGTCAGCACGACGATCGCATCCGCCTTGGGATGCACGGGCGGCTGCAGTGATGCGACCGTGTCGGCAAAATTCAGGAAGGCGGCGATCAGGAGCGCCAGCGGCAACAGCAGGACGAAGAAGGTGCGCCGGAGAATTTTGCGCAAGAGACTGCGGGGCCGCCGGCGATCGTCGGCTCTCCCCTGCCATTTGCCTCCTTCGGCCATCCCGTTCCCGCGTAACTCTCGCGCCATCATGATTCTCTTCACATAGCCACAGATTACGGCAAGGAATGGATCGAGGCACGGCGAAACATCGAACAGGTCAGCTCTGATAGAGGTCCGTGCGGCCTGGGTCCGAACGGATGAGATCGATCTCGTAGATCGTGCGCATGACGGTGAGGCGGGCGGTTACGGTTGTCAGGATGGCGATGACGACGATGATGGCGGCGATGCCGAGGTAGCCACCATAGCCGATGGTGAAGGTGCCGAAGAGCGCGGTTGCCTGGTCCGTCTGCGGCGTTGCCAATGTCCGCGACTGCCAGAAGCCGGCAAGCGCGAAGGAAAGGGCGGCGAGCAGGCCGCCGGTGCCGGCGCCCTTGAGGCTGATCCGGAGAAAATGCTTCTGGAATTCGGAGGCGACGAAACCGGCCTCGGCGCCGACGAAGTGCAGCACCTCGACGATGTGGCGGTTGCCGGAAAGTGCGCCGCGGGTGGCGAAGATCACCGTGAGTACCATGGCGGAGAAGACGAGGGCCAGCACGCCGGTGCCGATCATCGCCGTGGTATTGGCCATGGCGACGAGCCGGTCGACCCAGGTGCGGTGATCGTCGAGGAAGGCTTGCGGGATCGTCTCGGTCAGCGCCTTGCGCATGGCGGCGAAATCGGGCGGGTTGTTTTCGTCGATGGTGATGATGATCAGCCGCGGTACCGGCAACTCATCGAGATCGAGGCCTTCGCCGAGCCAGGGTTCGAGCAGGCGCGCGGTGGCGGCGCGATCGACGATCTTGCCGTCGGCCGTACCGCTGAAGGTGAGGGCCAGATCGCGGGCATCCGCGAGCGCCTTCTCCATGTCGAGGTTGTCGTCCGGCTTGATCTGGATGGTGATCTCGCGGGAGATCTGCGACTGCCAGCTCTGGGCCGTTGCCCGGACCATGCTGACGCCGCCGAGCGTCAGGCAGGCCAGGAACGACATGATGGCGATGACGCACATCAGCGCGTGGCCGGAGACATTGGTCGAGGGCACGATCGGGCCGGTCGGCCGTACGCGCATTTCCGTCCGGCGGGGCCGCTGTTCCGGCTGCTGCTCTGGTGCGCTGTTCTGGCGTTTCGTGCGGCTGTCACTCATAGATATCGAGCCGTCCCTGGGAAAGGATCATGCGCCGTGCTTCCACCTGATCCATCAGCGACAGATCGTGCGTGGCGATCACCACTGCCGTGCCGAGCCGGTTCAGTTCCAGGAAGAGATTGAGGAGGCGTCTGGCCATCGGCGGATCGACGTTGCCGGTCGGCTCGTCGGCAAGCAGAATCTCCGGCCGATCGATCAGTGCCCGGGCGATCGCCGCGCGCTGCTTCTCGCCGCCGGAAAGAACCGGCGGCAGGACATTGATGCGCTCGCCGAGGCCGACCCACTTCAACAGTTCGATCACGTCGGCCCGATAGCTCGCCTCTTCCTTGCCGCGCACGCGCAGGGGCAGGGCGACATTCTCATAGGTCGTGAGATGTTCGAGCAGGCGAAAATCCTGGAAGACGATGCCGACGCGCCGGCGCAGCATCGGGAACTCCTCGCGCGGGATCGACGAGATGTTGCGGTCGAACATCCGGATCAGGCCGCGCGTCGGCTGCAGCGAGAGAAAAAGCAATCTCAAAAGTGTGGTCTTGCCGGCGCCCGACGGGCCGGTCAGGAACTGGAACGAACGGCGCGGAATATCGAAGGTCAGGTCCCGGAGGATTTCCGGTCCCATGCCATAGCGTAGTCCGACGTTCTCAAAATGAATCAAGCGGCAGCCCAGTCTCTCTCACGGCCCTGCAACCGACGGCCGGTTCCGGTCCTCCGCGCATAGGACGACCAGCCTCGAAAGGCAAAACCGCCAGCGGAATCATGGTTAAGCAGCGGTTAATTTTTCATGAAAAGGTGCCGCTTTCGCGACGTCTTTCCGAAACATTAACCATTCCGGTTTACGTGTCGGAAAGATTTGATGCAATGCCTAGATTCTTGCAGGCCAAGGGTTCGCGCATTGCCCGATGGTTTCGCAGTCGCGACGGTAGGGTCCAGTGGCCGCACCGTCCCCCTGTGGGACAGGAGGAAATGGTCATGCACGCATTCCGGACCAAAACCGCCGGCGCTTCGGCGGACTTCCTGCCGCCCGAACGGGGCGCACGTGAGGGAGCGGCGATGCCGCGACGCGTCGACTATGTCGATGCCGAGTTCGAGGTGATTGCTCCCTCGTCGCGCCGAACGCGCTATCCGGTGTTCAATGACAATGCCAAGGTCGAAAATCAGAAACGCCCGACCTTGACAGTCGTCACCGATGAAACGTCGCTTGCCGGCCGATTGTTGAGCCATGCCGAAGCGCGGCTTCGCGACATGCCTGCGCGCCGCTTCGCCGGCCTGGTGGCGGGTTTCGCACTTGCATCCTTTCTGGTGATCGTCGGTTCCGCGGGCGACGGACAGGCCGATGTTCGGCCGCTCGCGATATCAGGGGTCACGAGTGCACTGGACTACTCCGGTGGAATGCGCGTCCTTTCCGTCTACGGCTCGATCGACAACCGGTCGGATGTCGAACAGCGACTGCCGCTCGTAATGGTGGGGGTGGCGGCCAACGGACGTCCGGTAACGACCACGCGCGTGATGCCCGAAGGTGCGGCAATCGCACCGGGCGAGAGCCGTCATTTCATGACGCGGCTGCCCTATGCAGGTGGAAAAATGCCCGATGTGACGGTTTCCTTCGCTGAAAACGGTGTTTCAGCCCGCTGATTGTGCTAAGCGGCGCGGATGGGAAGGCCTTGGTCTTCTGGATGAAACGCTGGAGAAGCCTTGATGCCCGTTGTTCGCGGTAAAAATATCGAACCTCTCTACACGGCCGAAACGATTGCCGCGCGCAACAGCGAGTTGGCAGGGATGATCGTCAACGGTCCGCACAAGGATCTGCTGGTGATCGCGGTGCTCAAGGGATCGTTCATCTTTGCTGCGGACCTGATCCGCGCCATGCACAACACCGGACTTGCACCGGAAGTCGAGTTCATCACGCTGTCGAGCTACGGGCTCGGTACGGTCTCGCAGGGCGTGAAGATCATCAAGGATATCGACAGCGACGTGCATGGGCGTGACGTGCTTCTGATCGACGATATTCTCGAATCCGGCCGGACACTGCGTTTTGCCAAGGAACTGATGTACGAGCGCGGCGCGCGCAACGTGACGATCGCCGTGCTGCTCGACAAGCGGGTCAAGCGCAAGGTCGAGCTCGAAGCCGATTATGTCGGTTTCGAATGTCCCGATCACTTCGTCGTCGGCTACGGCATGGATGTCGCCTATGCCTTCCGCGAGCTGCCGTTCGTCGGCGTCGTCACCGGCGACGCCGAGTGAGTTGTGCCGGAACGGCACGACGATCCTGAAATCCGGTCGCCGCGCGTTTACCGAACACAAACGAAAAACTGGTTGGTTGGGGATGCGCCGCGTGGTGATTCCCTATCGGATTCGCGGTGCTGCAGCGCCGTTGTGTCCGGTCGATGACCGGCGCCCGCTGTAACCTTTTGGATCAGGTGCGGGCGTCGGCGTGAAAGCCGCGCCTCGGAAACGCGGAGGCCATGATGGCGAAGATCCTGATTACCGAGGACGAGGATGCGTTGCGTTCCTTCGTCGCGCGGGCACTGAAGCTCGACGGTCATGAGACGGTGGAGGCGGGCGACGGTGCCGATGGCCTTGCCTGCCTCCAGACCGAGGCTTTCGATCTTCTGCTTTCCGACATTCGCATGCCGGTCATGGACGGCATCGAACTTACGCACCAGGCGTCGGCTGCCTTTCCGGCAATGAAGATCCTGCTGATGACCGGCTATGCCGAACAGCGCGAACGGGCCGATGATCTGGCCGACAAGATCGTCGACGTCATCTCCAAGCCCTTTTCCCTTCCCGATATCCGCAAGGCCGTTGCGCTGGCGCTGGCAGCCTGACGAACCCCAATCCGACAATTGATCGCTGCCGAGGTCGTGGGCGTTAGGCTACGCCCATCGCAAGCCGCGTGTGCATTGGATCGGCTGGTCTGAACCGGCTGCGGGTTCATTGCATGTCGAGCAGACGCTCGAGATATTGCCGCTCGGCCTCCGGCGACAGGTTATCCCCGAGCCGGCGGCGGATCTCTTCGAGGATCTGACGGGCGCGTTGCGTGTCAAATTCCTCGGGCACCTTCACGTGATCGCCGAACTCCGGACCCCGGTTGTTCTGAGGCCTGCCAAGCGGGTCGCGCCCGTTCTGGCCGAATTGCGGGACGCCCATGCCGGGGCCCTGACCCTGGCTCTGCATCTGGTTCATCATGTCCTGGGCACCCTGGCGCAGCGCCTGTAGCGCGCGGCCCTGATTGCCGACCGCCTGTTCGCCCTGGCCCTTGCCAAGTGCGCCGGATGCGCCGTCCATTTCCCGCTGGGCCTCGCCGAAGCCCTTGCCCGGCTTGACGCCCATGCTTTCGAGGCTCTTGTTGAGCTCGCCTAGCTGCTTGCCAAGCGCATCCTGCTGCTGCTTCAACTGCTTGAGCGCATCCTTCAACTGTTCGGCGGTCATGTCGTCGAGCGGATTGGGCTGGCCATTCGGATCGCCGCGCTGGCCGGGATCCTGCGGCATCTCCTGACCGAAAAGCTCATTGTCCTCGCCCTGCAACGGATCGCCGCGCTGCATCCGGTCGCGCTGCGCCTGGTCGAGCTTGAAAGTCTCGTCCATGAGCTTTTGTTGATCCTGCAGCAACTTGCCGAGCTTCTCGATCTGCTGGCTCATGGCATCGTTCTGCTGGCCCATCTGCTGCTGGCCGCGGCCGGCCTGCAGATTGTTCATCATGCGCTGCAGTTCCGATAGCATCTGGCGCGCCTGATCGCGCGCGCCGGAGCGCGCCAGGTTCTCGATCTGGTTCATCATCCTTTCGAGGTCCTGCTGGCGCAGGATGTTGTTCGGGTTCATCTTGCCAGCCATGCGCGGGTCTTTGGCCGCCTGCTGGGCGAGAGCCTGCATGTATTCCTGCATGGCCTGGCGCAGTTCCTGCATCAGCTTGGCAATTTCCTGGTCTGACGCGTTGCGTTCCAGCGCGTCCGAGAGCGCCTGCTGCGCGTCACGCAGGCGCCGCTCGGCGAGCGACAGGTCGCCGTCTTCGATGCCAAGCGCAATCTCCCACAGGTATCCGGCGGCGTCACGCAGCATGTCGTCGTTGTAGGCAAGCGCCATGCGCGTGCGGGCCGATTTCAGCAGCAGGAAATGCGTGAGGTTGGGGATCCAGTCCTCGGCAAGAGAGGCAACGGCATCGTTGAGGTCGAGCGCGCGCGGCAGGTCGTTGGCATCGAGGGCGAAGACCTGGCGTTGCTCGGCGACGGCGCCGGCGAGTGGCTGGGTGAACTGGCGGGCGGGCAGGATCATTTCCTGCGGCGGGCTGCGCCCCTCCTGGCCCGCGGCGTCGCGGGCGACGAGGGTGACCCGCACGCGCTTGCCGGCGAGCGGATGTTCGCTGAGGTTTCGGCTGGTCGTGCCCTTGGCTTCGCGCGCATTGCGGCGCGGCAGGTCGAGCCGGTATTCCGGCAGCGGATAGAGCGGGCGAGCTCCCTCCGGAGCTTTGTCGAGCGGCTGGATCTCGGCCCAGGCCTGGGCAATGCCGTAATCATCCGTTGCGGCGAAGGGGATCTCCAGCGCCGCATTGGGGGTCGGACGAGGAATGCCGTCGAAGGAAATCTGCGGTACGCCATCCGGAATGATCTTGAAAGCCCAGCGCCGATCACCGACGACAAGCTCGCCGTCCTTGACGACCTTGTAGACATGGTTGCGCACGGCATTCGGGTTGCGGGCAGGCTCGGATGCAGCCATTTCGGCGACCTTGGGCCCGGCTTCTCCCACCTTGGGTTTGGGCTTCGTTTCCTCGGCTTTCTCGCCGGCCGCCGGAATGGCGATCGCCTTGGTGGCGCCGCTTTCCGCAAAGCGGACGATCTGGTCCGGTCCCGCCCCGGTGACCCGGACCGTCACGTCGCTGAATTGCGGGATGGTGATGGCTCCGGCGTCGCCGGCAACCGATGCGGCCTCCGGCTTGCCCGTGAGGAAGATTGGGGCACGGCCGGTATAGGCAGGCGGCGTAACCCACGCATCGATGCGGATGTCAGCCGTCTCGACCGAAGCTTGCGGCAGGCGCAGCGCGTCGCTGAGCAGGCCGGCGCGGTTGGAATAGGAATAGGCAAAGGCGACGCAGGCGAGAAGCACCGGTACGGCGCGCAGGGCAAAAGGATCGTGCCGGGCGATATCAGGGCGAGGAAACCCCGTATCCAGCGCGCCGATCATCCGCGCCATGCGGACCTGGTGCTCGCGCCACAGCGCTTCGCCGAGCGGATTGTCGATTGCCGGCCGATCGTCCTGGACGCGGATTGCCTGGTGGGGCAGGGCGTTGCGCTCTTCCAGCATGCGGTCGGCGTCGACATTTCCGGGCAAACGAATGCGCGTCAGCGGAAACAGGGATGCGAGGAAACCGATGGCGAAGACAAAAAGGGCTGCGGCATGCAGCCAGAACGGTGCCACCCGGAAGAAGCCGAGCCAGGCAAAGGCGAGAAACAGAAGCACGATGGAGCCGGGCAGAAGAATGCGCGGCAGAAGCTGTTCGGCGACCAGCACCGAGCGCGCCAGCCATCTCTTCAATGCCAGGGCTCTCGAAAACGGCTTCGGTTGTGGCGTTTCATCCTGCCGGAATTGCGTCATCCGCCCAAGTTTCCTTTCGGTCGCCCATCAAACGCTCGTGGCTGACCCTATATCGTAAAGCGAGATGCGGCCGGAAACGGCGCAGCTCAGCTTATCCCGCTGGTCTTCAGGATACCATCGTTTGTGGCGAAGACGAGGGCGCAAACAGAATCGTGATCGCCCGGGTGGCCGATCCACAGATTGTCGTCGTCGGTGCGGGTCGCCTCAGGCGAGCCAGTCCGGAATCGAATCGAGGCCGATCAGGGCGTCATGGTCCTGACGCGGACGAACCACATGGAAGCGGTCGCCCTTGACCAGAACTTCAGGGATCAGCAGACGGGAATTGTAGGTGCCGGCCTGGACGGCGCCATAGGCACCGGCCGAGCTGATGGCGAAGAGATCGCCGGGTTTCGGCATCGCCATCTCGCGATCGAGCGCCAGATAATCGCCGGTCTCGCAGACCGGCCCGACGACGTCGGCGCGGATGCGAGGGGCGTTGGCCGCAGAGATGCGAACAGGGCGGATCTCGTGATAGGCCTCATAAAGCGTCGGGCGGATGAGGTCGTTCATCGCGCCGTCGACGATGACGAAAGTCTTGTCGCCGCCATCCTTCACGTAGATCACTTCGGTCACGAGAATGCCGGCGTTGCCGACGATCAGCCGGCCCGGCTCGGTGACGATCTTGCAGTTGAGTGACTGCAGCTGGCTCTTGACGATTTCCGCGTAGGCATCCGGCAGCGGCGGCGGGTTGTTGTCGTCCTTGTAGGGAATGCCCAAGCCCCCGCCGATGTCGACGTGGTCGATCGAATGACCGTCGGAGCGCAGCGTGTCGACCAGTTCGCGCAGCAGCTTGAAGGCGTCGTCGAACGGCTGCAACTCGGTGATCTGGCTGCCGATATGCATGTCGATGCCGGTCACCTGGATGCCGGGCAGGGAGGCGGCGTGCGCATAGACGGCGCGGGCACGCTCCCAGGAAATGCCGAACTTGTTTTCCTTTTTACCCGTCGAGATCTTGGCGTGGGTCTTGGCGTCGACATCAGGGTTGATGCGGAAGGAAACATGGGCGCGCTTGCCGGCGCGCACGGCACGCTGGTTCAGCACCTCGAGTTCCGGCTCGGACTCGACGTTGAAGCAATAGATGCCGGCCTCCAGCGCGAGATCCATTTCCTGCGGCGTCTTGCCGACACCGGAGAACATGATCCGGCTTGCCGGAATGCCGGCCGCAAGTGCGCGGCGCAGTTCGCCGCCCGAGACGACATCGACGCCCGCGCCCAGCCGACCGAGCGTTTTCAGCACCGCCTGGTTCGAGTTGGCCTTCATCGCATAGCAGACCATCGCATCGACATCGGCGAAGGCCTTGGAGAAGACCGTGTAGTGACGCTCGAGCGTGGCGGTCGAATAGCAGTAGAAAGGTGTGCCGACGGCGCGCGCGATGTCGGTGACCGGCACGTCTTCAGCGTAGAGGATTCCGTCGCGGTACTGGAAGTGGTTCACGGGCTGCAGCTCGGCTTTGAGCAATTCCAGGAAAGTTTGTAGCGATTCTTCCGTTCGGAACTGCGAAATTTCAAAGAATTAGATCAAGTCAGTGTTTCGCGGGAAACGATGAACGATCTAGAGGAGAGGATCGAGCAGGAAGGGACGGTCGTCCGGTTTTTCCTTCTGCTCGACGGTGCCGGCGGGCGCCTTGGTGTTAATCGGTGCCGTCGAACCGGGGCGGTCGAGATCGCCCTTGCGTCCGCAACCGAAAAGAACCAGCCCGGGGATCGCCAGCAGGAGCGCAAGCCGGGCCGCCTTCGTGAATGTCATCGTTATTTTCCTTTGCGGGAACTGATGCTGGTGCGATGTCTTATCGATTTTTCAGGCGCTTGTGCACCCTGTTTCTGCGGGCGCAAAACGCCCGCAGAGCGCGGTCGGCCGCCTAGTTGCGGGCGCGCCACCAGGCGATCTGCTTGCGCACTTCGTTCGGGGCAGTGCCGCCGAAGGAGGTGCGGCTGGCAACCGAAGCCTCGACCGTCAGAACGTCGAAGACCTTCTCGGTGATATCGGCATGGATCGATTGCAGATCGGCAAGCGAGAGGTCAGCCAGATCGCAGGCCTTCTGTTCGGCAAGCGCCACGGCGCGGCCGGTGACGTGGTGGGCGTCACGGAAAGGCAGTCCCGCCTCGCGCACCAGCCAGTCGGCGAGATCGGTCGCGGTCGAATAGCCGGAACCGGCAGCCGCCTTCATGCGGTCAGTGCGGATGGTCATGTCGCGCACCATGCCGGTCATGGCGGCAATCGCCAGTTCGAGGCTCTCGGCGGCATCGAAGACCTGTTCCTTGTCTTCCTGCATGTCCTTGGAATAGGCGAGCGGCAAACCCTTCATGACCGTGAGCAGGGCGATCAGCGAACCGTTGATGCGGCCGGTCTTGGCGCGCACCAGCTCGGCGGCATCCGGGTTCTTCTTCTGCGGCATGATCGAGGAACCGGTCGAAAACGCGTCCGACAGGCGGATGAAGCCGAACTGCGGCGTCGACCAGATGACGATTTCCTCGGCCAGGCGCGACAGATGCGTGGCGGTGATCGACGCCATCGACAGGAATTCGAGCGCAAAGTCGCGGTCCGACACAGTGTCGATCGAGTTGCGGGTAGGGCCTGCGAAGCCGAGTGCCTTGGCCGTCATGTGCCGGTCGATCGGGAAGCCGGTGCCGGCAAGGGCTGCAGCACCGATCGGGCTTTCGTCCATATGCTCGATGGCGTGGCGCACGCGCGAGCGGTCGCGGCCGAACATCTCGACATAGGCCATGCAATGATGGCCAAAGGTGACGGGCTGCGCGGTCTGCAGATGGGTGAAGCCCGGCATGACGGTATCGGCATGTTCTTCGGCGCGGTCGAGGAAGGCGGCGATCAGCGCCGTCAGCGCCTTTTCGGTGCGCTGCAGCTCTTCCTTGACCCAGAGGCGGAAGTCGAGCGCCACCTGGTCGTTGCGCGAGCGGGCGGTGTGCAGGCGGCCGGCCGAGGGGCCGATCAGCGTTGCAAGCCGTGCTTCGATGTTCATGTGGATGTCTTCGAGGCGGCGCGAGAACTCGAACTGACCGCTTTCGATCTCTGACAGGATCGTGTTGAGGCCGTGAACGATCTTGTCTTTGTCTTCAGCCGAAATGATGCCTTGATGCGCCAGCATCGTCGCATGCGCTATTGAGCCGCGGATGTCCTGGGCATAGAGCTTCTTGTCGAAGCCGATCGAGGCATTTATTTCCTCCATGATCGCGTCCGGACCCGAGGCAAAACGACCGCCCCACATCTGGTTGGAGGATTTCGTCTCGGAATTGCCGTCAGTCATGAAGAATGCCCGCCTTGGAGAATGAAATGCCCGACCAGAAGAAATCCCCCCCGGCCGTGAAACTGTTCGCGCTCGCCGCCCTGTTTGGCGTGATCGTCGGTGCGGCAGCGGTATACGTGAAGGAGACGGGGTCTGGCAATGGCGAGGCGACCGAAACGGCCAGTGCCAGCTGCCCTCTGACATCAGCCAAGGTCGCGTCGCTGACACCGTTCATGAAGGGTCATGTCGCCGCGATGGCGCCGGCATCCTCGCCGCGGCCGATCGCGCTCGACTTCAATGGACCGGATGGCAAGCCGACCAATGTGTCGGCCTTTGCCGGCAAGACCCTACTCGTCAATCTCTGGGCCACCTGGTGTGTGCCCTGCCGCGAGGAAATGCCGGCGCTCAATGCGCTGCAGAAGTCGCTCGGCAGCGACAAGTTCGAGGTGGTCGCGATCAACATCGATGTCGGCGACGACGAGAAGCCGAAGGCTTTTCTCGACGAAACCGCGGTGCATGAGCTTGGCTACTACCGCGATGCGTCCATGGGCGTGTTCAACAACATGAAGAAGGAAGGCCTTGCCTTCGGTCTGCCGGCGACCCTGCTGCTTGACGACAAGGGCTGCCTCATCGGCTCGATGAACGGCCCGGCCGCCTGGGACAGCGACGATGCCAAGGCGCTGATCACGGCTGCCGTTGGAGGATAGGGTTTACTCTCTGCCAGGTACGTCCCGGTTGTCGCGCAACAGGTACCACTGAATCTTGTGGGGTGTGAAATGCCCTGCCGCTGCGCGGCTCCATAGCGGTGTGGGATGATCGCCGACGATGAAAATGTCGGTCGGCGGCAGGGTCGGGTCCTTGGCAATCGTTGCAACGCTGTCAAAGACGTCGGCCCACAACTCGGTCAACTCGCAGACTTGCGCGTTCGCTATCGCGGCCGCCTCGCTGCCACACTTCAGATCACCATCCTGCTTGCGCACGTATGGTATGTGGGTATTCAGCGTCAGCCAGTACAGGAATTTCCGCTCGGTCGGTTGTTTCAACAGCCGATCGCGGATGGCGTCCGCGACGTCCTTGTCGCACAAGCCCGCAAATACGCTGCCGCAGCGCCGGGCGAACCGATCACCGGCGGTCGCAAGACCCTCGATAAAGTGCGATTCCTGGAAGCCAATTCTGGGATACCAGGTCTCCCGTTCGAACATCTCTTGAGAAAAGCCGTGATAGGAGATGGTGCGGTAGCCGACGTCGGCCATCGCGGCGGGGAAGCAGTCGTAGGTGGCCTGGTCAAGATAGTCCGTGTGGTCACCCCATTGCCCACAGAGTTCGCGGGATTCAGCCCCGGTCGTCGAGCCCTCGAAGTTGCTGAGACCGCTTGAAAGCGTGTAGCGCCCGGTATCGAGGGCCGGCTGGAGGCGCTGCGAGAGAATTGCGGCGTGCGCGGGGTCAGACAACGCGCCAAGCCCCTCCACCATGACGAACAACACGTTGCGGCCAGCATCTGCCAGGGCTGCGGGGTCGACGCCATTGATCGAGAGAGCGCTTTCAAATGATTGAGCAGGCTGCTTCAGGAAAGGGCGATTGACTTGACGCTCCAGCGACGCCACGCCGATTGCGACCAGGACCGCCGGCAGCACCATTGCGCCCTGCAAGACCTTGCGATTGCGATTGAAAAGGCAGGCGATGGCAACGCCGTTGGCGACAAAGAAACCGAACACCACCACGTAGAAGACCGATGAGGTGAGATCCAGAGACGCCATGTAGCGCATCGACTGGATCGCAGTACCGAACGGCAGATTGAACACCGCCATCGCCACGAGGCCCAAATCGACGATGGCAATGAGCGGGAACAGAAGGTAGGCGAGCACCGGCCGGGCGCGCGGTGCCAGTGACCCCGCAAGCACGTAGAGGAGTGGTGAAAGCGGTCGCGCGACCACGTAGAACGGCAACACCAGGAGCATCGCCAGATTGGGCGCGACACCGAGCACCAGCGCAAAGCGCCACGCCTTCGCACTCAACAATGAGGGGACCGACCGCGCTGCTATTGCGGATATGCCTTGCGAACTCATTCTCTCTCCCGCCTGACTGGGAGAGAGTAACGGCAGCTTCTTTAGATTGTACTACGATCGCCGCGGGCATCTTCTTTCGAAGACGTATTCAGGGTCGAGTTTATACCGACCGAACAGGCATCTCGTACTTGAATGCCTCCGAGGCTCAAGACTTAACGGGTCGGAACCGGCACTTCGCCACGGTAATCATAGAAGCCGCGGCCGGATTTGCGGCCGAGCCAGCCAGCCTCGACATATTTTACCAGAAGCGGGCAGGGGCGGTACTTCGAATCCGCCAGACCGTCATAGAGCACCTGCATGATCGACAGGCAGGTGTCGAGGCCGATGAAGTCGGCCAGCTGCAGCGGACCCATCGGATGGTTGGCACCAAGCTTCATCGCCGTGTCGATGGCCTCGACGCTGCCGACGCCTTCGTAAAGCGTGTAGATCGCCTCGTTGATCATCGGCAGCAGGATGCGGTTGACGATGAAGGCCGGGAAATCTTCGGCGACCGTTACGGTCTTGTCGAGCGTCGCCACGAATTCCTTGGCGGTCTTGAAGGTCTGCTCGTCCGTGGCAATTCCGCGCACGAGCTCGACCAGCTTCATGACCGGAACCGGGTTCATGAAATGGATGCCCATGAAATGCTCGGGGCGATCGGTGGCCGAGGCCAGCCGGGTGATCGACAGAGACGAGGTGTTGGTGGCCAGAATCGCTTCCGGCTTCAGGATCGGACAAACCTGGCCGTAAATCTTGCGCTTGATCGTCTCGTCTTCAGTGACGGCCTCGATGACCAGGTCGGCCTGCGACAGGTCGTTGATGTCGGACGAACCCTTGATCAACGCAAGTGCTGCCTTGCGGGCCTCGTCGGTCATCTTGCCGGACGATACCTGGCGGGCGAGGTTGCCGTTGATGGTGGCAAGGCCTGCTTCGATCCGTTCAGCGGCAAGATCGTAGATCTGCACCTTGTATCCGGCGATTGCCGAAACATGCGCGATGCCACAGCCCATTTGCCCGGCACCAATAATTCCGACCGTCTTGATCATTGCGGCGAACATCCATCTTCAAAGGGTTGGCGGTGAGGCCGCCATCAGACACGCAAACCGGGCCGGTTTGGCCGGCCCGGTAGATTGTTAATGCCAAGTCCGCGCTTTTGCCAGCCCTTTTCATGGGCGGCCGGCGGGCTCTTGCCTTGGGTTACAGGGCCTTCTGCAACTCTGGCAGCGCTTCGAAGAGATCGGCAACCAGGCCGTAATCGGCGACCTGGAAGATCGGTGCCTCTTCGTCCTTGTTGATCGCGACGATGACCTTCGAATCCTTCATGCCGGCGAGGTGCTGGATCGCACCGGAAATGCCGCAGGCGATGTAGAGATCGGGGGCGACCACCTTGCCGGTCTGGCCGACCTGCCAGTCATTCGGGGCATAACCGGCGTCGACCGCGGCACGACTTGCACCGACGGCAGCACCGAGCTTGTCGGCCACCGGCAGGATTACTTCCTGGAATTTCTCCGACGAACCGAGCGCGCGGCCACCGGAGATGATGATCTTGGCCGAGGTCAGTTCCGGACGGTCGGACGACGACAGCGCGTCGGCGACGAAGGAGGAAACACCCGGGTTGGCGGCAGCCGAGACGGTTTCGATTGCCGCCGAACCGCCTTCAGCGGCGGAGGCGAACGAGGCGGTGCGCACGGTGATGACGCGCTTTTCTTCCGTCGTCTGCACCGTCTGGATGGCGTTGCCGGCATAGATCGGCCGTTTGAAGGTGTCGGGCGAAACGACCTCGATGATTTCCGAGACCTGGGAAACGTCGAGCAGCGCGGCAACGCGCGGCATGACGTTCTTGCCGACCGAGGTGGCGGCGGCAACGATGGTGTCGTAGCTGCCGGCAAGCGAGACGATCAGCGCGGCCAGCGGTTCGGCGAGGTTGTTGGCAAGCGAAGCGTCCTCGGCAACCAGCACCTTGGCAACGCCGGCAAGCTTCGACGCCTGCTCGGCTGCCACCTTGGCGCCGGCACCGGCGACGAGGATGTGAACCTCGGCTCCGATCTTCGAGGCCGCGCTCAGCGCCTTGGCGGTCTGGTCGGAAAGGTGGTTGCTGTCGTGGTCAGCCAGAAGAAGAATGGCCATGATGTAATCTCCCTTTCCTGAACTTAGAGGACGCCGGCTTCGGTCTTGAGCTTTTCGACCAGCTCGGCGACCGACTTGACCTTGATGCCGGCCTTGCGGCCCGACGGCTCCTCGGTCTTCAGCACCTTCAGGCGGGCGGCCGTGTCAACGCCGAAGTCGGCCGGCGACTTCTTGTCGAGCGGCTTCTTCTTCGCCTTCATGATGTTGGGCAGCGAGGCATAACGCGGCTCGTTCAAACGCAGGTCGGTGGTGACGACGGCCGGCAGCTTGATGTCGATGGTCTGCAGACCGCCATCGACTTCACGGGTGACGGTTGCCTTGCCATCGCCGATCTCGACCTTGGAGGCAAAGGTGCCCTGCGCCCAGCCGAGCAGCGCCGACAGCATCTGGCCGGTCTGGTTGCTGTCATCATCGATTGCCTGCTTACCGACGATGATCAGCCCCGGCTGTTCGGCGTCGGCGACGCCCTTGACGATCTTGGCAACGGCGAGCGGCTCGACCTGGTCCTCGGTCTCGACCAGGATGGCCCGGTCGGCACCCATGGCGAGCGCGGTCCTGAGCGTCTCTTCGGCCTTGGCCGGACCGACGGAAACGACGACGACTTCCTCAGCCTTGCCGGCTTCCTTCAGCCTGAGCGCTTCTTCGACCGAGATCTCGTCGAACGGGTTCATCGACATCTTCACGTTCGCAAGTTCGACGCCCGAACCGTCTGCCTTCACGCGGATCTTGACGTTGTAGTCAACCACCCGCTTCACCGTCACAAGTATTTTCATGGATTCTTCCCTCCAAGAGCTTTCGCAGGAAAATGCGCCTTAACGGAGCCGCCTGATTGTCGGTTGGCGACATCGATACGCGTTTTTTCTCCAATTACAATCGCTGTGCATGGCGCTAAATCGATATAATCCCGAGAATTGGAATTACGTTTACGTACACGTAAGATAGGTGCATGGCAAGCAGCTTCCGATGCCAGTCGTCCACAGGTGGTCAATGCGAGGCCGGCGGCTGGCAAGTCCTTGAAATGTCGCCAGATCCGCTCCGATTGGGGGGCAAAGGCCGCGCTCCGCTCAGGTCTGGCGACCCCAAGGCATCGGCGGTTTTGTCGCATCCGGAGGCGGCTGCTGTCCGGCCGTGACCGGCTCCGCCTTGTGTCGGACGGCGCGCGGCGTGACGATGGTGCGGTCGAAAAGCGGCACGTCGCGGCGTCGCAAAATGACCACCAGCACGAGGCCCGCGACAATGCCTCCGACATGGGCGCTCCAGGAAACGCCGCTGCCAGGATCGACGACCAGCATGAAGAATTGCTGGCCGATCCAGAAGGCCAGTGGAATGGCCGCGGGAAGGGGCAGCGGGATGCGGAAGAACACCAGAACCCAGACGCGCACCTTCGGATGCAGCAGGAAATAGGCGGCAACGACGCCGGAGATCGCGCCGGACGCGCCGATCAGCGGCGCTTCGGACGCCGGGTCGAGAAGCCCATGTGCCAGCGCCCCCGCGGCGGCACAAAGAAGATAGAAGACGAGGTAGCGGACGTGCCCGAGCGCGTCTTCGACATTGTCGCCGAACACCCAGAGAAACAGCATGTTCATCGCCAGATGCATGAAGTCGCCATGCAGGAAGGAATAGGTGATGAAGGTGAAGCCGTCGGGAACGATAATCAGTGACGGATCGAGTTGGGCATAGTCGAAAATGAGTGCCGGGATATAGCCGAAGCCGAGGATCGCGGCATTGGCGAACTCTTCCGAGGCAATGGGGCCGGTGATCAACCAGACGATGATGTTGATAGCGATCAGGCTGATCGTGACGTACTGGACCTTGATGTGCTTCAGGGTGTTCGTGTCGTGAAGCGGTATGAACATGCGGTCTCCCGAAGCGCGGATTCATGCCACGGTTCCCAGGCCAAATCCTGGTCGGGGAACGATGTCGAAGCGGACGTTATCTGTTTTTTCCGGGAATCCAAAGGACGTCGGCCTGACCTTTGTCATTTGCCGAGCGCGCCGCCACGAACAGGAAATCGGAGAGCCGGTTGATATAGGCGATCGCCTCTTTGCTGACGATCTCGCCTTCGGCGTTGGCGAGCGCCACCATCTGCCGCTCGGCCCGCCGCGCCACGGTGCGGGCAACATGCAGCGCGGCAGAAGCGGCACTGCCGGCCGGCAGCACGAAGGAACGCAAGGGTTCGAGCTCGGCATTCAGCCGGTCGATTTCGGTCTCGAGCCAGGCCACCTGCGCTGCCACGATGCGGAGCGGTTCGTATTGCGGTGGTTCGCCCGTATCCGGCGTCGCGAGATCCGCGCCGAGATCGAAGAGATCGTTCTGGATGCGCATCAGCGCGTCGTCGAGCGCGAACATATCGGCGGTGTGCTGCCGTGCCAGGCCTACGAAGGCGTTGGTTTCATCCACAGCGCCATAGGCATCGACCCGCAGGTCGCTCTTGAGGCGGCGCGGACCTGCAACAAGCCCGGTGGTGCCATTGTCACCCGTCCGGGTGTAGATCTTGTTGAGCTTCACCATCTGTCGTCACGGTCCTCTGGAGCAATTCCAGGAAAGGTGTGGAACGGCTTTCCGTCCGGAATTGCGTCATTTAGGTCGGGCGGCCACCGCCGGTGAGCCACAGCGTCACCATGATCAGGACGATCGCGATCGCCTGCAGCAGCACGCGTGCCTGCATCAGCTTGTTGGAGGTGTTGCCGCTGCCGCCCTTTGCCATGTTCACGAGGCCGCGGATCAGGACGATCACGACCAAGCCCATGACGAACAGGGTCAGGCCGGTAAAGAAGCTGGACATCGAACTCTTCCTTGCAATTCTACTTCAGCCAAGTCGGCCGATGATGCGATAAAACAATGCAGCCGGCAGGAGCTTCTTCAGAAGCGCGCCCTGCCTGGCGGGCCTTGTTACAATATAGTGCGGTTTCGGCTTCTTTGCTGTGAGCGCGTGCTTCAAAACCGCATAAACAGCATCCGGGCCGAGCTTGCCGGGGGCGGGTTTGCTTTCACCTTTCAGGCGGCGCATCTGGCGTTCGTATTCGACGCGGTGCACCGAATTCTTGAGGTCGATGAAGCGTTCGATATAGGCGACCGCATTGGTCGTGAACTTGGATGCAATCGGCCCGGGCTCGATGAGGCTCACCTCGATGCCGCTACCGGCAAGCTCCATCTTGAGCGTGAGCGACAGGCCCTCGATCGCAAACTTGGAGGCGTTGTAGGCGCCGCGCCAGCGATAGGGAACGATGCCGAGGATGGAGGAGCACTGGACGATGCGGCCGCTGCCACGCGCCCGCATCGACGGAATTACCCGCCGCGTCAGGTCATGCCAGCCAATAACGTTGGTCTCGAGCTGAAGCCGAAGCGCTTCGGTTGGCAGGTCCTCGACGGCACCTGCCTGGCCATAGGCGCCGTTGTTGAACAGCGCGTCGATCCGTCCGCCGGAAAGCGCCAGCACCGTGTCCGCCAGAGCGGCGATGGTTTCCGGCTTGGTGTAGTCCATCAGGAAGGTTTCGATACCCTCAGCTTCAAGGGACTGCCGGTCTTCCTCGCGGCGCACGGTGGCAAAGACGCGCCAGCCATCGGCATGGAGCGCACGCGCACAATAGGCGCCGATCCCGGACGAACATCCGGTGACAATGATTGTGGGGCGATCAGTCATCCGATCGATTCCTGTAGAAATCCTGCCTCCGTTTCCCATATTCATCGGCGGGATACAATTGAATTGCGCAAGCCGGAACCCGCCAGCGTTGTCGCCGTTGGGATCGTGTGAAGCCAAGGAAACGGCACCGGGACGGTAGCGCGGGAGTATGCGGTCGTGGAGCCCTGCAGGATTGGAATGGAATGCCAGCATTCATACGCATCACCTGGAAAGTTGTCTTCGATGCGCTCTGGCACTTCAGCCTCGATGACGGTTGGGCGATGGCGAGCCATGTGGCTCTGTCGTCGCTGCTTGCCGTCTTTCCCTTTCTGATCTTCGGCACGGCACTCGGCAGCTTTCTCGGTGCCGACCAATTCGCCGAAACGGCCGTGCACCTGATTTTCGACGCCTGGCCCGAGTCGATCGCAAAGCCTGTCGCCGACGAGATCGTGCGGGTGCTGACGATCCCGCGCGGCGGGCTTTTGACCATTTCCGTTCTTGCTGCGGCCTATTTCGCCTCCAACGGCGTGGAGGCGCTACGCGTCTCGCTGAACCGCGCCTATCGCGTTACCGAAAGCCGCTATTGGTACGTGACCCGGCTTGCGAGCCTCGGCTTCGTGCTCGCCGGCGTGCTGATCCTTGCGGCACTCAGCATCCTGCTGGTCGCAGTGCCCCTGGCGGTGCGTTACGCCGGGGAATGGTGGCCGTGGCTCGGCGGCGTGCTGGCGACGGTCGACAACTGGAGCCTGCCGCTCGCTCTGGTCATGTTGACCGGCGGATTGCTCGTGTCGCATCTCTGGCTACCGGACGGTCACCGCAAGGTGGTCGACGTGCTCCCCGGCATCGTGCTGACGCTCGTCTGCTGGACGATCGGCGCCTATGCCTTTGCCTCCTATCTGGCGACCTTCGCCACCTATGTCTCGACCTATGCGGGCCTGGCGTCGATCATGATCGTGCTCGTGTTCCTTTACATGATCGCGGCGATCTTCATCATCGGTGCCGAGATCAACGCCGCGATCCTGAAATACCGGGTCAAGCGCATGGTGAGGCGCAGCTTTCAGTTCCGCAACGGCAGCGATGCAAGCCGCGAAGAAGAGGACCTAGACGACTAGAGCCCGGACCTCTTGCGGGGTGTGGCCGGCGGCACGGAACGCGGCAATGCCGGTGTCCTGGTTGCTCTTGGAAAGCTTGCGGCCGTCCGGGCCAAGGATCAGCCGGTGGTGATGATAGAGCGGCTCCGGCAGGTCGAGAAGGTGCTGCAGCAGCCGATGCACGGCGGTTGAGTGATAGAGGTCGCGGCCGCGCACGACATGGGTGACGCCTTGCAGCGCATCATCCGTCACGACGGACAGATGATAGCTCGACGGCGCATCGGAGCGCGACAGGATGACGTCGCCCCAGGCGCCAGGGTCAGCCACGATGATGCCGGTTTCGCCCACTGGCCCGGCACCGCTCTCGCTCCAGGTGAGAGAGGCGTTGCCGAGGAGGCTGATCGCTTTCTGCATGTCGAGCCGCCAGGCATAGGCTCTGCCACTCTCGAGCAAGGCTGTCCGCTCGCCGGTCGAATAGGTTCGCTCGCGTCCGGGATAGAGCGGGCTGCCATCCGGATCGCGCGGCCAGGTCTGTCCGTCGGCTTCGGCTTCGGCAACGGCTGCCTTGATCTCGCCGCGGGTCATGACCGAAGGGTAGAGCACGCCGAGCCCGTTCAGCCGTTCAAGCGCTGAGGCATAGGCATCGAGGTGTTCCGACTGGCGGCGCATGGGACGCTCCCAGTCGAGGCCGAGCCAGGCGAGGTCCTCGACGATTGCGGCCTCGAATTCCTGGCGGCAACGGGTCTGGTCGATATCCTCGATGCGCAGGAGGAAACGCCCGTTCGCGGCCTTCGCCATGTCGTGGTTCAGCACCGCAGAAAGCGCATGACCAAGGTGGAGCAGGCCGTTCGGGCTGGGGGCAAAGCGGAAAACGGGTGGCGTGTCTGGCATCCTTCCCCTTTGCCATGGAAGGCGTATAAAAATCATCCGCTTTGTGGAGGCGTCATGCGGATCATCCGGACACATGAGGATATCGAAGCCGGGCTTTCCGGTCTGGTGATGCTCGACGCACGCCTGGAGCATGTCGTTGCCAGGGCAGGGCCGGTGCCGCTTCGCCGAACCGATCCCGGGTATCGTGGCCTCGCCAGCATCATCGTCTCGCAGATGGTATCGAAGGCAAGCGCGGCGGCGATCTGGCGGCGGATGGAGCAGAGGCTCGGCGAGGTCTCCGCCTCAGGCGTGATTTCGCTCAGCGACGAGGACTGCCGCGTCATCGGCCTCTCGCGCGCCAAGGCGGATGCGTTGCGTCGTGTCGCCGATGTGGTGGTGGGCGGCGAGATCGATCTCGATGCGATCTGCGACGCCGAAGCGACCGAGGCGATCCGGGATCTGACGGCGATCAAGGGCGTTGGGCGCTGGACGGCGGAGGTCTATCTGCTCTTCTGCGCCGGGCACCCGGACGTCTTCCCCTCAGGTGACGTGGCGCTGCAGAATGCGATCGGCCACGGACTGGGCCTCGAGTTGCGCCCGACCGCCCGTGAAATTGATTCGCTCGCCGCCTCCTGGTCGCCTTGGCGCAGTGTCGCCGCGCGGCTCTTCTGGGCCTATTATGCGCAAGAAATGCGGCGTGATGCCGTTCCTGTGACACCTTGAAGGAAAAAGCGAATCCAGCGCATGCATTTTTGTTTCCGGCTTCACAATCCTGTTGCAACGGGCCTAATATAGAAGGTGCAGATGCCGAATCGATCAGGAGAATACGCTTGACGATTGCAGTCTCACCTCAGGCCTTACCAGCGCTCGTCTTGAACGCTGACTATCGGCCGCTTAGTTACTACCCCTTGTCGCTTTGGTCCTGGCAGGACGCGATCAAGGCCGTCTTCCTTGACCGCGTAAACATCCTTGCCGAGTACGAACATTCGGTGTCGTCTCCGAGTTTCTCGATGCGACTGCCGAGCGTTGTTTGCCTCAAGAGCTACGTGCAGCCCTCGCGCCACCCGGCCTTCACCCGGTTCAACGTGTTCCTGCGCGATAAATTCGAATGCCAGTATTGCGGTTCGCCCGACGATCTCACCTTCGATCACGTGGTGCCCCGCGCTCACGGCGGCCAGACGACCTGGGACAATGTCGTCGCAGCCTGCTCCCCCTGCAATCTGCGCAAGGGCAGCAAGCTGCCGAAGCAGGCCGGCATGTTCCCGCACCAGAGGCCCTACCAGCCGACGGTACAGGATCTGCACAACAACGGCCGGCTCTTCCCGCCGAACCATCTGCATGAAAGCTGGATGGACTATCTTTACTGGGACGTCGAACTGCAGCCCTGACGCTGTTCGTGCCTTCTTGCCGGATCAAGCCCCAAAGCGGGATCAGGACAGGTGCGTGCGCTTGCCTACCCCTGTCGGGTGGTCACGTTGCGATGGTGTCCTGCTTCCTGGAGCCGCCTGGGAGATCAGCGCGCCTTTGCAGCGCCGCGAAGCGCGATCGCTGCGAGGATGAGGCTGGCGATCACGTTCCACCCGGCAAAGGAAAGGCCGAGCACCCGCAATGCGGCCTCCGTGCAGGACGGACCGTGCTTGGAATCGAGATCGCCGAGCAGGTCGCCGACATTCGACGACACACCCTGCGCCGTCGTCGCGCAGGTGGAGGGACCTTCCCAGAAGTGCCATTCGGCGCCCGCGTGATAGACGCCCATGCCGGCGCCGACGAGCATCAGGATGCCGACGATGGCGAGCAGCGTGCGCGTGAGCCAGACCGGCAGCTTCAGCGCGCTGGTGATGATGGCGAGAATGCCAACCGGGATGCCCCAATAGTAGGGATCGCGCTGCAAAAGGCAGAGCGCGCAGGGGATATAGCCACCGATATGCTCGAAGCCGAGCGCCCCACCGACGGTCGCTGCCATGCCGAGTGTCACGACAATGGCGATCAGCAGGTGCTGGCGGGATTGGGTGGCGGTGTCGATCATCTGTACCTCGCGGGCGGCTGCTCGGAACCGACACATGCCGCAGTGCAAACTGGATGGCGCCTTCTTAGGCACGATCGCGCGCCCTGTAAATCGCGGTAGCCGCGACAGGTCCGCACGCTTTCGTGATTGTCATCGCCGCTTCTTGAAAATGGTGGTTGACCATCGCGAAATCCTCAGTGTAAATCCGAGCCGCTGATATCGCACTTCCCTGAGCCCCATTGGCGGAATTGGTAGACGCGCTCGACTCAAAATCGAGTTCCGAAAGGAGTGCTGGTTCGACCCCGGCATGGGGCACCATATGCGCTGGATGAGGCGCCACATCGTTGACGATCCCAAAGAACGGGGAGCGCATTTACGTTGCTCGTTCCGTCTCCCAGCTCAGTTCCGATGTATGTTGGTGATCTTGGTCCAGTAGCCCTTTCTGATCTCGATCGAAATGCCTTGCGACCCAAACTCGGTGTACTCCGGGCGGTAATGAGAACACGTCGCGGCTTCGTTGACCCCGACTTCAAACTTCCGAATTTTGCAGAACACCGGCTTTTCCAAGGTGTCGAAGCCCGCATATCGGCACAGAAGGCAGCATTTAATTGGAACACCTTCCGTGAGCGCCCGGAGCGCCTCGCTTCGATAGTCAACAAAGGGGTGATCTACCCTCCCGACGCGGTTGTAGATTAGATCCGCGCGCTTCCTTTCCTCTACTATCTTGCTCGGAATGTCGGTCAACATGCGCGTCTTGCCGCTTTTGTAGACGAAAAATGCTGCCAACTCAGTGCCGCAGTTGGCTCGGCAGTGGACATCCTGCGGAGGCTGTGGCCTCAGGTTGTGGGTAGATACATTGTTCGATCGAGTATCGATACCGCCGGACAAAGGACGGATCTGGTCTTCGACGGTGACAGAAACTTCTACGATCCGTAGCCCACTATTGATTTTATTCGCCTCGCACCGATGCGTGACCGCAACTTCAATCAGGAGCGTCTCGTTGCTTTTCGATGAAGTGAGCAAAACGTCCGATACGAATCCATCTACACCCGCTTCTTCTTCAACCCTGTCAAAGTAATGAGTGAGATCGAAATCGTGCCACCCCATCGCTTGTACGCAAGTGACGCCCAATTCATCCATCCACCGGGTGCAATGGCGTTCGACAGGTAGCGTTAGGGTGTACGGCCTTTGAGATTGGACCGCCGCCACGAACCCGTCGACTATTTGTTTCTTGGCGAGGGTGTGCAGGTACGTTTCGCGAGTACACGGTACTTCGCCTTCGAACCGGTGGCGAAAGTGTTTCTCGCGGCGGAGGCCAAGTACTGGAATAAGGTCGCGTTTACAGCTGAAGCAAATGAACTGCCCTTGTTCCCGGGGCCGCTCTCTGGATAGGTCCACGATGTCAACTGTCGCGCCGTCTGCTGTTTGTGCATACCGATACTTCATGAGCATACGCTCCTGTGTATCGCGCCAGTATCACGGACAACGTATTTCTCTTCCAACGTGGGAAACAACTCAGCTACCGACGGCTGTCTATCAGTCGAGCCCGCGTCAGACATCCGCCCAAACGAATCCAGATCGTGCATGGCACGCCTCCTTCGAGATTTGTTTCAGGGATTTCATCAGCCTAATCAGCAACTGCTGACGCTGGGTTCTTCTGGGCGGCTTGAACCATGGTGCCAGGCGCCGCCGTTAGCTCACATGCACGAGATTACATTAGTTGGTGCTACTGGAGCTGGCCAAGTAGCCTCCGAAGCAACACGCATACCTCAAAGAGTTCCTTCGTGACTACGCGACAAAACGGCCAAAAGAAATCGGGGGGGATTGTGTGAGACGGTTCAGCGCTACCGTTCCGGTAGCCGATTGAAATCGTTGGATCTTCGCAGGCCCTCCGGGAACAGCCCCGCTATGGCACGTTCTTTGATCTCGCCCAACGCCCATGTGACCTGTTACCTGATCAATATTTCTGCAACTCTGCCTCAAGTGCCGCCACCAGTTCATCCACCGGCGGCGTGATACCTTTGCTCGTCGGTGTGAAAAATGCGCCCGGGAAGACACCTTCCATCTTCAACCGCGGCAACAGCACTTCCGTGAAGTCGATCAAGCTGATTGCGCGTGGCTCAAACCCTTTCCACTCGCTCAGTGCGCAGAGTTGTGCATATTCCTTTGCAGGCCAGAGTGGGAAAACAGTTGTTCCATCATCCGCTGCGGTTAGAGCCCAGCCATCTTGGTACAACCCCCATACCTCCTGCCAATCGGCGATGACTTTTATAAAGTGATCGAGCCGTTCAACGCCTGGGAGGGCTAGTACTGCCTCCATCTGCCTTGGACTTACCTTCATGATTAGTGCTCTTTTAGCCAGGGTCGTTGGGCATTCGCTCACGTCATCGTGCTGCAGGTGACTCTGCTGCTTCCGTCAGAGTTTGCAACAGATCCGTGAGACATGTGCGAGAAAAAACATAACAAATCGGAAGGCCGTGGTTATGTCCCACAAGACCGCAAGTGTTTGAATTTAGGCTGTTGCCGTGCTTCGGCATGGGGCACCACCACCGAATTCACCAACGTCATCCCGCCCGACGATGTTTCCGGTCGGACGCGCCTTGGCCAGTGCTTGCCGCGCCAGTCATTGAACAGACGTGCTCGAAGGTGTTAGGTGCGCTGCAGCACAAATCTGTCATGGCAGCGTCATGTTACCGAGAATAGAGACTTACGACGAACTCTACCGCGCCTTCCGATGGCAGATCCCGGAAAGGTTCAACATCGGCGTGGCGGTCAGCGATGCCTGGGCGGCGCGCGACCCGGAGCGTGTCTGTCTTCAGCATTTCGACCCCGACGGCGCGCATCGGGCGCTGACCTATGGTGAACTCGCCCGGCAATCCTCGGCCCTTGCTAAGGGGCTTGCGGGGGAAGGCATTGCCACCGGCGAGCGCGTTGCGATCCTGTTGCCGCAAGGTTTCGAAACGGCGATCGCCCATGCGGCGATCTACAAGCATGGTGCGATTGCCCTGCCGCTCGCGCTGCTCTTCGGCGTCGAGGCACTCGAATACCGGCTGCGCGACGCTGGCGTCTCGGCTGTTGTCACCAACGCTTTCGGCTTCGAGCGTATCGCCGCGATCCGTGACCGGCTGCCGGACCTGCGGCTGGTCGTGCTGGCAGAGGACGAACCGCAGCCAGACACGATTGCCTTTTCGGCACTTGCGTCCGGCGACACTTCCGGCTTTTTTCCGGCGGATACCGGACCCGACGATCCGGCCCTGATGATCTACACTTCGGGCACCACAGGACCGCCGAAGGGCGCGCTGCATGGGCATCGTGTGCTGCTCGGCCATCTGCCGGGCTTCGAGTTCCACCATCACTTTCTGCCGCAGCCTGGCGACCGCATGTGGACGCCGGCCGACTGGGCCTGGGCGGGTGGCTTGCTCAACGCGTTGCTGCCGTCGCTGCTGCATGGTGTCCCCGTCGTGTCGTCGCCGGCGCAGAAGTTCGATCCGCATACGGCGTTCCGCATCCTGGAAGAGATGGACGTGCGCAACGCCTTCATTCCGCCGACGGCGCTCAGGCTGATGAAGGCGGTCGAAAATCCGCGCGAGCGCTATCGCCTCAATCTGCGGACCATCGGTTCGGCCGGCGAGTCCCTCGGTCGCGAAACCTATGAATGGGCAAAGGCGGCGCTCGGTCTCGAAGTGAGCGAGTTCTACGGCCAGACCGAGTGCAACATCGTCATCTCCTCGGCCGCCGATCTCGGCGTCGTCAAGCCGGGAGCGATGGGCAAGGCGGCACCCGGCCATCGTGTCGCGATCATCGACGGCGACGGCCGCGAACTGCCGGCCGGCAGCGTCGGTCAGGTGGCGGTGAAGCGACCGGATCCGGTGATGTTCCTCGGCTATTGGGGCAACGAAGCGGCGACCGAGAAGAAGTTCATCGGCGACTGGATGACGACGGGGGACCAGGGCGTGATGGACGAGGAGGGTTATTTCACCTTCTTCGGCCGCGACGATGATGTCATCACCTCGTCGGGTTACCGCATCGGTCCCGGGGAGATCGAGGATTGCCTTGCCGGTCATCCGGATGTGCAGCTCGCCGCTGCCGTCGGCAAGCCCGATCCGGTTCGCACCGAGATCGTCAAGGCCTATGTCGTGCTCAGGCCCGGCGTGGTTGGTGACGAGCGTGTCGCAACGTCTATTCGCGAGTGGGTGAAGACCCGGCTCTCGATGCACGAGTATCCGCGCGAGATCGCCTTCGTCGACAGCCTGCCGCTGACGACCTCGGGCAAGGTGATCAGACGATTCCTGCGTGAGCAGGCTGCCGCAGAGGCGCGCGGAGACGAGGTTAGAGCGTCGGCATCCTGACCCACATCAGCGTCAGCTTGGCTGACCGGGCCAGCGCGTTGAAAATAGCGCAATTTCGGACGGAAAACCGCGCACACTTTTCCTGGAATTGCGCTAGCGCCCGGCCAGCGCCTTGATCTTGTCGCGCAGGATCCGCGCCATGTTGCGGGTGTTGCGGTAGAGGTGGAGCTGGGCGGCGACCTGGCGTACTTCTCGGTCGCGGGTCTGCTGCAGGCCGATCACCAGCGTGCCCATGTCCTCGCGCTCTTGCCAGAACCGGCTCATGATCGGGTGGTCCGGCACGGCGCAGGAATCGGAACGGGCGATGTTGGCATCGTCGAGGTGCCACTCCGTCAGTTCCGCAAGCAGCAGCTTGCCGGGCGAGAACTTGGCATAACGCTCGTCGTAGGCGGTCTTCCAGGTGTAGGCCTCGCCCGACATCAGGAACACGACCATGGATGCGATCGCATGGCCGTCGAGGTCGAGCGTGTGGATGCGCACGCTGTCGCCGTCGGCAAGATTGGTGATCGCCTCGCGGGCAAAGGCCGCCCGGAACCGATCGAGTACCATGGCGCTGCGGCTCTTCCCCTTCCATCCGGATGCTTCGAGCGCCAGGAATTCCTCCATGCGCAGGCGGATCTCCGCGGGCTGGCGAGCGACCGAATAGTTCAGCACGCCTTCTTTTGCGAGGTTGTTCCACTGACGGCGCAACTCGCGGAAATGCGCCGGGCTGATGGCGTTGCGAAGATAGGTCGGGCCGTCGAGCAGGCTTTCGAGCATCGGCCGGCTGAACGTGTCGGTCACTGTCAGAGGCAGGTTGCGGCCGATGGCGACGGCGCGGGTGAGGCGGGCGACCTTGCCGTTCAATCGCATGTCGGGCAGCACCAGGATCGAGGGCAGGCCGGTTGCCGGTGCTGCAAACGCCTCGAACAAATTGTCGATGGTCTCGGCCGCATCCTCGGCGTCGAGCAGTGGGACGCCGAGCGGACCGAAGGGGTTCGACCAGGCGCGAATGATTGGCGCACCGATCGAGAAGCCGGGCTTTTCGATCGAGAACGGCATCAGGAAGCGCAGTCGGCTGCGGCGTTCATCGTTGTCTCGCATGATCGCGAGCCGGATCACTCGTTCCTCAAGGCGCGGCATCGCCGGGGCAAGAAAGCGGCCGGTGAAGAAGACGTTCGGCTCGAGCGCCCGGTTCGACAGGAAGTCGAGCTCACGCTGCAACTCGTAGCCGGCCTTGGCCGGGTAGATGGCAAGGTGGCGACCAGGGCGGCCGACTTCGATCAAATGCTCTGCGGTCGGGCCAGCGTCGCCTGGCTGTGCCAGCCCGCCAAGGACCCGGGCGGCGCGACTGTTTGCATCGCTCGGAAGATTGGTATTGCCGATCATGGATGGACAGCCCCGTTGTTATCATTGCCGGCCCGCACGCTCGCGAAGGCGAAGAGCGCGAAGCCGAAGGTACGCCGGACGGCGATATGCAGCAACATCGCCTCGACGAACATTGCACCTGCGGTTGCAAGAGCAGCGCCGCTCAGTCCGAGGAGAGGGATGAGAGTGAGGTTGAGTGCGATGTTGGCCACCAGCGCACCGGCATAAAGGATCACGCAGAGCGTCTGCTGGCCTGCCATCGTCAGGAGTGTTTCCGCCGGCCCGACGAAGGCCTTGGCGAGAATCCCGCCAAAGAGGATCATCATCAAGGGCATGCCGGTGACGAAGGCGGGCCCGAAGAGGGAGAGCAGGAACGGGCCTGCGAGCAGCACCAGCGCGCCCACCAGAAGCGACGGCCAGAAGGCCCAACGCGCGCTTTCGATCGCGATGCCGGCGAGCTGCCGGCGGTCACGGGCCATGGCGGTCGAAACGCGTGGACCCGCTGCCGCCTTCACCGCGAACATGACGAAATGCACCAGCGCCATGGTCTTGGCTGCTGCGAAATAGATCGCGACGTCATCGGGATCGAGATAGAGGCCGACGATCACGACATCGGAATTGGTCAGCAGGAAGCCGAAGCCATCGACCAGGAAGATCGGGATCGAGACCCGGAGCCAGCGGCCAAGCTCGACCCGCCGGGGTCCTTCCACGTAGCGCGAGCGGAGCCGGTAGGTGAGCACGAGGAACTGCGACACGGTGGTCACATAGGCAGCCGCCATGGCTGCGACCATCGCGGTTTGCGCCGTGTGCGGCGCGCCCGCCGAAACCGCCAGCACCATGAATGCCAGCACCAGCAGCGGGCGGATGATGAAGGTGGGGCTGAGGGCAGCGAGCGCCCAGCCATGGGCTCGCGATGTCCCGTCCATGACGTCGCCAAGGGCGATCATCGGCAAGGTGAAGAGGCCGAGATAGAGCGGCAGGAGGTAGTAGGCCTCGATGTGCGCTGAGAAGAGCCAGAGGCCGAGCAGGCCGACGACGGCGACCGTGGTGGCGGAGGCAAGCGCGAAAACGCGCACCGTCGTCGTGACGCCACGGATCTCGTCGAGCGCAGAAGTTGCCTGATATTCCGGCAGGAACCGGATCACGACGGAATGGAAGCCGACGCAGGAGAGGCTGCCGAAGAGGATCACCAGCACCCAGACGAAGACGAAGATGCCGTATTCGAACTCACCCATCATCCGGGCCAGGATGATCTGCGACAGAAAGGCGATTGCGGCGCTGAATATGCGAACCGTGAAGGCGACGAGCGCCATCCGGCTGGCCGTGTTCTTCATGTCGGTGCCGGTCAGGATCGCGACGACTGCGCCGATCAGCGCGGACAGACGGTGTCTCAGCGCCGACGGCAGCATTCGTCCGGCCGTTTGACATACCGCCATGAACACGAGAACACCCTGAGATTACGCAATACAGGGCTTCAGTACTGCCAGAACAGCGTTAACAAACGGTTCAGCGCGGTTGTAACGAATGGGGGGCAACCATGCCGATTGAGGACAATGGCAGCAGGCTCTCGACGGCCGTCAACTTTAGTTGACGACATCAATATCGTCAACTAAAGTTGACGCATGGTTGACTTGCGCGACATTACCGTTCCGACCGACCCTGACGAAGCGCTCGCCGCTGTCGTTGCTCTGCGTCGACTGGCCGACAGCATCGAGCGCCAGGCCGTGCGTTCAGCCCTGCGCCAGGGCTGGCCGTGGTCCAGGATCGCCCAAGCCCTCGGCATCACCAAACAGGCGGCCCACAAGCGGCTATCTGACGTGGCGGCGGATAACAGTTCCACATAAGGGGATTGCGATGTTCCAAGAAATCAAATCCAAGCTAAATGACATGAGCACCGTCAAGCGTCTCTGCGAGCGGGCGGAAGCCCACGCTTTGCAGGATCACCAGCGGGAACCCGGTGCCGAACATTTCCTCTTGGCAGCACTCGATCTGCCGGATGGCACCGCGCGTCTCGCCTTCGAACGGGCGGGGGTGGAGCCCGAAGCCCTGAGGGCCGCGATCGAACGGCAGTATGGCGATGCCCTTCGCTCAATCGGTCTGAGAGCGGAGATGCCGACCGGCACGCCGATGTCGGCAAATGCCGGCATCCATCAGGCTGCTCCCTCGGGTCGGGAAATCATGCAGGCACTGGCAGCAGCCCGGAAGGGTCACAGCCCGCTGCTCGGTGCTCATGTCGTCGGAATTGTTGCAGGCATGTCCCATGGCGTGGCGGCGCGCGCGCTCCGCGCTCTGGGCGTCGACATCATCACCTTGAAATCGACGGCCGATGCGATAGCCGAAGTCGGCCACGCGAAAACGTTCGATCGCTAGGTACGGCCTTGAGAAAGAAAAATGCCGCCAGAGAGGCGGCATTTTTCGATTGAGAAAGGGCGCCGGGAGAGCCCTGGCGTTGCTTAGGCTTCGTAGATGCCGTGGCAGTGCTTGTATTTCTTGCCGGAACCGCAGGGGCAGAGCTCGTTGCGCGAGACCTTGCCCCATGACAGCGGATTGGTCGCGTCGCGCTGCACCGGCGGTGCCGCCAGAAGCGTTGCGCCGCCGCCGCCGAAGTCGTCTTCGCCGGTCAGCGGGTCGATATGGTGGCCGTGCATGACCGGCGGTGCCGGTTGCGGCGCTTCGGCTGCTTCGCGCACCAGTTCGACGCGCATGAGTTGTGCGGTGACCGCCTGGCGCAGGTTGCCAAGCAAGGCCTGGAACAGTTCGAAGGCCTCGGACTTGTATTCCTGCAACGGGTCGCGCTGTGCGTAGCCGCGGAAACCGATAACCGAGCGCAGGTGGTCGAGGTTGACGATGTGCTCGCGCCAGAGATGGTCGAGCGTCTGCAGTACGACCGAGCGCTCGACATACTGCATGATCTCCGGACCGAAACGTTCCGCACGGTCGGCGGCTTCCTTTTCGGCAGCGGCGGAAACGCGCTCGAGGATATCGGCCTCGTCGATGCCTTCCTCGGCAGCCCATTCGGTGATCGGCAGGTCGAGATTGAGGTATTGCTGCACGTCGGCCTTGAGGCCCGCAACATCCCACTGCTCGGCATAGGCCTTCTCGGGGATGCGCTTGCTGACCATGTCCTCGACGACTTCAGTGCGCATGTCGGTCACGGTTTCCGTGACGCTCTCGGCATCCATCAGCTCGATGCGCTGCTCGAAGATCACCTTGCGCTGGTCGTTGAGGACGTCGTCGTACTTCAGAAGATTCTTGCGGATGTCGAAGTTGCGCGCTTCGACCTTCTTCTGTGCGCGCTCGAGCGCCTTGTTGATCCAGGGATGGACGATTGCTTCGCCTTCCTTGAGGCCCAGCTTCTGCAGCATGCTGTCCATGCGGTCGGAGCCGAAGATGCGCATCAGGTCGTCCTGAAGCGACAGGTAGAACTTGGAGCGGCCCGGGTCGCCCTGACGGCCGGAACGGCCGCGAAGCTGGTTGTCGATGCGGCGGCTTTCGTGACGCTCGGTGGCGAGAACGTAAAGGCCGCCGGCGGCGAGCGCCTGCTCTTTCAGCTTCTGCACTTCGGCGCGGATAGCCTCGATGCGGGCGTCGCGTTCCGGACCCGGCTCGACTTCCGAGAGCTCCTGCTGGATGCGCATGTCGATGTTGCCGCCGAGCTGGATGTCGGTACCGCGGCCGGCCATGTTGGTGGCGATCGTGACGGCACCCGGAACGCCGGCCTGCGCGACGATGAAGGCTTCCTGCTCGTGATAGCGGGCGTTCAGAACCTGGAAGTTGGCAAAGCCGGACTTCTTGAGGAGGTCGGCCAGCTGTTCGGACTTTTCGATCGACGTCGTGCCGACCAGCATCGGCTGGCCGCGCTCATGCGCCGACTTGATCTCGTCGATGATGGCCTTCAGCTTCTCGCCCTGCGTACGATAGACCTCGTCGTCCTCGTCGATACGTTTGATCGGCAGGTTGGTCGGCACTTCGACCACTTCGAGGCCGTAGATGTTGCCGAATTCTTCCGCTTCGGTCGCTGCCGTGCCGGTCATGCCGCCAAGCTTGGAATACATGCGGAAGTAGTTCTGGAAGGTGATCGAGGCGAGCGTCTGGTTCTCGGGCTGGATCTGTACCTTTTCCTTGGCTTCAAGTGCCTGGTGCTGGCCTTCCGAGTAACGGCGACCCGGCATCATGCGGCCGGTGAATTCGTCGATGATGACGATCTCGCCGTTGCGCACGATGTAGTCCTTGTCGCGCTGGAACAGCTTGTGGGCCTTGAGCGCGTTGTTGACGTGGTGGACGATCGCGACGTTTTCGATGTCGTAGAGCGATTCACCCTTGAGAAGACCCGCCTCGCGCAGCAGGTTCTCGAGCTTCTCCGTGCCGTCTTCCGAGAAGTTGGCGGAGCGCTGCTTTTCGTCGATTTCGTAATCTTCGGCCGAAAGCAGCGGAATGAATTCGTTGATCGTGTTGTAGAGATCCGAGCGGTCGTCGAGCGGACCTGAGATGATCAGCGGCGTGCGCGCTTCGTCGACGAGGATCGAGTCCACTTCGTCGACGATTGCGAAGAAGTGGCCGCGCTGGACCATCTGGCCGCGCTCGTACTTCATGTTGTCGCGCAGATAGTCGAAGCCGAGCTCGTTGTTGGTAGCGTAGGTGATGTCGCAGGCATAGGCATCGCGGCGCTGTTCGTCCGTCAGCCCGTGGACGATGACGCCCGTCGTCAGGCCAAGGAAGCTGTAGACGCGGCCCATGGTGCCGGCATCGCGCTGGGCGAGGTAATCGTTGACCGTCACGACATGTACGCCCTTGCTGGCGAGCGCGTTCAGATAGACCGGAAGCGTCGCGACGAGGGTCTTGCCTTCACCGGTCTTCATTTCGGCGATCGCACGTTCGTGCAGGATCATGCCGCCGATGAGCTGAACGTCGAACGGACGCAGGCCGAGCACGCGGCGGGCCGCTTCGCGGGCAACTGCAAAGGCCGGCACCAGCAGGTCATCGAGCGTCTTGCCGTCGGCGAACTGCTGGCGGAATTCCACGGTCTTGGCGGCGAGTGCCTCGTCCGACAAAGCCTTCATGTCGGCTTCAAGTGCGTTGATGGCATCCACCCTGGCCTTGTAGCCACGCACACGGCGATCGTTGGAAGAGCCAAACAACTTGCGGGCTAGGCCGCCGAGACTGACCATACGAATGGTCCTTTCTTTTTTGTTGCCTTAGGTCTCATGGCCGCGCCGCGAAAACCGCGCAATGCCGTGAAACGCCCGGAAACTGTTCTGGACGCGAGGTTGCGTGACAGATAAGAGGGGGGTCGAATTATGTCAACGCACTTGCACTGCCGGACGGCTACAGAACCGCCACATTCTGGTGGTGTGCAGCCGCTACAAGCCGCAGGTAATTGCACCGAAGGCTAATGTGAAAGGTTAGTGAGCATGTCCAAGTTGAAAACCCTGGCCGCCGCGGCACTGGTTGCGGCGATGGCCGTTCATGGTGGCGCGCGGGCGGAAGACGCCGATCCGGTGATCGCCAAGGTTGGCGGCGAGGAAGTGCGCCAGTCCGAACTCACGCTCGCGCTGGGCGGTCTCGACCCGCAGCTTCAGCAGATGCCGGAAGAGCAGAAGCGTGCCGCCGCGCTTTCGGCCATCATCGACGTCAAGCTCCTGTCGAAGACGGCCGAGAAGGAAGGCCTGCAGGATGATGCGACCTTCAAGCAGCGCGTCGCCTACCTGACCGAGCGCGAACTGCACAACGCCTACTTCAAGAAGCATGTCGTCGATGCCATCACCAAGGAAGAGGTGAAGGCGCGCTACGACAAGGAGATCGCCGCGATCCCGCCGCAGGAAGAGGTGAAGGCACGTCACATCCTGGTCAAGACCGAGGATGAGGCCAAGGAAATCATCAAGGAACTCGACGCCGGCAAGAGCTTCGTCGATCTCGCCAAGGCGAAGTCGACCGATCCGAACAAGGACGACGGTGGCGACCTCGGCTACTTCACCAAGGGCCGCATGGTGCCGGAATTCGATACGGTCGTCTTCGCGCTCGACAAGGGCGCCTACACCAAGACCCCGGTCAAGACCCAGTTCGGCTTCCACGTGATCCTGGTCGAAGACAAGCGCCCGCAGGCACCGCCGCCGCTGGAGCAGGTCGAGCCGCAGGTTCGTCAGCTTGTCATGCGTGACAAATACGTTGAACTGCTTGCCGCCGCCAAGAAGGACGCAGGCGTCGAGATTTCCGATCCCGCGCTGAAGAAGGCCTATGACGAGGCCAACAAGGCGCAGGAAGCCAAGTAATTTCGATCGGCAGGCCTGCCTCTGGCGGGACCTGCCGTCACCGCTTTTTGTCGATGCCCGGCGGTGAAAACCGTTCGGGCATTTGTCGCAAGATCGATCTGGAGCAGCTTCGGTTGTAAATCGCTCCAGATCTTTGTTCTCAGGCATTTCCTGACGGAAAACCGCTACGCACTTTTCCTGGAAATGCTTTGGCTCCAACACGTCACAGCAGGTTTCCCATGTCCGGCTCCGTTTCTCCGCTTGCTCCGAAAACTTTCGCCGAAATGCCTTCCGTTCGCGGTGTCCGCATGGCGACTGCCGCTGCCGGCATCAAGTACAAGAACCGCACCGACGTGCTGATGATGGTGTTCGACACGCCGGCCGCCGTAGCCGGCGTTTTCACCCGCTCCAAGTGCCCGTCCGCTCCTGTTGATTTCTGCCGTCAGAACCTTTCAGGCGGCGTCGCGCGCGCCGTCGTCGTCAACTCCGGCAACGCCAATGCCTTTACCGGCAAGAAGGGCCGCGAAGCCACGGAATTGACCGCGAAGTCGGCGGCGAAGGCAGTCGGTTGCGCGGAGAGCGAAGTGTTCCTCGCATCGACCGGCGTCATCGGCGAACCGCTGGATGCGACCAAGTTTGCCGGCGTACTCGACGATCTGGCCGTTGCCGGCAAGGAGGATTTCTGGTTCGAAGCCGCCAAGGCGATCATGACGACGGACACCTATCCGAAGGTTGCGACCCGCACGGCCGAAATCGGTGGCGTCAAGGTCACTATCAACGGTATCGCCAAGGGCGCCGGCATGATCGCGCCCGACATGGCAACGATGCTCTCCTTCGTGGTCACCGATGCAGACATCGCGCCGGCCGCATTGCAGGCTCTGCTTTCCGCCGGTGTCGGCCCGACCTTCAACTCGGTCACGGTCGACAGCGATACGTCGACCTCCGACACGCTGATGCTCTTTGCAACGGGGGCTGCGGCCGCTGACGGGCAGCAGGTGATCTCCGATGCAGCCGACGCGCGCCTCGACGCCTTCCGCGTCGCGCTCAACGACCTGCTGCGCGACCTGGCGCTCCAAGTGGTGCGCGATGGCGAAGGCGCACGCAAGATGGTCGCAGTCACCGTCGAAGGTGCGGAAAACGACGCAGCCGCCAAGCGCATCGCGCTGTCGATCGCCAATTCGCCGCTGGTCAAGACGGCCGTTGCCGGCGAGGACGCCAATTGGGGCCGCGTGGTCATGGCCGTCGGCAAATCGGGTGAGATGGCGGAACGCGATCGGCTGGCGATTTGGTTCGGCGACGTGCGCGTGGCTGTCGAAGGCGAGCGTGATCCGACCTATTCGGAAGCGGCAGCCACCGCGGTCATGAAGGCTGAGGACATCACGATCCGCGTTGACATCGGCCTCGGCTCCGGTCGCGCCACGGTCTACACCTGTGACCTGACGAAGGAATATGTCGAGATCAACGGCGATTACCGGAGCTGAGGCTCCGGTCGACCGATCGCAAGCAGTCTGGCATTCCAGACTGGCCAGAGGTAGCAAGATGACATCGAGTGATGCTCGGCCGGCGGGCAACGTCGCGGCCGAAGGTGGGGAAATGGTAATGGTAGATCTTCCGAGCGTGCGCCGTCTCGAGGCCGTTGGCTTCCGGGCCTGGCCGGCGGCATCGGTGCAATATGACGGCAGCTGGCTGATCCGGCTCAACGCCGGTCACGATTCCAAGCGGCTGAATTCCGTCAACCCGCTCGATCCGTCCGATTATCGCGATATTGCGGTGCGCCTCGAGAAGGCCGCCAGGCGCTTTGCCGACTACGGGCGGCCGCTGACCGTGCGCCAGACGCCGCTGACGCCGCCGCAACTCGTTGCCCATATGGATGCTGAAGGCTGGACGGCATTCAGCCGCAGCCTGGTGATGACGGCCGATCTTGCCGAGCGTGAGTTCGGCGAAGGCATCGATCACCTGCCGATCAAGGATATCGGCCGCTTTGTTGATGCCTGTATCGGGATCGCCAAGAGCGACCCGAAGAGGAAGGCTGCACTCGCAGAGATCATCAACGCGATCAAGCCGGAAAGCGGTCTCTTCCTGTTTGAGGATGCCGAGACCGGGCCGACCGCCGTGGCACTCGTCGTTCAGGACAACGACCTCGCCGGCATCATGCAGTTTGCCGTGGACGAGCGGGTTCGCGGGAAGGGTGTCGGCAAGGCGATGCTCGACGTCTGCCTGCGCTGGGCGCGCCTCCGAGGCGCCAAAAAGGCCTGGCTGCAGGTCGAGGCGGAAAACAGCGCGGCGCTCGCGCTTTATCGTGGCGCCGGTTTCTCCGAAGTCTACAGCTACATCTACAGAACGCCTGGGGCTTGAGGTCATGGACATCAACGGAAAGAAGATCGTACTCGTTGCGGCCTGCGCTCTGGTCGATAGTGACGGTCGGATCCTGCTGGCGCAACGGCCGGAAGGAAAGTCGCTTGCGGGCCTCTGGGAGTTTCCGGGCGGCAAGGTGGAAGCCGGCGAGACGCCCGAGGAAACCTTGATCCGTGAGCTGGACGAGGAACTCGGGATCCGAACCAAAGTTGCGTGCCTCGCGCCGCTGACCTTCGCCAGCCACACCTATGAGGATTTCCACCTCTTGATGCCGCTCTATGTCTGCCGGCGCTACGAAGGGGTGGCGATCGGACGGGAGGGCCAGGCGATCAAATGGGTCCGGCCAAAAGCCCTGCGCGACTATCCGATGCCGCCGGCTGACGAGCCGCTGATACCATTTCTTATGGATTTGCTCTGAACCTACCCGAAATCCGATTGATTATTAATCGATCGTTTATCTCCCTCGCGCAAAGATAGCTCAATTCATTTTCGGTACGCATTGTTGGTGAACGGCGTACTGATTTCAGGCAGTGCGGTGGAACCAAGCTTGGGAAGGGCGCTTGCGTTCGCTGTGCTTTCATGTGTTTGTGAGGCTGGGATGGTGGACGACGATTTCTGGAGCACGGTTCAGGAAAAGGATCTGGTGACTAATCAGTCCCGCCGGACGGGTGTGCTCAATCTGTCCCTGCTGTTTGGAACGGCAGTGATCGCGCTGACGCTGATCTTGACGCCGATGCTGTCTTCGAAGAACGACAGGCGCATCATGGCCAATACACCCGTCGACTACGACAACATTTCCACCGGCTCCATCCCTTCGAGCGGGACCACCAAGCGCTACACGGTACGGCGTAGCGTGTTGCAGGAAATGCCTGGTGCGGTCTGCATCATCGATGCGGACGGTCGCAAGAGCGGGTGCTGACCAGAACCCCTCCGGTTTTCGGCTGCTGCCGCACGTTTCGGATTGAACATGAACCGGACTGGGGACGCATGGAAAAGCTGAAACGCCTGTTTCGTGATCGAAGCGCTGGCATCGCAATCGAGTATGCGCTCATCGCCGCCATCGTCTCCCTGAGCGTGATCCTCGGAGCCGAACAGATCGGCAACGTCCTCTCAGCCGTCTACAACTCTGTCGCGACGGCCTTTCAGGGGGCTTGAGTTCGAGGCGCGCCCGACCGCCCCTGTTAAAGCGGTTGCTCCTTGGTGCCGAGCGCTGTCGACAGCCGCTGCTTCGCGGACCCCGGCTTCAAAGGCTTCTGCTGGCTTTCATGCGGCGCCCAGCCGGACAGGTAGATGATAGAGAAGGTCGCGCGGACGCGACCGTCCGGATCGGAGAAGCGTTCGGCATAGATTTCCGCGGCCCGCAGGAAGAAGCGACGTGAGACGGGCAGGCGGCTTCGGGCCGCGAGCGGGCTGGTCATGCCCATGGCGCGCAAGTCGCGGATCAGCGCAAACAGTGAATCGTAACGCACCGTATAGGTTTCTGTGTCGGTGACCGGCAGCGCGAAGCCGGCGCGCTGCAGCAGTGCGCCGACATCGCGGACATCGGCGAAGGGGATGACCCGGGGACTGGCTCCGCCCGTCAACTCCGCCTCTGCGGCCAGAAGCGCCTCGCGCAGTTCCTGCAGCGTACCGCTACCCGGGATAGCGGCCAGAAAAAGCCCATCGGGCTTCAACGCCCGGCGAACCTGGATGAAGGCGCCCGGCGTATCATTGGTCAGGTGCAGGGAGAGCGGCGAAACCACCAGGTTGAAGCTTTCCGGTTCGCCCGGAACCTCCTCGAGCGAGGCGATCGTTACCGGTCTTTGCGCTGAACCAAAACGCGTATCCGTTTCGACGCGCTCGACGGCACCGACCTTGCCGGTTGCCATGAGTTGGTGGGCGGTTTGCCCGGTGTAGCCATGCAGCTCCAGCGCGCGATCGAAATGACGTTCGACTACGCTGACGCGTTCGGCGAGTTCCTGCGCGACGATATCGAGAAGGAAACCGGCCTTCGGATCGGCGTCTCTGAGCGCCCTTGCCCGATGTGCCTCGACGAGGCTCTGGTCAAAGATTTTTTCCACGATACTGTCTCCGCAAGCTGGCGAGCAAAGAGACCTTCGGAGGTTCAAAGTCAACTGCATGGCATGGGAGAGACCGCTGTTTCCGGAGGAAGGGTGGGGACGCGTGCTGCGGCGACTCGTCTCCGGGGCCATCGATCTCGTCTATCCGCCGGTCTGTTGCGGTTGCGGCCAGATGATTGGCAACCACCGGGCTGTTTGCGCGCCTTGCTGGTCGACGCTGCCGCTGATCGAGCGCCCTTTTTGCGACATTCTCGGGACGCCCTTTTCCGTCGACCATGGGCCGGGTTCCGTTTCGCCCGAAGCCATTGCCAATCCGCCGGCGTTCGACCGTCTGCGGTCGGTGGCAATCCATGAGGGCATTGCCCGCGATCTGGTGCACGGCCTGAAATATCGCGACCGGACCGATCTCGCGCCGATGATGGCGGAATGGATGATCCGGGCGAGCGACGGTGCCGTGGCTTCGGCCGATGCGATCATCCCGGTGCCATTGCATGCTCTTCGGCTCTGGAAGCGCCGGTTCAATCAATCGGCGGAACTGGCGCGGGCCATCGCGCGGCTCTCCGGCAGGCCTTATCAACCCGACGTGCTCAAGCGCGTCCGACGCACAAGCCGACAGGTGGGTCTCACCCGGCAGGCGCGTGAGGACAATGTGCGCGGCGCCTTCGCGATCTCGGAAAGCGGCAAGGCGGGTCTCCGTGGGAAAAGCGTGGTTCTCGTGGACGATGTGTATACGACCGGTGCAACCGTCTCCGCAGCGACCCGTGCGCTGAAGCGGGCGGGGGCCGGGCCGGTCACGGTTTTGACCTTTGCAAGAGCCATATCCGGTCTTATATGACAATCAGTTGTCCGGCACGGTGGCCGGCGAAGGAGCGATTCAGGATCATGGCTTCAGTGGTCATTTATACGCGTCAGTTCTGTGGCTATTGTTCGGCCGCCAAGAAACTACTGGAAACCAAGGGCGTGCCCTTCCTCGAGCATGACGCAACCTATGATCCGAAGGTGCGGCAGGTGATGATCGAAAAGGCGCATGGCGGCTCGACCTTCCCGCAGATCTTCATCAACGACATTCATGTCGGCGGCTGTGACGACCTGCACGCGCTGGAACGCGCCGGCAAGCTCGACGCGATGCTGGCTGCCTGAGGCACCGCAACCCTGCAAAGGTGATGACCCGCTCGGTGAGCGGCGAACGCCGGGAGTTGGACGAAGATGACTTTCACGGCCGCGGCCATTCAGATGTGTTCCGGCGTCGATCCGCAGAAGAATGCGGAGACGATGGTGCGGCTTGCGCGTGAGGCTGCTGCCCGGGGAGCCACGTATATCCAGACGCCGGAAATGACCGGTGCGCTGCAGCGGGACCGGGCGGCCTTGCGCGCGGTCCTGAGAGATGAGCCGAACGACATCATCGCCGCCGAGGCTGCGATGCTTGCCGGCGAACTCGGCATCTATCTCCATGTCGGCTCGACGCCGATCGCGCTTGCCGACGGCAAGATCGCCAATCGCGGCCTGTTGTTCGGACCGGACGGACGGAAGATCTGCCACTACGACAAGATCCACATGTTCGACGTCGACCTCGACAACGGCGAAAGCTGGCGCGAAAGCGCTGCCTATCAGCCCGGCAACACGGCGCATGTCGCGGATCTCGACTTCGGCAAGCTCGGTTTCACCATCTGCTACGACGTGCGCTTCCCGGAACTTTTCCGGCAGCAGGCGGTCGCCGGTGCCGAGATCATGTCGGTGCCCGCGGCCTTCACGCGCCAGACCGGTGAGGCGCATTGGGAAATCCTGCTTCGCGCCCGCGCCATCGAGAACGGCCTTTTCGTCATCGCCGCGGCGCAAGGCGGCACCCATGAGGACGGGCGCGAGACCTTCGGTCATTCGATGATTGTCGATCCCTGGGGCAGGGTGCTCGGCTCGGCCGGTCCGAGCGGCGAGGCGATCGTGCTCGCCGAGATCGACGTTGCCGCCGTGCACGCTGCGCGCAGCAAAATACCGAATTTGAAGAACGCCCGCAGTTTCGTGCTCGATGAAGTGGCGCCAACCGGGAAGGGAGGCGTTGCCGCTTGATCCGTTACACAATTTCCTGCGACAACGGCCACGCGTTTGAAGGCTGGTTCTCGTCGAGCGACGATTTCGACCGCCAGGTCGACCGAAAACTGGTTTCCTGCCCCAGTTGCAATTCAACGTCCATCGCCAAGCAACTGATGGCGCCGTCGGTCGCGACCGCACGCAAGAAGGAAGCGACGCGGGCGGTAATCATGGATCAGGCGCAGAAGGAAACGGTCGCCAAGATCCGCGAGCTGGTGAAGACCGTGCGCGAAAACGCGGAGGACGTCGGCGAGCGCTTTCCCGAGGAAGCGCGCAAGATCCACTATGGCGAAGCGGAGGAACGCGGCCTGATCGGCAAGGCGACGGCGGAAGAGGCCGTGGCGTTGCTCGAAGAAGGAATTGCGGTCGCGCCGCTGCCGATCTTGCCTGACGAGGTCAATTGACGCGGCCGATTGGCGCCTCGGCTTCGCGTTTTTGGTTGCCTGCTCTTTAAAAACAACGTCTTGCTTCCCACCTCGCGGCATCGCAATGGGAGAATTTTCAACCAATGACATTGTCCGAGCTTCGCATTTCCACCGATCGCCTCGTCATTCGGCCATTCGTGCCCGACGATTTTCCAGCCTTCTTCGCCTATCACCGGCTGCCGGACGTCTATCGCTATCTCTACCAGGAGCCGCTGGACGAGACGGCTGCGCGGGCGAAGTTCGCCAAAGCGTCGGCACCGCGCCTCGATGAAGACGGAGATGTCGCGGTGTTCGCGGTCGAACGCCAGGAGGATGGCGCCATGATCGGCGAAGTCCTGCTGAAACTCGCGAGCCGGGCGGCCGAGCAGGCGGAGAGCGGCTACATCTTCAATCCGGCATTTGCCGGCAAGGGCTATGCCACCGAGGCGATGCGAGCCGTCCTCGACTTCGGCTTTTCGACGCTCAACTTCCACCGGATTTTTGCCCGGCTCGATGCGCTGAACAAGGGCTCGATTGGAGTCGTCGAGCGCCTCGGCATGCGGCGCGAGGCGCATCTCATCGAGAACGACCGGTTCAACGGCATCTGGGGCGACGAGTTCGTCTATGCGCTCTTGAAGCGCGAATGGCAGGCAAGGTCGCAGGTCGGGTAATCTCGACCTGCGAACAGTCTGCGGCGACCGTTAAATTGGCCGCTTGGCGACGAGCATGTAGTTGACGTCCATGTCCTTGGAGAGGTTCCACTGGTTGGCGAGCGGATTGAAGAACACGCCGGTCCGCTCGGTCACTTCCATGCCACTCGCCGAAAGCGGCTTTTCCAGCTCTTCCGGACGCACCAGCTTTTCGTACTGGTGGGTGCCGCGCGGTAGCCAACGAAGCACGTTCTCGGCGGCAAAGATGGCAAGGGCTGCCGCCTTCATCGTGCGGTTGATGGTGGCGACGAACATCAGGCCGCCGGGGCGTACCATGTGGGCGCAGGTGGTCATGAAGAAATCGACGTCGGCGACGTGCTCGACCACTTCCATGTTGAGCACGATGTCGAAACTCTCGCCGGCTTCGGCGAGCGCTTCTGCCGTCACAGCGCGATAATCGACGGCGACGCCGCTGCCGGCCGCATGCGTCTTGGCTATGCCGATGTTTTTCTCCGAGGCGTCGGCGCCGAGAACGTCGGCACCCATGCGCGCCATCGGCTCCGACAACAGGCCGCCACCGCAACCGATGTCGAGCAGCCGCAGACCTTTGAGCGGCTGGGGGGCCTTGGGATCGCGGCCGAAATGCTCGGCCATCTTGTCGCGGATATAGGCGAGGCGAACGGGATTGAACTTGTGCAGCGGGCGGAACTTGCCGGTCGGGTCCCACCACTCCGCGGCCATGGCGGAAAACCGGTCCACTTCGCTCTGGTCGATGGTCGTGCGTGCGGTCTCGCTCATGTCGCCGTCTCCTTGCATCTTCATTGGTGAAGTCGGACGATCGGACAAGGAAGTCAAGAGGTGGCGCTGGGCCAGATCGGCGCATGCGGGTGGATGGTGCCCGTTCCTTCCTTGTCAGGCATCTGGCACCGGCTGGTAGTGCAGGATGACCACACCCGACTTCAGCGGGCGCGTGTGGGTCAGCTTGAGGTTCGTCCGCGTCAGCCCCGGCTTGAACAGCGGTACGCCATTGCCGAGAAGCACGGGATTGATGCCGAGGCGATACTCGTCGACGAGGCCTTTCTCGATCAGACCGGCTGCGAAATCCGCGCTACCGAAAACGAAGATGGTGCCGTCGTCGAGCCGTTTCAGCCGCTCGACTTCCGTGACGGCGTCGCCGCTGACGAGTGTCGTGTTGTGCCAATCGGCCGATTTCAGCGTGCGCGAAAACACGAACTTCTCAACGCCATTCATGAAGGTGGCGATATCGCCCTCTGCCGACGGCCAATAGCTGGCCATCATCTCGTAGGTCACACGGCCAAACAGCAAGGTACCCGTTCCGAGCTGGGTTTGGCCGATATAGGCCGCGAGTTCGTCTTCGAAGACGAACCAGCCGATGTCATGGCCGGGTGCTTCGAAGAAGCCGTCGACGCTGACCATGTCCCACATGATGACCTTGCGCATCGCATTTCTCCCGTTTCGCCATGGGCTGCACAGAGAAATCTGTCAAAACTGATATTGTTTTGCAAGTGGTTTAGTTATTGAGTCGGATAGGCGTGCTCGGAAGCACACCTGCGTGAGCTGCTTTTCGGAATCGGGGCGAGTTGCCGCCAAGTCGCGTACCTAGCGGCGTTGTGGAAGGTGACGCCCGCTCCACGCGGGCGTCACCGGTACGGTGAGCATGGGCGTACCTGTGCGATCGCTAGCCAAGTTCGCTTGCTGCAGCCGAGGCGAAGAACTCTTCGGGATCTTCCACCTCGACGAGGCGACGCTTTTCGATCAGCCAGAAACGATCGCCGACATTGCGCACGAAGCTACGGTCGTGGGAGACCAGCAGGCAACTCGTCTCGTGTTTCAACAACTCGGCCTCGAGCGCCTCCTGGCCCTCGATGTCCAAATGGTTGGTCGGCTCGTCGAGCAGGTAGAAGTTGGGCTCCCTCAAGCGCAGCACCAGCATCGCAAGGCGGGCCTTCTGGCCGCCCGACAACCGGCCGATCGCCTTTTCCTGCATGTCGATGCCGACACCGGCGCCGACCAGCAGGGTGCGGGCCCGCTGGTCACCGAGCGAAAAGCGGCGCGACAATGCTGCAAGCGGCGTCTCGTCGTCCGACAATCCCACCAGCGCCTGGTCGCTGTAGCCGAGCACCAGCGAGGGCGTTGCCTTCAGGTTTTCCGGCGCGCGGGAAGGTTCCTCGATCGCCGTGCGGATGAGGTTGACGAGGCGGGTCTTGCCCGCCCCGTTTTCGCCGAGCAGCACAATGCGGTCGCCCTGGCAGATCCAGCGCTTGCCGGTGCGGAAGAGCGTTGTGCCATCGGGCGTCTCGACCTGCACGTCGTCGAGCGTCACCAGGATCTTGGCGTGGGTGCCGCGATTGGCGAGCCGGATCGCGCCGGCGGAGCGCTCCTGATGCGCAGGCTTCGCCGCATCCTCCAGCCGCTCCGCCCGCTGCTTCAACTGCTTGGTCTTCACCGTCAGAAGATCGCTGCCGGAGTTGATGCCGATGTTGTTGAGCTTGGCGGCCTGCCGGCGCAATTGCTGCGCCACCTTCATGTCGCGCTGGTAGCGCCGTTCCTCCGATGCATCGACCTCGTCGAGAGCGGCGCGCGCCCGCGAATAGGCAAGCGCGAAGATCGGCGATTGCTCAGGCCTCAGGAACAGCGTGCGGTTGGTGGTGGCGTCAAGGAAGGCGCGGTCGTGGCTGGCAACCAGCACCGGCACGTCCCGCGGCAGTGCGTTCAACCAGGCTTCGAGCCGGGCGATCTTGGCGAGGTCGAGATGGTTGGTCGGCTCGTCCAAGAGCAACGCGTCGGGGTCGGTCACCCAGACGCGGGCAAGAAGCGCCAGCCGCTGCCAACCGCCGCTCAATTCCGAGACGGCACGGCGGCGCAGAACCTCCGGAACATCGAGCTGATCGAGCACGATGTCGACACGCCAGCTTTCGTTTTCCGCCTGGTCGGCCGGAAGTGCGGAGAGAACGGCGTCGTGGAAGGAGAGGGGCAGCAAGGCGGCAGGCACATTCTGCTCGACATGGCCGACCGTCAGGCCGCGCGAACGGGTGATTTCGCCCACGGTTGGCTCGAAGGTGCCTGCGATCGACTTCAAGAGCGTCGACTTCCCGCGGCCGTTGGCAGCGACGATGCCGATCCGGTCACCTGATGCGACGGAGAGGTTGAGACTGGAGAATAGTGGTGCACTCAGGCTGACGCCGAGGTTGCGGATATTGATCAAGGCCATGGTCGTTCTCTGGACTGCACGAGCGATGGCGGATCATCCGGGGCGGCACTTCAGGCCGGGGTTTCGGATGGTCGAGCCCGCAACACAGACATGCTGTGCTCGGGCCGCATCGGCTCGGTATTGGAAGACAATGCAGGCGTCTGAACCGAAACGGTTCCGCACTGCATCACTCTGGGCAGACCAGGGATAGGCTCGCGATTTCGCGAAAGGATGTCTGGTCAGCCCTGCAAACGCATCTGCAGGGCTTGGACGGGGCCACGCTGGCGGTGGTGCCGGAAAAATGTCATCACGTGCAGCCCCCCTTTCTCGAATTGAGTTGCACGGTGGGAATACCATCGTCATGCGCAATTTTCAATGGCCTCGGGTCCGGACGCTCACATCTGCAGGCCGAGGAACTTGAACGGTTCGGCCGGTTTGAAGTTGCCAGTGGCGTCGCCCGAATAGGTGTGGTCCTGGTTTTCGCCGAGGTCGAGTTGCATCACCTTGCCGGTCTCCTTGGCGAAATCGATCTTCTTCAGGTCGACCCTGAACGTGTTCGGTGTCAGCGCGGACTCGAAGAAGTAGAGCTTGCGCTTGTGGTCGACGACGATACGCCAGCGGGTCGAGGAGATGTTCGGTTCCTCTGGCGTGTTGATGCCATAGGGCACGGAGGCATTGCGAATGACGCTGAAGACGCTTGCCAGCGCCCGATCCGCGTTCTCGTCCTTCGGGATGGCGTTGACGTAGAAGGACGCGCGAGCGAAGCGATCGGCAGCGCGGTTCGTGCCCGGCAGCATGACGGTACCGCCGATCTGCTTCCAGTAGGCATTCAACGCCAGTTGTTCGTCAAAGGTCGGCGAATTGGTCATCACCTGGTATTGGCGCCCGTGATGGATCACCTGCTTGCCGCCGATGTATTCGACGATGGCGCTGTCGCCGGTCTTGTCCGAGATCGAAAGGTGCAGCGTCGTCAGGCGGTTTTCGCCGGGCACGTTGTCGGTGACGATGGTGAAGGGCTCGTTTTCGAGCGCCGCGACCGCCTCTTCGACGGTGGCGAAGCTGTCGAGCACATATTGCGCCCAGGCGGCGATCGTCAGGCCCGGTTTCGATTTGTCATCGAACTTGGGATACTCGGATTCGACCAGCCAGAGCAGGTTGGCATTGAGACCCGCCTCGTTGACGCCGTCGGTGGTGGAGACGTCATAGCCTGTAGCAACGACGCTGCCGTATTTCGCCGTCCATTTGAACGAGTTCGGGCCCGCCTGACCGTCTCGTTCGATGCCGCGCGGTAGGACCCAGAGATTGGTCGCAACATCGCTCTTCCAGTCCATCGACCGGGCGGTGATGACGTTGTCGTTCGGGCCGAGATAGACGAGACGGGTGCAGGCATCGGCGGTGGATTGGCCGAGCATCAGAAGGGCGGCAAGCGCCGAGGTCACAGAACGAACAGCGGACTTTCCGATGAACAGCATGCCATTCTCCTTTGCGGGTTGAATGTGTCGTGCTGCGTCCTTCGTGCATTCAAGGACGCACGGAGCTCTAGAACAGCATGGAAAATCCGATGACCGGACCATGCTGGTTCACGTCCCAGCGGAACTTGTTCGTTCCGGTAAAGTCGTCGCTTTCGTAGTCCTGATAGAGCAGCCGGTAGCCGGCGCGCAGAATCGTCGGCTGGCCGAACATTTCGGTGCGGTATCCGAGATAGGCCTGGGCGTTGACGCTGAGCTTCGAGCCGACATCGAAACCGCCGACATCGGCCTCGGCGACGAGGTTCCAGCGTTCGCTGAGGTCGGCATTGACGCGCAACCCGACGAAGGGATCGGTCCAGTCGGCGCTCTTGCTCGTATTGAACCCGAGCACCGACACGTCCGCTTCGAGCTTTGTCCAGCGCAGGCCGACGGTCGGCTCGATCGAGAGCGTTCGGGGCTTGCCGAAGGCGGTGTTGCCGCCAAGTTCCTGCTCGTAGACCTGATAGAACGCACCGAACGCCAGCGTTGTCATCTTGATATCGAGGCCGATCTCATGGGAGAGCAACTCTTCGTCCTGGCTGGTGCGGACGTATTGGCCGTCGAAATAGACACCCCATTGACCGTTGGTCAGCTCGATATTGCCCATCAATGCCAGATCGAGATGGTCGAGCGTATCTCTGAAGGGCACGTCGACATCTGTCTCGAAGCCGGCGAGAGATGCGTCGCCTTTCAGGCTGGCCGCCCAGACATAGGGGCTGACAATCACCGTCCAGTCGCTCTGCGGCGCCATGCGCGCCTGGTCGAAGTCGGCGGCGCGCGCCGGTGTCGAATACACGAGCATAGTCGAGAGTGTGCCGGCGAGATAGCCAGCGGCGCGTCCGGTTGCAGCTATGCGTCTTGTCAGCATGTCGACCCCCAAATCACCCAATGGCAGCGTAGCTGGCGTGGTCGCAATTTCAAGTGGCACGCTGAGAGCCGGCGCACGTTTCCAGTCCCCGGCTTGTGCCTTATTCCTGCCGCCTTGCCATTGCGCGCGGCCCCCTGATCCGCTAAGAGACGCCGCGACTTTCCGCTCCCCGAAGCGGTGACTGCCGATGTCCGAGAAGTCTCCCAAGCTTTTTGACCGTCGGGCGCCGGCGGGGGCTTTCCTGTCACGCGCGCCTCACGCGCGCAAATTGGGTACCGGTAGAGGCACATGGCACGCATCGTGATGAAATTCGGCGGAACGTCCGTCGCTGATTTGGAACGCATCCACAATGTCGCACGCCATGTGAAACGCGAGGTTGATGCCGGCCACGAGGTTGCCGTCGTCGTTTCCGCCATGTCCGGCAAGACCAACGAACTGGTCGGCTGGGTGCAGAACATGCCGAAGGCAACCGGCGCCAACTCGCCCTTCTACGATGCGCGCGAATACGACGCGATCGTTGCTTCCGGCGAACAGGTAACCTCCGGTCTTCTTGCAATCGCGCTGCAGTCGATGGGCATCAACGCCCGTTCCTGGCAGGGCTGGCAGATCCCGATCCGCACCGACAACGCCCATGGCGCCGCCCGCATTCTCGACATCGACGGCGCCGAACTCATCCGCCGCATGGGTGAGGGCCAGGTCGCCGTTATCGCCGGCTTCCAGGGGCTTGGGCCGGACAATCGCGTCGCCACGCTCGGCCGCGGCGGCTCCGACACCTCAGCGGTGGCGATCGCCGCCGGGGTCAAGGCCGACCGTTGCGACATCTATACCGACGTCGATGGCGTCTACACGACCGACCCGCGCATCGAGCCGAAGGCGCGGCGGCTGAAGAAAATCGCGTTCGAGGAAATGCTGGAAATGGCATCGCTCGGCGCCAAGGTGCTGCAGGTGCGCTCGGTCGAGCTCGCCATGGTGCACAAGGTTCGCACCTTCGTGCGTTCGTCTTTCGAAGATCCCGATGCGCCGGGCATGGGTGACCTTCTCAATCCGCCCGGTACGCTGATTTGTGATGAGGATGAGATCGTGGAACAGGAAGTCGTAACCGGCATTGCCTATGCCAAGGATGAAGCCCAGATTTCGCTGCGCCGTCTTGCCGACCGGCCGGGCGTCTCCGCCGCGATCTTCGGCCCCTTGGCTGAAGCCCATATCAACGTCGACATGATCGTCCAGAACATTTCCGAAGACGGTTCGAAGACCGACATGACCTTCACGGTTCCGTCGGGTGATGTCGACAAGGCGCTGAAGGTGCTCGGCGACAACAAGGAAAAGATCGGCTACGACGTCGTCCAGTCCGAGGCCGGCCTTGTCAAGGTTTCGGTCATCGGCATCGGCATGCGTAGCCATGCCGGCGTTGCAGCCTCCGCATTCCGCGCGCTGGCAGACAAGGGCATCAACATCAAGGCGATCACCACTTCGGAGATCAAGATTTCGATCCTGATCGACGGTCCTTATGCGGAATTGGCGGTTCGCACTTTGCATTCCGCCTACGGTCTCGATAAGAGTTAATCGACAGACGACCGATTTGGGATTCGCGGCGGTTTTTGCCGCGTATCCCGTTACTGCCGTCACCTCTATTTCGGGAGACCCCACGCGATGAGAGACCTTTCCGCAGGTCCGCGCGTTCTCCTCAAGCGGTTGCGCGAGTTGATGGCGGAACCGCTGGAGCCGCAGGAGCGCCTTGACCGTATCGTGCGCCAGATCGCGCAGAACATGGTCGCGGAAGTGTGTTCGGTCTATGTGCTGCGTTCCGACGGCGTGCTCGAACTCTACGCGACGGAAGGTCTGAACAAGGCGGCCGTCCACCTGGCGCAGTTGAAGATGGGCCAGGGCCTCGTCGGCACCATCGCCGCCTCTGCGCGGCCACTCAACCTGTCCGACGCCCAGTCGCATCCGGCCTTTACCTACCTTCCGGAAACCGGCGAAGAGATTTACCACTCGTTCCTCGGCGTGCCGATCCTGCGCACGGGCCGCGCGCTTGGCGTTCTCGTCGTTCAGAACAAGGCGATGCGCAACTATCGCGAGGACGAAGTCGAGGCGCTTGAGACGACCGCCATGGTTCTCGCCGAGATGGTGGCGACCGGCGAGCTCAAGAAGATCACCAAGCCCGGTCTCGAGCTTGATCTCTCGCGCCCGGTCTCGATCGAAGGCAACAGCTACGGCGAAGGCATCGGTCTCGGTTATGTCGTCCTGCACGAACCGAGGATCGTTGTCACCAACCTCCTTAACGAGGATACCGACCAGGAATTGCAGCGGCTTGCCGAGGCGTTGGGGTCGCTGCGCATCTCGATCGACGACATGCTGTCGCGCCGCGAGGTGTCGATGGAGGGCGAGCACCGGGCGGTGCTCGAAACCTACCGCATGTTCGCCCACGACCGGGGTTGGGTGCGCAAGCTCGAAGAGGCGATCCGCAACGGTTTGACGGCGGAAGCCGCGGTCGAGCGGGTGCAGAGCGAAACCAAGGCGCGCATGATCCGTCTGACGGATCCCTATCTGCGCGAGCGCATGCACGATTTCGACGATCTGGCCAACCGTCTTCTGCGCCAGCTGTCCGGCTATGGCGCCAAGCTTTCGGCCAGCGACTTCCCGAACGATGCGGTGATCGTCGCGCGGGCCATGGGCGCTGCCGAACTGCTCGACTACCCGCGCGAAAACGTGCGCGGCCTGGTGCTCGAAGAGGGCGCCGTCACCAGCCACGTGGTGATCGTTGCCCGTGCCATGGGCATTCCTGTCATCGGGCAGGCGACCGGCGCGGTCGCGCTTGCCGAAAATCGCGACGCGATCATCATCGACGGCGATGACGCGAAGGTCCACCTGCGCCCGCTCGGCGACCTGCAGAGGGCCTACGAGGAAAAAGTTCGCTTCCGGGCACGGCGTCAGGCGCAGTTCCGTGCGCTGAAGGACGTCGAGCCACTGACCAGGGATGGCAAGCGCATCACGCTGCAGATGAATGCCGGCCTGTTGGTCGACCTGCCGCATCTGAACGAGGCGGGCGCGGAAGGCATCGGCCTGTTCCGCACCGAACTCCAGTTCATGATCGCCTCGACCATGCCGAAGGCGGAAGAGCAGGAAGCGTTCTACCGAAATGTACTGAAGCAGACGGGCGGCAAGCCCGTGACCTTCCGCACGCTCGACATCGGCGGCGACAAGGTGGTGCCCTATTTCCGCGCGGCGGAAGAGGAGAACCCGGCGCTCGGCTGGCGGGCGATCCGGCTTTCGCTCGACCGGCCGGGGCTGTTGCGCACCCAGCTTCGCGCGATGCTGCGCGCGGCGGCCGGTGCCGAGCTCAAGCTGATGCTGCCGATGGTCACCGAAGTTTCCGAACTCAGGATTGCACGCGACCTGCTGCAGAAGGAAATCGAGCGGCAATCGAAACTTGGCGAGCAATTGCCGCGCAAGCTGCAATTCGGCGCCATGCTTGAAGTGCCCGCTCTCTTGTGGCAGCTCGACGAGTTGATGATGGAAGTGGACTTCGTCTCGGTCGGCTCGAACGATCTCTTCCAGTTCGCGATGGCTGTCGATCGCGGCAATGCCCGCGTGTCTGATCGATTCGACGTGCTTGGAAGGCCGTTCCTCAGGATCCTGCGCGACATCGTGCGCGCCGGCGACCGACACGAAACCCCGGTGACGCTCTGCGGCGAGATGGCAAGCAAGCCGCTTTCGGCCATGGCGTTGCTGGGCTTGGGCTTCCGTTCGGTTTCGATGTCGCCGACGGCCGTCGGGCCAATCAAGGCGATGCTTCTGGCGCTCGACGCGGGCAAGCTTGGTTCCGCCCTCAACGCGGCCCTGGACGACACACGCGATCAGACGCCCGTTCGCCAGATGCTGGTGGATTTCGCCGCGGAAAACGGCATTCCGGTTTAGATTGAATTGGCGCGTCGCGACCCTCGTCCAGACCATGTTCCGGGCGAGGGAAGACGCATTTGGAGTGAGGCTTGGCAAAACTTCCCGTTGAAAAGATGCGCGAACTGGAACGTCGGTTCGGTGAGATCGAGGCCCGCATGTCGGCCGGCCCGGCCGCGGACGTCTATGTCAAACTCGCCTCGGAATATTCCGAACTGCAGCCGGTCGTGACGAAGATCCGCGCCTATGAAAAGGCGACGACCGAGCTTGCCGATATTACGGCGATGCTCTCGGACAAATCGACCGACCGGGAGATGCGCGATCTCGCCGAAATGGAAAAGCCCGAGGTCGAAGCATCGATCGAGGCATTGGAACAGGAAATCCAGATCCTGCTTCTGCCGAAGGATGCGGCCGACGAGAAGAGCGCGATCCTCGAAATTCGCGCCGGTACCGGCGGATCGGAAGCGGCACTCTTTGCCGGCGACCTTTTTCGCATGTACGAGCGCTATGCTTCGGCCAAGGGCTGGCGTGTCGAGGTGCTTTCGGCGAGCGACGGTGAAGCCGGTGGCTTCAAGGAAATCATCGCGACAGTTTCGGGGCGCGGTGTGTTTTCGCGGCTGAAGTTCGAATCCGGTGTTCACCGGGTCCAGCGCGTACCGGAGACGGAGGCCAGCGGCCGCATCCACACGTCAGCCGCCACGGTCGCCGTGCTGCCTGAGGCCGAAGACATCGATATCGAGATCCGGCCTGAAGATATCCGCATCGACACGATGCGCTCGTCGGGCGCCGGCGGCCAGCACGTCAACACGACGGACTCTGCTGTGCGCATCACCCACCTTCCGACGGGACTCGTCGTCACCAGTTCGGAAAAGTCACAGCACCAGAACCGCGCCAAGGCGATGCAGGTTCTGCGCTCGCGCCTATACGACATGGAGCGCCAGCGCGCCGACAGCGAACGATCGGCCGACCGCAAGAGCCAGGTGGGCTCGGGCGATCGCTCCGAACGCATCCGTACCTACAATTTCCCGCAGGGCCGCCTGACCGACCACCGCATCAATCTGACGCTCTACAAACTAGATCGAATGATGATGGGTGAGATCGACGAGGTCGTCGATGCGCTGCTCGCCGACTACCAGGCAAGCCAGCTGGCGCAGCTCGGCGAACAACGGGGCTAGGGAGATGGCCGAGACGCTCGCGAGCCTCGTTGCCGAAAGCCGCGATCGCCTGCAGGCGGGCGGCATCGAGCATGCAGCGCTCGATGCACGGCACTTGATCTCCGGCCTGCTCGACATCTCGCTGAGCGCGGTCGTATCGCGGGGTAGGGAGCCCCTGTCGGAGGCGGACGCCGCGCGGATCCGGGCGGCGGTCGCACGGCGACTGGCGCGCGAACCAGTCTATCGCATTCTTGGTGAACGCGAATTCTTTGGCCTGCCGCTGAAGCTTTCGAAGGAAACACTGGAGCCGCGCCCCGACACCGAAACGCTCGTCGATCGGATGATCCCCTATCTGCGTGAGGTGGTTGCGCGAAAAGGCAGCTGCGCGCTCATCGATCTTGGCACCGGCACTGGCGCGATTTGTATTGCGCTGCTGTCGCAGGTTCTTGAAGCCAGCGGCACGGCTACCGATATTTCCAAGGACGCACTGGCAACGGCGACGGCGAATGCAGCGGCGCTCGGTGTTGGGGATCGGTTCCGGCCGCTTCTCAGCAACTGGTACGAAAAGGTGGATGGCTGCTACGATGTGATCGTCTCAAATCCGCCGTATATTCGGTCCAGTGTCGTTGACGAGCTTGAGCCGGAGGTGAGACTTCACGACCCGGCGGCAGCGCTTGATGGCGGAAAAGATGGGCTTGATGCCTATCGCGCCATCGCTTCTCAGGCTGGTCATCATCTTGAGACAAACGGCGTGATAGGCTTGGAAATCGGTTTCGACCAGAAAGAGGCGGTGACGGCGTTGTTTAACGCCGAAAATTTCCGTCTGCGTGAAGAAGCGAAGGATCTCGGCGGTAATGACCGCGTCCTGATCTTCGAACGCGACATCAACCGTTGAAAAAATGCTGCACTGACGCATCTTCTTTCTTGCTCAGGCAAAGAAAGGGCTTGGAATCCCAGAGGAAGCGGGCTAGTTTGCCCGCGCACTGGGCAGAAGGTCATGGACCTAAGATTCGTTCCGGTATGACCTGGCCACGGGGATTGCTCTCAAGAAAGAGTTGCTAGGGTTCAACACGTGCCTTGTGCAGGTACCTGTTAATTTGACGTCAGTCGGCGCCGAAGCCGCCATTGTGCGAGCACAACGGTGTGTGTTCTGTCGGGCGTGAACGGATCCGGCCGGAAGACGAAACCACATGATCATCATTATCAAGAGAATTCGGGTGAATGTACTATGAGGCCAGGACAGCAAAACAAGCGCGGCCGCGGGCGGAATAACAACAATAACAATAACAACAATGGCAATAACAACAATCACAACCGCAAGGGCTCGAACCCGCTGACGCGGACCTACGACAGCTCCGGCCCGGATGTGAAGATTCGCGGTACTGCCCAGCACATCGCCGAGAAGTACTCAGCGCTCGCGCGCGATGCCCAGAGCTCCGGCGACCGGGTGATGGCGGAAAACTACCTGCAGCACGCCGAACACTACAACCGCATCATTGCTGCCGCACAGGCGCAGATGCAGGACCGGTTCCAGCGTGACGAGCGTCAGGATTTCCGCGGTCACGACGGGTCCGATCAGGATCAGGACGACCTGGATCAGGGCTACAGCGACGACATGCCGACCCCGGTTGCCGCGCCTGCGGCAGCGCCCGCTCCCGAGCCGCAGCCTGTCGTCATCGACGGCACTGGTCCGCAGCCGGTGATCGAAGGCACACCGGCGGAAGTCGCGATGGAAGAGGAAGCTCCGGCTGCCTCGGGCCGCGCCGCAACGCGCCGCCGCAACACGCCGCGTCCGCGCCGTCCGCGTCGCAGCGCCCAGGAAGGTGCCGCTGACGAAGCCCAGGCTTCGGGCGATGCCGCTCCGGAAGCGCCGGCGCTCGCTGCTTCCGAGTAAGCGGCAGTCCATCAGCGTTGCCCGTTCTCAGGGCACGACAAAAACCCGGCCTGTCACGGCCGGGTTTTTCTTTGTCTCGGTCGGGCGATGGGCGGTCAAACGTCGACGCTGTCGACGATCAGTGCCGCGAGATTGGCGCTGGCGGCCGCCTCATTTGTTCGACCGCGGATCAGTTCACGGCCGATCGCCTCGGCCGCTCCTGCAATACCGGTGCACCGCAGGCGCAAATCGTCCGCGGGGATTTTCGCGAAAGGTCCGAGTGCCGCCTGGATCGCAGCGACATAGTCGTCGGCCTGCTGCTGCTGCGTCGCTATCATGTCGGCGCTGCCGCGCAGCGCCCCGGAGATGGCCTGCCATTCCTCACCACTGTCGACGGCGCAGTCGATGTAAACCGAGCTGATGATGTCGGCGACCACATCGAGCGCTTTCGGTGCGTCCTCAAGTGCTGCCTGCAGCTTGGCTGCGTGGCGATCTTCGATCTCCTGGGAAAGCGCGATTAACAGCCGCTCGCGCGTACCGAAATGCTCGTAGGCGATCGGCTTGCTGACGCCGGCGCGCTCCGCGAGGTGGCCGAGCGTCAGCGCATCGGCCCCGCATTCGCGCAGGATCTCCTTGGCAGTCTCGATCAACTGCGCACGCCGTTCGGGCTTGGCCAGCTTTCGGCTTTTGGTCGGGGCCATCGATCGCAATCCTTTTCGCGTCGGCTCGCGGCTCTTGAAAGTGGCGTTCGGCAACTTATCTACTAATAGTAACTTACTAATGGTAGGTTCGGCAAACCGCCGGACACCTTTCGTTTAGGAGATAGGAAGATGTCGAGCAAGTTTCAGCCTGTTTTGATCATCGGCGGTTCCGGGGTCGTTGGATCGCAGGCAGCGAAAATCATCCGCCGGCTACACCCGACATTGCCGATCGCGATCGGTGGTCGTGATCTCGGCAAGGCTGAGGCCGTCGCAAGCGAGGTCGGAAACGCTATCGGCGTCAGTGTCGATCTGGCGCGGCCGGATCTTGGCCTTGGCGACGGGCCGCGCTTCAGTGCCGTCGTGATCTTCCTGAAGGACGAGAAGCTGAGTTCGATGCGCTACGCGCAGCGCCACGGCATTCCCTATATCAGCCTTTCCAGCGGCACATTCGAGGTGGGGCCGGAGATGGCGCAGTATATCCACGCGCCGGACAAGGCGCCGATCCTGCTCGCCAGCCATTGGCTCGCCGGCGCCGCCATCTTCCCGATCCTCGAATTCGCCAAAGCCTATGAGGCGATCGACACGATCCGTATCGGAGTTCTGCTTGACGAACAGGATATGGGCGGGCCGGCAGCACTTGCCGACTACAATCGCATCACCGGCCTTGCGCCTGCGGCGTTGACGGTCAGGGACGGCAAGCTCCACTGGGCCGGCGGCGAGGATTCGAAGGCGCGCTACGTCAGCATCGACGGTGTCGAACTCGACGCGGTCGCCTACTCACCCTTCGATGTCATGGCGCTTTCGGCCAGGACCAATGCCGGCGATATCCGGCTGGATCTCGCCTACAGCGAATCCGCGAGCCGGCGTCGCGGCGAGCCGTTTTCGACGGAGATCGTCATCGATATCGTGGGACGGGGAAGGGATGGCCGGCCTCTCGGCCACCGCCATGAGATCGTGCACCCCGAGGGTCAGGCGCCGCTAACTGCCCTTGGTATTGCGCTTGCGGTGGAGCGTATGCTCGGCCTAGAAGGCGGCGAAGCCTCGGCCCCCGGCCTCTATCTCCCGGAGGTTTTGATCGACCCGGCCTACTACGTGCGCCGCATGCAAGAGTTCGGTGCGTCATTCGCCGAACGGTCGCTGCTGGCGGCTTAGCGAACCAACAGGCTTCGCGCCTCCTCGAGTACAAATGCGGCCGCCTGGCAAACCGTCGGGCGGTCGCATATTTGGGTTGCAGATTTCCGTCCAGAGACCGGCGACGGCTCTTTAATTTCCAAAATCGGTGCCCCATATTCGCTTCGGATGCGTTGATCCGGCGCAAGGCGGGGATCGCTCCACACTGACAGGCTTGCCGAATGCGGGAGCCTGATCCTGAACCACCGACGGGCGCCACGAGATGGGCCTGCCGGGTTATGGAGGTAGAGTATGAACATTGAAAAATATTCCGAGCGCGTGCGCGGTTTCCTGCAGTCGGCACAGACCTATGCGCTGGCACAAGGACACCAGCAGTTCACGCCCGAGCATGTGCTGAAGGTGCTGCTCGACGATGATCAAGGCATGGCCGCTTCGCTGATCGAGCGGGCCGGAGGTGACGCCCGCGAGGCGCGCGCCGGCAACGATGCCGCACTTGCCAAGCTCCCCAAGGTTTCCGGCGGCAATGGTTCCGTTTACCTGTCGCAGCCGCTCGCCCGGGTCTTTTCGAGTGCGGAAGAGGCCGCGAAGAAGGCTGGCGACAGCTTCGTCACCGTCGAACGGTTGCTGCTTGCGCTCGCAATCGAGAGTTCCGCCGCCACCTCTGGCATACTGGCCAAGGCCGGCGTGACCCCGACCAAGCTCAACCAGGTGATCAACGACATCCGCAAGGGCCGCACTGCCGATAGCGCCAATGCCGAACAGGGCTTCGACAGCCTCAAGAAATATGCGCGCGACCTGACGGCCGATGCCCGCGAAGGCAAGCTCGACCCGGTGATCGGCCGCGACGACGAAATCCGCCGCACCATCCAGGTGCTGTCGCGCCGCACCAAGAACAACCCCTTGCTGATCGGTGAGCCCGGCGTCGGCAAGACGGCGATTGCCGAGGGCCTGGCGCTGCGCATCGTCAATGGCGACGTGCCGGAAAGCCTCAAGGACAAGCGGCTGATGGCGCTCGACATGGGTGCGCTGATTGCCGGTGCGAAGTTCCGCGGCGAGTTCGAGGAGCGGCTGAAAGCCGTTCTCAACGAGGTGCAGGCCGAAAACGGCGAGATCATCCTGTTCATCGACGAGATGCACACGCTGGTCGGTGCGGGCAAGGCGGAAGGGGCGATGGATGCCTCCAACCTGCTGAAGCCGGCGCTTGCCCGCGGCGAGCTGCATTGCGTCGGCGCCACCACGCTCGACGAATACCGCAAGCACGTCGAGAAGGATGCGGCACTTGCCCGCCGGTTCCAGCCTGTCATGGTCGAGGAGCCGACGGTCGAGGACACGATCTCGATCCTGCGTGGCCTGAAGGAAAAGTACGAGCAGCACCACAAGGTCCGGATTTCGGACTCGGCCCTGGTTGCCGCGGCGACCCTCTCCAATCGTTACATCACCGACCGGTTCCTGCCGGACAAGGCGATCGACCTGATGGACGAGGCGGCGTCGCGTCTGCGCATGCAGGTGGACTCCAAGCCGGAAGAGCTCGATGAGCTCGACCGGCGCATCATCCAGCTGAAGATCGAGCGCGAGGCCCTGAAGAAGGAAACCGACGCATCGTCGAAGGATCGGCTGGAGAAGCTCGAGCTCGACCTTGTTTCGCTCGAAGAGCAGGCATCGGCCCTGACTGCCCGCTGGCAGGCGGAAAAGCAGAAGCTCGGCCGTGCTGCCGATCTCAAGAAGCAGCTCGACGAAGCCCGCAACGAACTGGCGATCGTCCAGCGCAAGGGCGAGTTCCAGCGCGCTGGCGAACTGACCTACGGTGTCATTCCGAAGCTCGAAAAGGAATTGGCGGATGCCGAAAGCCAGGAGAACGCCAATGCCAATCCGATGGTGCAGGAGGTTGTGACCCCCGACAACATCGCGCACGTGGTTTCGCGCTGGACCGGTATCCCGGTTGACAAGATGCTGGAAGGCGAACGCGACAAGCTGCTCCGGATGGAAGACGAACTGGCGAAGTGGGTCGTCGGCCAGGGCGACGCCGTGCAGGCGGTCTCCCGTGCCGTCCGGCGCTCGCGCGCCGGGCTCCAGGATCCGAACCGGCCGATCGGCTCGTTCATATTCCTCGGCCCGACCGGCGTCGGCAAGACGGAGCTCACCAAGGCTCTTGCCCGCTTCCTGTTCGACGATGAGACGGCGCTGATGCGGATCGACATGTCGGAATACATGGAGAAGCACTCCGTGGCCCGGCTGATCGGCGCGCCTCCTGGCTATGTCGGTTACGAGGAAGGCGGCGCATTGACCGAGTCCGTCCGTCGCCGGCCCTACCAGGTCGTGCTGTTTGACGAGATCGAGAAGGCGCATCCGGATGTCTTCAACGTGCTTCTGCAGGTGCTTGATGATGGTCGCCTGACCGATGGTCAGGGGCGCACCGTCGACTTCCGCAACACGATGATCATCATGACCTCAAACCTTGGCGCGGAGTATCTGGTCGGGCTTGGTGAAAACGAAGACAGCGATGCGGTTCGCGACCAGGTGATGGAGGTGGTGAAGGCTGCCTTCCGGCCGGAATTCCTGAACCGCGTGGACGAGATCATCCTGTTCCACCGCCTGCGTCGCTCGGAGATGGGCGCGATCGTCGATATCCAGCTCGAAAGGCTGCGCAAGCTGCTTGCCGAGCGCAAGATCACGCTGGAACTTGAGGACGATGCTCGCGCATTCCTCGCCGACAAGGGTTACGATCCGGCCTATGGCGCCCGTCCGCTGAAGCGGGCGATCCAGAAGTACGTGCAGGACCCGCTCGCCGAGAAGATCCTGCAGGGCGAGTTCCCCGATGGTTCATCCGTCAAGGTGCTCTCGGGCTCCGACCGCCTCAACTTCAAGCGCGGAGCAACGGCGGACAAGGAAGCCGCCTGACAAGGCATAAGACCAAAGACAGAGGCCGCCCTTCGGGGCGGCCTCAGACCACTGACAAACCCGTCGATATTTTCGGCGGGTTTTGTTTTTGGTCAGGCATTTTTTGTTGTGGTTTGATTTGTCGGAGAGAAAGCAGGGTGCGTTGGCTTACGCCATGCTGCCCTTTGGCGCTTTGGTCATCGCCATGGCGATCTTTTTGATGTTCTGGGCAGCGGCTGCCAGCAGGCACTGGCATGCGACGCGGATTTGACTTCGGAAGCGGGCATAGCGATGGCCGTGAAGCTGCTTGGCGTCGGCAAAGGAGCGTTCGACCGTCTCCTTTCGGCGTTTGTAGATCGCCTTGCCCCAGGCGGTCAGGCGATTGGCATCGGTGCGCTCGCGAGCCTCGGCCCAGACGTGGCGGGTGATGGTGCGGGTGGCGGCGGCGTTCGATGTGCATGAGGCCAGCAGCGGGCAATCGCGGCAGATCGTCGGGTCGGAGCGGTAGTGGCGATAGCCGTTGCGGTCGGTGGTGGCATAGGCGAGCACCTGGCCTTGCGGGCAGCGATAGCCGTCGTCCTGGCCGTCGTAGACAAACTTCGATTTGCGCATCATGCCGTCTTTGGGCGGGGTCGGATTGCGATAGCCGGTGACGCCGAGGATGGCGCGCTGCTCCAGTCCCTGGGCAATGCCGGACGTGGCATAGCCGGCATCAAGCCCCACCGCCTTGACGTCGAAGGCGAAGCGCTGGCGTTGCCGGTCCAGCCGATCGAGATAGACGATGCTGTCATGCACGTTGGCCGGCGTCACATGGGTATCGGTGATGATCGCGTGCCGGCCGTCCACCGTGCGATGGTCGAGATAGAAGAAGCCCTTTGGCTTGCCGTCGCGCACCATGTAGCCGCTGTCGGGATCGGTGCGCGACACCTTGGTTTCCTTGACCTCAGGCGCGCGCGCCTTGGTCTTCAGCGGTTTCTGCTCATGCAAGGCGCGCTCGGCCTGGATCGCCCGGTCGAGATCGGCCCAGTAATCGGCGCGCGACTTCTCAATCATCTGCAGGTCGTATCTGCCCTTGTTGGCATTGGCCTTCAGATGGGTCGAGTCGGTGTAGAGCACCGTGCCATCGACCAGCCCGTGGCCGATCGCCTGCTCGACGATCGCATCGAAGATGTCTTGGGCAACCGAGGTGTCGTTGTACCGGCGACGACGGTTCTGGCTGAGCGTCGAGGCATCGAAGACCGGGTCGGCCAGCTTCAGCCGCAAGAACCAGCGATAGGCGACATTGACCTCGATCTCGCGCACCAACTGCCGCTCCGAGCGCACCCCAAACAGGTAGCCGAGAAACAGCGCCTTGAACATCAACGTCGGATCGAGCGGCGGCCGGCCGTTGTCGGCGCAGTAAAGCCCAGCAACCCGAGCGTGGATGAAGGAAAAGTCGATCACCGCATCGATCTTGCGCAGCAGGTGATCCTTCGGGACCAACTGTTCCAGCGTCACCATCTCAAGCGCGGTCTGTTCGAGGCCGGGTTTCTTCAACATAACCCAATGAATCAAAAACCTCCGGCTTGCGCCAGAGGTTTGTCAGCAGTCTGAGGCCGCCCTTCGGGGCGGCCTTTTTGCTTGTGCAGACTTTTGAAGAGGGGAGGGGAGCAGATCATTTCATTGTTTGGACGAAACGTTGAATTGATCGAACTCGTTGCACCTGCGCAATTCCGGACGGAAAACCGTTTTACACTTTTCCGGGACTTGCTCTAGTTGCTTGCGACTTCGGCGCCGGAGCCATCCTTGCTCAGCAACTCGTCGATGCGGTCGCGTTCCTTCTCGAACTTCGCCAGTGCGTCGCCGGAAAGCGACTTGCCGCCTGGAAGGCGAATGCGCAGAGGATCGACTTTGTTGCCGTTGACGATCAACTCGTAGTGCAGGTGCGGACCGGTCGAAAGGCCCGTCGTGCCAACCCAGCCGATCACCTGGCCCTGGACGACCTTGTTGCCGACCTTGACGTTCTTGGCGATGGCGCTCTGGTGGTTGTACGACGACACGTAGCCATTGGCGTGGCGGATCAGCGTCTGGTTGCCATAACCGCCAGAATCCCAGCTGGCCTTCTCCACGACACCGCTGCCGGCGGCAATGATCGGTGTTCCGCGTGGAGCGGCCCAGTCGACGCCGGTATGCATGCGCGAGAAGCCGAGGATCGGATGGCGGCGCATGCCGAAGCCGGAGCGGAAATGGCCGTTCGGCACGGGGTTGCGCAGCAGGAACTGGCGGATGCTCTTGCCTTCGGTGTCGAAGTAGTCGATCGAATTGTCTTCCGGATCCTGGAACCGGTAGAAGGCCGTGACCGCATCGCCGAATTTGGCTCGGACATAGAGAAGCTCGGAGTCTTCCGTCGCCATGCCGCGCTCGTCGGTCACGGAGAAGAAGGCTTCGAGCGAGTCCGTCGGCTTCAGCTGTGCCTGGAAATCGACGTTGCTGGCGAGCAGCTTGACGACGAGGCCGACCATGTCGGAGCTCATGCCATAGGAAAGAGCGGCACGGTAGATGCCGTCATAGACGCGCGGCAGATCGTGGCTGCTGGTCATGACCGGCGCGCCGTTGTCGTCAAACGCGGTGGCGACCGCGTCGAGCTTCGGCGGTTCCGCACCCGGAACGAAGCGGCCCTTGTCGTCGACGGCCATGGTCAGCACATGGCGATTACGCGAGTAGATGGTGGCGCGCACGATGCGGGCCTCGTCGCCCTT